>JAPPJC010000069.1 GCA_028820455.1 Acidimicrobiaceae bacterium
TCACAAAAAACAACAAGAACACACTGAACACCAACACCTGACCACCATCACCACCACCAGTACTACTGTTCCCACCCCTACTACTACTATTAGTGCTAGTGGGGGCCGGTCCCCCAGGGCCTAGGAGAAGACCACAACCACGCGGGGGGGGGAGGAGGGGCTTACAGCATAACCACAAGCAGCGAACACATCATCGCTACGCTCGACTTCTACTTGCACTGTTTTGTGCGAGTGTGCAGTTAATGTGCAGAGTTCTTCGTTCAAGTCGTCGCGCTCACGATAATAATAATACCAATTACATCTAGCATACCAAAACACAGCGGGAAAGCAATGAAAACCCTACGAAAACTACAGCCTAAGTAGGCAACGAAAACTACAGTCTAAGTAGGCAACGAAAACTACAGCCTAAGTAGGCAACGAAAACTACAGCCTAAGTAGGCAAACGGGCTAGATGTTCAGCTGATTGTAAATGCCGGCATTTCAACAGCCGGCTATTTGGGTTTAGCCACTTTCAAACGGGCTTACTTTGTTGTGAGTGTCAGCACTCCGGCAAGTGATAATGTATTCATCGGCTGCGGGACGCACGACTGTATTTCATTGCTACTGATTGTGCCGTGGATACCTGCTGATGAAATTGTGGTTGAGGTTGTTGTAGAGCTATCGGGGCCGTTGTCACTTGAAGGACCTGATGTAGACGTACGTTCAAGATTTATTGCCACATACAAAACGAATACTCCCAGTATCAACAATATCACCAAGATACCAGGGATAATATTTTTATTTTTTAAGGCCATTAGAACCTTTCACCACATTTAGCGTGACATCTCCACTACTGTAGTAGTTTGATGCCTTCGTTAACAATAGCGAGTGGACTGGTTGGGTCGATGGTTGAGTCTAGTGCAGTAGTCTGCCATCTGTAGCTAATGATAACGGTTAGACTGCTATTTTGTTTGTGTAATTTTTTATGACAAAGTTGCGAATTTGTTACAATTTAGTTACGATTTGTGAAATATTGATTGTAAGTGTTGTACAGGCACTTCTACTAAGACGCTTTTGATTATGTTGGATCAGACTCACAGATATTTTTGGCGTGGTGGTGATCACTGGAAATTGCATATTCCTGTGTTGCTGCTAGCGGTGTTGCTAGCGGCTACGTCAACGTCTGCTTTGGCGCAGAATCAAGACCAAGAAGATCGCCAACGCATTGAAGAGTTGCGCGCTGAAAGAGCTAGGCTAGCTCGTTCTAAAGCTAAAGCAGCCGCTCAAATCAATGCGTTGGCAGTAGACGACAGAACACTGTTGAATGCTTTGAACGATTTGGACAACCAGTCTCAAGAATTGCAGTTTCAAGTAGGTGAAATCGAAAAAGATATTGCGGCAAAAGAGGCAGCGGTCTTGGATGCACGCCAGAAAGAAAATGAGCTTACCAAAGAAATTGAAAGCATTCACCTGGACTTGCAGCAGAGAGCGGTTGATGCTTTTGTTCAGCCTTCGGCCCATATTGTGAACCAGTATGACGTCGATAGTTTAGGACGCTCATTGATAAAGTTTTACCTTTTGGACTATGTAATCGGCAGAGAGTTGGACAGCACCGACGCCTTACGTGTAGCAGAGAATGCGCTTGAGCTAGAGCAGAACCGTGTCCTTAGAGAGCAAAAGGCAGCTCAAGAAATGAAAAGCACACTTTTTGAGAGCTTAAAAGACCTAGAGGAGTTCAGAGGACAAGCAAAAATACTACGTGCTGAATATCAGGAACGCCGCTCAGCCTGGGAAAACGAAGCCAATGAAGTCAGACGAGCCGACCTTGAAGTTGCTAGCGAGATAGCATCAATTGAAGCGGCAATAAAAAAACGAGAACAAGAACGCTTACGCCAGGAAGCAGAAGCTCGCCGCAGAGCTGCAGAGGAAGCTCGCCGTTTGGCGGAACAACGAGACGGGCCGTTCCAGTTGATCCAATGGCCATCTCGAGGCAAGATCACATCAGGCTTCGGGATTCGACGTCACCCCATTTTTGGGGTCTTGCGCCCCCATAATGGTATTGATATCGATGGTGACACGGGTGATCCTGTGTGGGCTGCCCGATCAGGGGAGATTGTGATAGCAACAAGACGAACTGGTTATGGAAATACAGTTGTCATAAGCCATGGTCTCGGCTACAGCACCTTATACGCACATTTGAGCAGGATTTCCGTTTCCGTCGGTGATGAAGTAACAAGTGGTGACCGGATTGGTTCTGTGGGTTCCACCGGGTGGTCCACTGGGCCTCATCTTCACTTTGAAATACGCATAGACGGTAGAGCGGTCAACCCTATCCCGTTTTTGCCACCCTGAATCAACCCTTGAATCAAACAGGGATGCAGTGGTGTCGGTGGCAACAATAAAGACGGATGCTGTTACACCGGGGCGTGATGGGGTGAATGTGTCGCCGGTGGTGGCATCGGTGGCAACAATAAAGGCGGATGCTGTTATAGTTATCATCGTATGAACCGAAAATATTCTACGGCTCTGGTGATAGCAGCTCCCGTTGATGGGTCGGGGCAACACTTCACAGGGTTGCCGGAGGCGGACATTGTGGTAGCAGCCGATAGTGGAGTAGATGTGGCTCGTAAACTCGGCCGCAAGGTTGACATACTGGTCGGAGATCTTGACTCTGCTACTGATGCTGGGATAGCGTGGGCAAAATCGTTGGGTGCCCGTGTGAAGTTATATCCCACACATAAAGATTTCACTGACTTGGAGTTGGCTTTGCAGGTAGCAGTCGACCGCGCTGAATCCGTGTTTGTGGTAGCTTCAGCTGAAGGCCGTTTAGACCACACTTTGGGCAACTTGATCGTCCTCGCTTCACAAAGATGGGCGAATGCTACAGTGTCAGCCAATGTTGGTGCTGCTCATGTGGATGTTGTGAGAGGGCGTAGGCGAATCTCAGGAAATATAGGGGATTTGGTTTCTTTGGTGGCAGTAGGAGGATCAGCGCGCAGTGTTCGCACCGAAGGGCTTGAATATCCACTTGAAGATGAGGATTTGCATCCATGTGAGGCACGGGGAATTTCAAATGTGATCTGCTCGGTGCCTGCTGAAGTCGAAGTAGCGTCTGGAGTGTTGCTCGTTGTCAAACCAGGATGATCAAGATTGATCTAGGTGTCAAGATGCGCCAGGACGTTGAGTTGTATGAGTTGCAGACCGGTAAAAAGTGTGGTTTATACTGCGATGGGATGTTACGCTCGACTTGGCATGATTTATAGTGTTCTGGCATGAATTGACCAACGCCCCTGTATTCGTTGTAGCTTGAGAGGTAGCCTAAAGCATTCAGACAGGGTTTTTTCTGTGAGCACCTCATCTATTCGGCCTTGAGCTAGAATACTGCCTTTGCACATTAGGAGCGCGTGGGTGAAACCGACGGGGATTTCCTCGAGATGGTGGGTGACAAGCACCAGCGGAGGAATGGAAGGGTCGAGGGCTAGCTTGCTTAATGTGGTCAGAAGCAGTTCACGTCCACCTAAGTCAAGTCCGGCATTGGGTTCATCCAAGAGGATCAGCTCAGGCCCAGTCGACAAGGCTCGCGCTAAAAGCACCTTTTGGCGTTCACCGGATGACAAGACGCCAAACTGGTGCTGGGCTCGATGTTCACAGTCCACACGTTGGAGAGCTTGAAATGCCTGCCGACGGTCGTGATGGTCGTAAGAATGCCACCATGGTTCCAGAGCAGCGTTTTTGCCGGTCATTACCACTTCGAGTGCTCTAAGTTGAGGTCTCAGTTGATCGGCTAAGGCTGCACTGGTGAAGCCTATGCGTGTTCGCAACTGTCGCACGTCGGTGTGACCTGATCTGCACCCTAGAAGTTCTACTTCACCGGCGGTTGGGTGCATCCACATAGAAGCGACACGAAGCAGCGTAGTCTTGCCCGACCCATTAGGGCCGAGTATCGCCCAATGCTGGCCAGGACGCACCACCCAGTTGATATTTCTCAATGCTGTTACACCATCGAACACCCGCTTGACGTCCCGCAGCCGCAAAACAGGGTCTAGTGAGGTTGCTGTCATCATGGCCATTCTAACTCAGCTCGCGTGGTATGGTCTGGTTTTGTGTGGATGCACGATTTGAGTGGGTGCAGCCAACGTGTACTGTAGCTAGATTTGGTTTGTGCGTTTAATGGGTATATCACAACATGACCCGCAGCCGAACCTCGGGAGATTACACCCTGATCATACGCTTGGTTGGATACGCCGCATCTGGCCGATAGCCGCTTTACGGCGGAAATTGTATATGCTTGCGATTTTTGCGGGTTTGTTGGCTTCAGCAGCTACTGCTCTGGTGCCTTTGGTTGTCGGTCAGGGCATCAACGCTGCGGCAGCGGGGAGTACGTTGAATTGGTGGGCTTTGCTGTTGTTGTTGCTAGCTGTGGTGGGTTTTTGTTGTAGGTTCGCTTATCGGTATGCCTTGTTTCGTTTGGCACATCATGTTGAAGCCGATTTGCGTAACCTAATCTTTGAACATCTCACCGAAATGTCGTTCGAGTATTGGGATCGCACTCAAACAGGTCAGGTGATTTCACGAGCAAATAGCGATGTTCGTTCGGTGCAGCTGATGTTCGCTTTTTTGCCGTTAGTGTTCATACAAGGGATTTTGTTGGTCATGGGGGTTGTTTCAATGCTGTTGATGTCTCCGAAGCTGACATTGATAGCTTTGACATCACTGCCGTTTGTGTTTTTTGTTGGTATGAGACTACGCAATAAAGTATTGCCTCTCAGTTGGGTTGTTCAAGAACGCATGGCTGAAATAGCGACCGTCATTTCTGAGAATGTCGAGGGAGCGCAGTTGGTGAGAGCTTTTGTTCAAGAAAGCAACCAGATAAAACTTTTGGCCCGTTCAGCACGGCGACTACGGTGGGCTGCTACAGCAGTAGCGGACACGCGCGCACGTTACGGCCCACTGATAGAGACATTACCGAGGTTTGCGCTAGCGTTTGTGTTGCTGACTGGTGGATTGATGGCCATAGATGGCAGCATCGGGGTAGGCGAAATCGTAGCTTTTAATGCTTATATGGTGATAATAACAAGACCATTCATGTTCGCCGGTTTTGTGTTGGTTCAATACCAGAAAGCCGCAGCCGCAGCTCAAAGAATATTTGAAATCCTCGATCGAAAACCTGACATCCACGACCCTGAGCCGAGTTGCTCATCTCGATATTCCGGCAGTCGAAGGTTGGAGAGGGGTCGGGTATCGTTTGAGGATGTTACATTTACATACTCCGGAAGAGAAAGTACTCCGGTGCTTGTCGATTTCTGTCTTGACATATCTCCTGGGGAGATGGTTGCGTTGGTGGGGCGTGTGGGTAGTGGTAAAAGCACAGTAGCCCGATTATTGCCACGTTTTTACGATGTAGACAGTGGCTCTGTCCGCATGGATGGGCTGAACGTGAAACAAGCACAACTTGATGACTTACGCAGGGCGGTGGTGGTGGTGCCGGATGAACCGTTCTTGTTTGCCTCAAGCGTTCGCTATAACGTAACTTTCGCCAACCCTGAAGCAGGCGATGCAAAAATAAATGAAGCATTACAAGATGCTGCTGCTTTGGATTTTGTGATGGCTATGCCTCAAGGGTTGGAAACCGTTTTAAAGGAAAAAGGAGCCGACCTATCAGGCGGGCAGCGGCAGAGGCTTGCCATTGCCCGGGCGTTTCTAGCCGATCCAGCCGTACTTGTGATCGATGATGCCACAAGTGCAATCGACACCCGAGTAGAGCAACGCTTATACACTGCTCTGCGTCTGAGGCGTTCCAACCGAACCACGATCATCATTTCTCATCGGCTGTCTACAGTTGCGCAGGCTAGTCGTGTGATTTTCATGTCGGAAGGCCGAGTAGCAGCAGACGGAGACCACCGTCGCCTATTAGAAGACAACACCGAATACGCTGAAGTGCTCACGCAGCCACCTGGTGTCACCTCACAACCGGTAAGTGCGAATATAGAGCAGCCATCATACGCTGAAGTGCTCACGCAGCCACCTGGTGCAACTTCAGTTCCGCAGGTCTGAGATCTATGTTCGACCATCCTGGGTCTGTAATCAGAGGCCCCAGCACAGCACAATCCGCAAGCAATGCAGGCCTGCCTCACGCCGAAACCGCTGCTGAACTGCGGGCTCAAATCAAGAAAGTCCTACAAAACGAGCCCGAACATCTAGAACCTGATGTGCAATGGGAACGGCGAACCATCCCCACAGGCCGTCGTTTCGGGTTGCGTGGGTTCTTATGGCCGCAACGTTATAAAATTTCTTTAGCAGTAGTATTAGTGGCAGCGGAAACCGTTGCCTATCAGTTTGGGCCTGTGGTTACTCAAATCGGTATAGATAGCGGAATACTGGCAAAAAATCGTGAAGTTTTAACGATGGCGGCCTTCGGATATTTGGGGTTGTCTTTGGTGGCCATCGGTTTGCGGGCTGCGCGTATCTCACTGACCGGTCGGGTGGGACAGCAACTCCTGGAACGTCTCAGGATTAGAGTGTTCAGTCATATGCAACGCTTGGGCACCGATTTTTATATGGGCAACAAAACCGGTGTGCTCTTGGCGCGTATGACCTCTGACATCGACGCGCTCAATGTTCTCTTTCAGGAAGGCATAGTCAATCTTGTGGTTCAAATGCTTACCTTGGCGGTGACCACTGCACTTTTGTATTATTATGATCCGCTGCTGGCAACGATAACTTTACTAGTGGCTGTGCCTGTTACGCTAGCTATGTCGCTTTGGTTCCGGCGTCGATCTTCAACAGACTATCGTCGGGTGCGTGAATGCATTGCAGCCGTTCTCGGCAGATTACAAGAATCTTTGCAAGGGATTCGGGTGGTTGTTGCTCACAATCGCCGTGACGCTTTCGTGGTTGAGCATCGTAAAGTAGTATCGAAACATCGTGACGCTGCGGTACGCGCATCTCAAGCTAATTCGTTGTTTTCTTCAAGCAGTGATGCCATAGGCGTAATTACCCAAGCCGTGCTACTGGCAGTGGGTGGTGGTATGGTTGTTTCAGGCCGTATCACAGTAGGCGAACTCACCGCTTATCTGCTTTTTCTGACAGCTTTTTTTGCTCCCGTTCAAACACTGGTGCAGCTTTATAATCAATACCAGCAAGGTGGAGCAGCGATCGTCAGGCTACGCGAACTTTTTCGAGTGCAACCCACGGTTGAAGAGTCGCCTGAAGCTGTGGATTTGCCACCCATTAGGGGTGAAATCACTTTTGATAATGTGAGTTTCGGGTATGACCGTTCACATTACGTGCTGCGGGATATTAATTTAAGTGTAGCCGCAGGTGAGACAGTGGCTTTGGTTGGTGAAACAGGAGCAGGGAAAACCACGCTGGCGCGGCTCATAAACCGCATGTACGACCCTGATGAAGGTTCGGTTCGCATAGATGGATGCGATTTGAGGAATGTCACACTCAACAGCTTGCGCTCACAAGTCGGGGTGGTACCACAAGAGCCCTTCTTATTCGCAGGCTCAGTGCGTTTCAATGTGGGTTTTGCACACTCCGAAATCACCGACAGCGAACTATTGGAAGTATTGGAAATCGTAGGAGCTGACGATTTGGTGGCACGACTTGGTGGTGTTGAGGGGATCATACAGGAACGAGGTGCAACATTATCGTCTGGGGAGCGACAGCTGCTGGCGTTGGCTCGAGTGTGCGTGATGCAGCCGCGTGTGCTGGTGTTCGATGAAGCTACCAGCAGCCTTGACTCAGCCACTGAAGAAAGCGTCAAGCTTGCTATGGATGTATTGTTAGAAGGCAGAACCGCGGTGGTAATCGCTCATCGTTTGGATACAGCCCGCAAAGCTGATCGTATCATGGTGATAGACGATGGGTGTATCGTAGAGGAAGGCAGCCATGATGAACTAGCAGCAGCAGATGGGCAGTATACGAAGATGCTTGAAATCGAGATGACACGCAAGAAACAGAAAACGACTTAGCATATGGATATGACACTACGCATTCTTGCTGCTTTGGTTCTGGTAGCTTTGAACGCCGCATTTGTTGCCGCCGAGTTTGCTTTAGTGGCTGTTGATCGTACTCGTGTGGATGAAAGAGCTAATGCCGGCAACAGGCGAGCTCGAAGGATACAAAGCCTGGTGTCTCGATTGTCATTTCATCTGTCGGGCGCGCAGATCGGCATAACCACTACCTCGCTTTTATTGGGTTTTTTGGCTGAACCCACTGTAGCAGCAGTGATTTCGCCGCTTCTTGAAATTGTTGTTGATCCCGTCCCACGTGGTGTTTCGGTGGGATTGGCTTTGGCTATTGCAACTGTGGTACAGATGGTTTTAGGCGAGTTGGTACCGAAAACCGTAGCCACCAGTAAGCCTTACGGGACAGCTGTTGTGCTGCTGTTGCCGGTTACTGTGTATGGTATTCTAGTGAAACCCGTGGTTGTTTTCTTTAACGGCGTGGCGAATTGGGTGATACGTAAGCTGGGGATAGAACCCAAAGAAGAGATAGACTCCACCCCCGACAGAGACGAATTCACCAGCCTGTTCGCGTCATCGGGGGATGAGGGTGAACTTGATGAAAATCAGGTGCAGCTACTGACCAGAGCCATTCGGCTTGCGGACAAAAAAGCTAGCGATGCTATGATACCGCGGGTGGAGGTGACGGTGGTTTCCGACGATACCACCATTGAAGACCTAGCGCAGATAGCGGTAACCACGGGTCATTCACGGTTTCCTGTGACTGGCAGGGACCTCGACGATGTGGTAGGGGTGGTGCACGCCAAAGCGATATACAGCGTTCCCATGTCTGAAAGGTCTTCCACCATGGTGGCGCAGGCGATGTCGCCGGTGCTCGCTGTTCCAGAATCGCGTGCTCTCAGTGAACTGCTCAGCGAATTACGGGGCAAAACAAAAAAAGAATCCAACCGAAACGAATTCGACGAACATAATGTCAGTGCCTCTGGACAGTTGGCGGTGGTAATAGATGAACATGGGGGCACGGCTGGGATTATCACTCTCGAGGATGTGCTAGAAGAAATCGTAGGTGAGATTGACGACGAGCACGACCTGGTGAGCTCTGAAAGAACCAGAATCGAAGTTCGTGGTTCTACTGTGTTGCCCGCGTCTCTTCATGTGGACGAAGTGTTTGAAGCCACAGGGTTTGCCATGCCTGAAGGCGAGTATGTGACGTTGGCAGGACTTGTACTCGATCATCTTGGTCATATCCCTGCTCTTGGGGAGAAAGTGATTGTGGACGGCTGGTGTCTAGAGGTAGTGGCCATGGAACGCCTCCGCATTGCTACCGTCCGAGTGGTTACACCGGATGTGGCCCTATCAGGAGATCCACCTGTTTCTCCAAAGTTGTTCTCACCTGATTCGTCGCCGCAGATCGATTTGCCACCGGCAGCGTCCTCGACTGATTTGCGAACAAACAGAAAATGAATGCCAGCACGATACTAGCTTTGGGTGTTGCTACGTTTTTAGTGGCGGCCAACGCTTTTTTTGTGGCGGTGGAGTTCGCTTTTGTAGCAGCTCGCACTGCTCGGCTGGAAGCAAGCGCAGATGAAGATGATCGGCGTAGTAAGCAGGCACTGTCAGCGGTGCGTGATTTACAGCCCCAGCTGGCTGGAGCTCAACTGGGTATCACCATGGCGTCTTTAGCACTTGGCTTTGTGGCAGAACCTGCTCTTGCCAGTCTTATTGAGTCTCTTATCGATCTAGTGGCGGATGTTTCTGATAGTGTACTGCACACTGTAGGCTTTGTAGCGGCTTTAGCCATTGTGGTGCCTGTCCATGTTGTGGCTGGCGAGATGGTGGCCAAGAACATCGCTATCGCTAAACCGGAATGGACTGCTCGGCATCTTGCCGGGCTCATGCAACTATATATAATCGCTTTCCGCCCTGTTATATGGGTGCTTAACATGATATCCAATGGGTTGGTGCGGCTTATCGGGGTGGAACCTGTCGATGAAATTACTACCGTACTAACCACTCAGGAGTTCCATGCGTTGCTTGCCGGGGCTCGTGATGAGGGGGTTATCGAGCCTTCAGAACATGATCTATTATCGGGTGCTCTCGAGTTCCGTGGTCGTTCGGTTGGGTCTTTGATGGTGCCTACAAGCGAAATGGTCGCTGTGCATCGTTCTGCTACTGTTGCGGATATTGAAGAGATTGTGGCTGTTAGTGGTCATACTCGGATCCCGATCTGGGGTTTGGAACCGGATGACATTCTCGGGTTTGTGCATGCCAAGGATTTGTTGCGTATGCCAGTGGAGGCCCGCGACGAGTCCGTCCCGATGGAACTGACTCGACGAATGCTTGTTACCGCGCCTGATGTGCCTGCCCTGCAATTAATGCGACGCATGTGCGGGTTGCGCGTACATATGGCTCTAGTGAAAGGGAGTGAAACCGCAGGTATCGCGCAGACAGGGAATACCTCAACGGGCCATTACTTTGCAGGAGAGGAACAGCCATCGATAACTTTGGGCATCATCACCCTCGAAGACGTGCTTGAAGCTTTAGTGGGTGAAATCTACGACGAAACCGACGAGAATTTCGATTAGAAGCCACTTCGGTAACGATCTCATCCCCCCTGCTTTCCGCGGTGCGGGCAGTCTGCCAGTGGTCGCTGCTTCGCGATCTCATCCCCACCCCTCTACTGCCCGCGATCAAGTTCAAGTTTGGTGGAGCTAAGGGGATTTGAACCCCTGACCTCTTCCATGCCATGGAAGCGCTCTTCCAACTGAGCTATAGCCCCTTCAGCTTTTCCACTTTAATCGGAGTATTGTTTCAGCATACAGCCGTAGGCTAGATGATACACTCCATCCGGTAATTTGAGTTAAAGCAAACCGTTCGGCCCGGACACGGGCAACGCGAGCCCCATGCGGATACACTCCATCCGGTAATTTGAGTTAAAGCAAACCGGTTTAGCGTTTTAAGGGCAAATCAAGTGAAAACCCAACTCAGCCCACAAGCGAAAACTTGACTAAAGGTGACCGGTGTTCGGGGGCTTGTGTGGTAGTCTGTACTGTTGTTTTGGATGTTCTTGTTGTATGTGGCTCGACTATTCTGGTTTTCAGTGTTTGTTGACTTGTCCTTACCCGGCACCGGAACCCACTGATAAGACAAAGGGGGATACAGATAGTTGAGCGGAGTCGGGTTTCTGTAGGTATGCATAACCCTCGAAGTTGTTTGGCGGGATTGAGGGTGTTGATTTGTCGTCCGTTCGATCAAGCGAAGCAACTAGCACAAGAAT
Organism: Acidimicrobiaceae bacterium; assembly: GCA_028820455.1. Lineage (GTDB taxonomy): Bacteria > Actinomycetota > Acidimicrobiia > Acidimicrobiales > Aldehydirespiratoraceae > JAAXHB01. Next base: position 11,227 of record JAPPJC010000069.1, read on the forward strand.
TAGAAGCAGTAGGCGCCGAAGCTGTGAGAGTGCCTGTGATCGCTATCGCTGACCCCGAAGACGGTGGAGTAGCACTGCGGGAGGCTATGAGAAGCCTAGCAGAGGGCGACTGGCTAGTGCTTACCAGCAGAAACGGAGCCGTCCGTGCCGCAGCTGCCGCCCCTCAACTGCCCCTACCCGAAAGAGTGCGAGTGGCTGCTATAGGCCCAGGCACAGCACAGCAGGCCACCGCAGCGGGATTGACAGTTGATTTGATTCCCAAGCGTTCAGTAGCGGAGGGCTTGTTGGACGAGTTTCCATCCTGCCCGCCTGATGCTACCAGTGGTAGCGTAGGTGATGGTGGGACGCGACGGCCGCGACCTTACCCAACTGATTTAGCAGGCAGTGGTTTGATTGTTGGGGGTTCGGGTTTTAAGGAAGGTGCTGGGTCAAATGCCAGCAGTGTGATGTCAGGGGATGGAGCGGTTTCGGTTAGTTCGAAAGTGGTGTTAGCACGAGCGGCGGTGGCACGAGCGGCCCTGCCCGAGGGTTTGCGTGCATTGGGCTGGGAGGTTGTCGATGTGCCGGCATATCGAACTCTTGGGGTGTTGCTCACCGCTGAGCAACACCTTGAAGTAGCCAACGCAGATGCAGTTGTCTTCACATCCTCGTCTACGGTTAAGCATCTGTTGACCCAAATGGATGTCTCGGCAATTCCCAAGCTAGTCGTGTCGATAGGACCAGCCACCACAATCACTGTCCTCAAGCATGGGTTGCAGGTCACAGTGCAAGCCACTGAACACACCACTCAAGGCGTGGTTGAAGCCCTATGCAGTCACGTTAGTAGTTGTTGGCCTAGTGTGATGAGCAGTTGTTCTTTCAGTGGCGGTCAGCACCCTCCGTCCTGATGTTCGGTTGGTATGTCGGCTTGTGCGGCCACTTCAGCGGCAGCGGCTTTGGCAGCCGCCGGGTCTACTGCTCTTTCGAGTGGCGGTAAAGTCTCTAGCGGGGTCATGTCGCTGTCTAGTACATAGTTGATGGGTATGCCTGTACCAATGTTCAAGTGTGTTATATCCTCATCGCTTATGTCGTCGAGATGTTTCACCAGGGCTCTCAAACTATTGCCGTGAGCCACTACCAGAACCTTACGCCTCGCCTTCAGATCAGGCACAAGGCTGTCATACCAGTAGGGCAGAATCCTGTCAAGCACATCAGCGAGGCACTCGCTGCGTGGCATCAGATCGGGTGGTAGACCACGATATGCAGGTGATTTGTTGGGATTGAACTCGTTGTCCTCTCGAATTGGCGGTGGAGGTGTGAGGTATCCTCGACGCCATTTTTGTAGTTGTCTCGCTCCGTACTGGACTTTAGCAGCAGCTTTGTTGAGCCCTGTGAGGTTGCCGTAATGCCGTTCGTTGAGTCTCCAGCTGCGGCGGACATCAACCCAGCTGCGCTCAAGATCACGTAACACGATTTCGGCGGTTTCTATAGCCCGATCCAACCGGGAAGTGTGAACCACCTCAGGGAGCAGTCTCGCTGATTGCAGCATGGGTGCCACTTTTCGGGCTTCGCTGCGACCCTTAGAATTGAGCGGACAATCGTACCATCCCGTAAAAAGATTTTCGGCGTTCCATTCGCTGTGACCGTGGCGAAGCAGGATAAGATCGTATGTCATATATGTAATAATACTAGCTTTGTTGTTTTTAGCTATCGTCTGGGCTGTTTACCATATAACTTTGAGCTGGAATGTGGAGTGTGGGCTTCTATGGTTGTCTTGTGGAGAGTTGTGCGTGCCACGGAGTGGTGGTGTGTTCAGGCACTATGCGGAGGGGTGTTCAGGTGTTGTCTAGTAATGCTTTGACGGTGTTGTCGAGTGTTTGACCTTCGGCTTCTGTGAGTTTGTCGCGTGCGACCCGTCGAGCAGTCCTGCTTGTGGGATTGTTCATGCTGTTGACGGCTTGCCGGACAGCGGCGGCGGCGGTTCGCGACGCTTCAACTACTTTGCCGTGTTTCGGGTGGTTGGCATCATATTCGGGGATGTTCAACTTCCACAGGTGTTTTTGTAGATGGCGGCTTCCGAACTGTCCCATGGGCATTAGTGGCTTGACTCGTTCTTGTAGTGTGCGGCTGTTGATGATCCCGCACAGGTAGTCGGCTTCTTCCTGTGTGTCAACGGGCATCCAGAAGAGAGTATAGTCAACAAGCATATCACGGTCCTCGCATGTCACAGCGGTCGGGTGACCCGAGCTTGTGTAGAGCACGCGGAGATTATTGTCTCCACGCTTGTGCCATTCGAGTTGTGATGTGAGTTCTTTGTGATAGTCGAGTCGCTCGACGAGGTTCTTGTTGTCTTTGCGGCCTTTGTTGGCGTCCCATAGGCGGCTCATACCCACCCATCTGTTTCGCAGGTTCCGCTTCAATGATGCCCTGTCTATACCACCTTCGCCGTTACCCAGCATAAGGGTTCGCCGCTTGACCGAGATCGGCAGTACCGCCCGCAGCGGCTGCAGCACGACGAACGGGGCGATGGTCTCACCTGCGGCTATCTTGAACAGGTGATCGTCGGGTATCGTCTTATCCAGATGACCAAGATCGAGTCCCTTCCACGGGTTCTTCTCTTGGGCTGTCCGTCGTGGGATCATGTCGGAGGTCTTCGGTGCTTGGTGCAGTCGTCTGCGGGCTTCGGTGGGGGACTCCACGAAGAACAGACAACGCGGCACAATGGTCGCTCCCTGGCGTGCAACAGGCCCGTAATGGGATTGGCTGGCGTCGCTGTGGGGGATGGTCTCGGTGGTCTTCCGTGTTGGTCCGCCGGGTTCGCCGTACCATGATTCAACACTCTGCGGCAGCGGGTTTTTCTGGTTCGCCCGCTTTGCGAACACGACACAGGCGGGGACGGGAAAGAAGTCGTTGGGGTTGAGGGGCTCCAGATTCCACGGCGCGCAGTGTGCGAGATCGGCCCGAACCCGGAATTGTATGGCTTGTGGGTCGGGGATGCTCCATTTTCCTGTGCGCCATTTGGCGTACTGACCGGCAGCGAGAGCGGAATGCGGCAGCACCATCGCGCACACTCCGCTGTTCGCGAGGTAGAGATCTACGCAGCGTGTGAAGAACAGTCCGGCGAGGTCGGCGTGGGTGGCGTAGCGTCCGCCATCCCAGATGTCGTATTTGTTCTTAGCGAGGTTACGCAGCTGTTGGCGTAGTTGGGCGACTGTTTTGTTGTAGGTCAGCCACGGCGGGTTGCCGACGATCACGTCTACGTTGTGCTCCGCTATGGCTATGGGGCGTATCAGGTTGCGGCAGTAGTAACCCCAAATGTGGTTGCGACCCTCACTGTGGAGTTGCTGTATCACTGTCATGGTGTGTCTGAGGTCGCTGTTCTCTGATTCTGGGATGTCGTGGTCTTGTAGCGCAACGAAGGGATCGTTGTCGTTGCGTACTTCATCGACGACTTGCGCCATGAACCGGTCGAAGGTGTCGGTGCGCTGCACAAGCGACCGAGGAAACCGCAGTTCCCGGTTGGCCGGGTCTTCATGCACACGGACCGTGACCGTCTGCCCTGCGAACATTCCGCTGGTGTCCGTGAGCAATTGGAGCGAGTCTCCGAGATACACGGGAGGTGAGACGGGTCGCCTGGCTTGTTTGATGATGGAACGCGCTGTCAGTACCCATTCGATGCGCGCCAGATGCACCGCCACGGGATGAATGTCTATACCCTTCACGTTCTCCAGCAGCACTTCGAATGTGTCTTCGGCGTTGAGACCTTCGACTTCGGCGGCTTCGAGGACTCGCTTGACGGCAGCAACGATGAACCGGCCCGACCCGCATGCCGGGTCCAACACCCGCTGTTTCAACGGATCGGTGACAGCCTCCTTCACGATGGCTTCGGCGAGCCACATCGGCGTGTAATACTCGCCCAGTCGTTTGCGTTCTGTCGGCGGGATGATGGCTTCATAGAGACTCGAAGCGAGACCCGCAGGTGTTCGGCTCCAGTCGTAAGAGTCGACGCGTGCGGCGATCTCTCTCAGGATCTCGTGACCCTCGGGGATCTCCGACGGCCACGAGAAGAAGTCCGACTCCACGACCCCGCTGATACCGGTCATCTGTTGAAAATTTCTGCCGTAAAGGAGATCCCCGGGATCGCGGTTCGCAGTCCCGGTGAGTTCCGTGTCGTACACTGCCTGAGCGATCATCGCGATCAACGCAGTCAAATAAGTATGACGCACGAAGAGACCGTCCAACCCGTCCTCGGACTCGATCTCCCCGAGTGCTGTCTTCAGCAGCGTTTCCCACAGCTGGCGTTTCACTTGCACTGACGGATCACCGCAGCAAGATTCATAGAGGCCGTACAGAGTGGCGATGTGGTCCTGATAGACGAAGCTTCGAGACCCGAACTCGTCAGCAATCGTCTCAGCAGCTAAAGGT
>JAPPJC010000030.1 GCA_028820455.1 Acidimicrobiaceae bacterium
CCCCCCCCCCCCCCCCCCCCCCCCCCCCCCCCCCCCCCCCCCCCCCCCCGGGTTGGTCGCCCGAAACAGACACTCGCCGCACGGTGTGGGAAGCGTTGCAGTACCTGGTGGCTACTTTGGAGCGTTCGGAATCCCAAGCTGCGGAGCTGCTGAACGATTTGGGTGGTGACGGCGAGCGCGCACGGGAGCTCGCCTACCTGCTTTACCAGAAATCCAGCGACAGGGGTTGGGCTTCGGAAGCTGGTGCTTACAACAGTTTGATCACCACTTGGAGCTATCTGCGCGCGCAAGCTGCGACAATACCCACAAAAGGTAAACAGGAACAGCTGTTGTGACGAGCGCGGATGGTTGTGACACATCTTCGTGCAAGAAATATGACAAATCTCAATTTGGAGGAATGATAGACGATGGTGGTAGCCAACACTAAGCGCATAGCCGAAGCTCTCGACCTGCTGCGTGACGGGCTGCGGCCGCCGTGTGAAAGGGCCTGGCAGGGGTTCTACGGTCACAACTGGCTTCAAAAAGTGAACGGGCGGCTCCGTACTCCTGATCGTGACCCGTCGACCGGTGATGTGGCGTTCCTGTTGAAAGGTATCAAAGTAACCTGGAACGAAGTGTTCGGTCACGGGTTTCCGTTGGGGGTGCGTTCGCTGGTGTTCGAGGTAGCGGAGGTTCGCAACAGTTGGGCACATCAGAAGTCGTTGTCCACCGATGACGCTATGCGTGCTTTGGACTCCATGGAACGTCTGTTGGAGGCTTTCGGGAATAAGCGGGAACGCAGCCGAATACGTGATTTGCGTAGGGATCTGATGCGTCAGATGTTCGATGAACAGTCCCGTTCGGAGCATCGCCGTATCGCGGCCAAACCCACCAAGGGTGAACCACGGGCAGGGTTGACACCATGGCGTGAGATCATCACACCCCACGAGGACGTAGCCGCCGGTCGTTTCGTGCAAGCGGAGTTCGCCGCGGACCTGTCGGTGGTCGCCGACGGTGACGCCGAAGAAGAGTATCAAGACCCGCATGCTTTCTACGATCGTACTTACATCACCCGGGGTTTGCGGGATCTGTTGGTGGGTGCGGCCCGGCGATTGTCGGGTTGTGGTGGTGATCCGATCATCGAGTTGCAAACCAACTTCGGTGGCGGCAAAACCCACAGCATGATCGCTTTGTACCACATGGCGTCAGGCGTGAACATCAGTGAACTCGCCGGTATTGGCGACATGTTGGCTGCTGAGAAGCTGGAGTTGCCCACCAAGATCAACCGGGCCGTGCTGGTGGGTCAGATGATCTCACCGTCGCAGCCAGCGCGGGCCGAAGGAGGTATCCGTCTGCACACCCTGTGGGGACATCTCGCTTACCAGCTCGGAGGTCGAGCTGGCTATGAGATGATCCGTGCCGACGATCTGGCTGGCACCAGCCCCGGTGCGGCACTCAAAACCCTGTTCAAACGATTCGGTCCGGCGGTGGTGCTGATCGACGAGTGGGTGGCTTACGCCCGCCAGCTGCGCGACAGCACCGAGAACAGAGCCGAGCGACTCGCCGGTGGTGATTTCGACACGCAATTCACGTTCGCTCAGGCACTCACCGAAGCCGCGGCGGCGGCATCCGACGTGGTGGTGGTCATCTCGATCCCAGCGTCTGACATAGAAGTAGGCGGGTCCCGTGGTCGCACGGCGTTGGAGAGGCTCAAGAACGTTGTCGTGCGCAAAGCGGCGCAGTGGCAGCCAGCGTCGCCTGATGAGTCCTTCGAGATCGTGCGGCGGCGTTTGTTCGATCCGCTGGCGTCGGATAAAGCGAGAACACGGGACGGTGTGATTCGGGCTTTCAGTGAGATGTACCGTAGTGGTGCTAGCGATTTCCCGCCGGAAACCGGCGAAGACGAATACCGCCGCCGGATGGAACTGTCGTATCCGATACACCCGACGCTGTTCGATCGGCTGTTCGGTGAATGGTCGACACTGGAGAAATTCCAACGCACACGGGGCGTGCTACGGCTGATGGCTTTAGCGGTGTCAGAGCTGTGGCGTCGTGAGGACCGGTCGTTGATGATCATGCCCGGTAACCTTCCCATGGATTCCGGGCCGCTGGTGAGCGAGATGAAGAAATACCTCGAAGACGACTGGGATCCAGTGATCAAATCCGATGTCGATGGTTCCAACGCTCTGCCGTTGCGTATCGATCAACAGGTCAGACACTTCGGGCGTGTATCCGCGGCACGTCGGGCAGCTCGTGTTGTGTACATGGGATCCGCGGCGCATCCCGAGGTCAACCGGGGAGTGAACATGAAATCGGTGTTGTTGGGCTGCACGCAGCCTGGTGAACACCCCCAGCAGTTCACAGACGCTCTGCGGCGACTGTCGAACGAAGCGACGCACTTGTACGTCGACGGTGACCGGTACTGGTATTCGCTACAGCCCAACGTCACACGCATGGCCGCGGATCGGGCTACGTCGCACTATTCTGATTTCGATGCCGATCAGGAGGTGCGCGGCCGAATAGCCAAACAACGCAACCGAGGAGAGTTCGCCGCGGTGCAAGTATTCGCCGAAGGACCCGGCGATGTGCCCGACAACGACGACGGTGTGCGCCTCGTGGTGTTGAAACCCGACGCCACCCACTCACTCAACGACAGCAACTCCGCGGCTGTGCAGCTGGTCGGGCAGATACTCAACCAGCGAGACGCTGGCCCCAGGCTCAACCGCAACCTGGTCGTGTTCGTCGCAGCCAACGCCAACCGACTCAGCGAACTGCGGGGTGCTGCCAGGTCTTATCTCGCGTGGCGGTCCATACAGGGCGACAGAGAAGTTCTTGATCTGACTCAACATCAACTACGCCAAGCTGAAAGCAAGATCGAAGAAATCGACAAGCAGGTCGACAGTTTGACAGCCGAGACTTTCAGGCTGGTGCTGGTGCCGCATCAGGAGCCCGGAAAATGGGAGATCACCTGGCGGACCATCACTTCTGTTGCTGCCGGTGGTATCGCTGAGCGGATCAGTAGAAAACTTGCCAGTGAAGAAGAACTCATCACCAAATACAGCGGCGTGCGCATACGTATGGACATCAACCGTCACGACATGTGGTCCGAACGCGGTGACATGGCCGTAGAAGAACTATGGCAGCGGTACGCTCGGTTTCCGCACATGCCTCGACTAGCGAACCGTGGCACCCTCACCGCTGCGATATCCGACGGTGTCGCAAACCTGGACTGGCAAAACGAAACCTTCGCCTACGCCGACGCCCACAACAACGAAACCTGGGTAGGCGTTCACACCTGCCAACACATCACCCCAACCCCAGCAGGCCTGATCATCCGCCCTGATAGCCTACCCGCACCCACGCAACCCGAGGTCACCACAACGACAGAACCAGACGCAGTACCGGGTGTAGGTGCTGCCGGGGCCGTTGGCACTGGCGGGGTTGTCGGCGCAGGCGGGGTTGCTGGGATTGCTGCTGGGCCCGCTGGGGCCTCTCCTCTTGTTGCGGGAACGGCGGTCACCGAGGACACCAAGCAGCCAACCAAGTTCTACGCCCAGTTCAACCTGGATCCGGTCCGCTGTATCAAACAGCTGGGTGAAATAGCTGACAACATAAATGCCCACCTGAGCTCCCACCTGGACACCGAAATGGAACTAGTCCTAGAAGTACGGGCTCAAAACCCGTCAGGTTTCGCCGACAACACTCAACGCACAGTCTCTGAAAACGCCACCAGCCTGAACGCTGAATCCTCCGAATTCGAATAGCCCCACCAGTCAGCACACCCATGACAAGCAGCTGAATCGTCCCGGGTTTAAGGATGTGAAGGATTTGTCTGCTGTTTTGTGCTATTTGAAATTGAAAGGCCGAGGGATTCGTTGCTCTGGAGGTGTGATACCACTTCAACGGCTCTGTGACGACATCAGCGTCTCGCGTAACACCGGCAATGCCTACCTGCACTTGCTTACTCGCATCCACCTGGCAGTGGACCCACCATCGTATCACACCAACCGGATCTGCTACCCATAGAAGCTGCGATGATGTTATGCAGCAGTTTTCGCGTGTCGGGTTACGTGATAGGGCTGGGTTTGGGCGTCATGGAGAGGAAGCCTTCAAGAGTGCCCTCAATTGAGGCGATGCGTTCTCCGTAGCTGGTCATCCGGTCTAGTTGTTTGCCGTGGTTGGTCAGCGTCGTTTGGATCACAGCGAGTGCGGTTTGTATGCCTGCCAGTTCGGTTTGTATGCCTGCCAGTTCGGTTTGTACGTCTGCCAGTTCGGTTTGTATGATGTCTATTTTCTTGTCTTGAGCTTCGAACTTTTCGTTGGTGGATTTCTCCAGGCTTTCGATTCGTGTGCCAATGGTTTTCATGTTGGCCTGTATCTCCTCGCGCATGTCGATTCTCAGGTTCCTCATATCGGTTCCCAGGTTCCTCATGTCGGTTCTCATGGTGCGGAAGAAATAGCCGATCATACCGAGAAATCCGATACCCAGAATACTGAGCAGAGCTTCTGTGGTGGCCATGTCCACAATGGTACCTCCTCGTGCGGTGCTTTACAACCCATCATTATACGGGTGATATCAGAATAAACTAATATATACTGATAATATTCTAAAATATCTGATATCAAACCTAATGAGATGGATGCTGCCTGGTATCTTGCTGAGTTGTGCCATACGGCATACGGCCGAAACACTTGAGTCTGTTGGAATGCAGAGACAAGCGGGCGCAGTGACATGCCGCTCAGTACACCTTCGGTTCGGCCTGCGTAGGCACCTCCGTGTTCATCGGTGGACTCTTCGATCGTCGAAAAATGTTTGCTACAGCACTCGCGTTTCACTTTCCATTTCACGCCTACCTACAGTCCACGGCTCAACCTTGTAGAACACTGACCCGCTGAACTCACCACCGAACAGGTTCGATGCGCTACCCACCGATCGGTCAAAGACCTCAAAGATTCCATACGACCGACAAGACGATGGCGATAACAAATCACCTATAGCGAAGACATGTGTGGGATATTATCGGCAGAACCAACTGCGCGCCTCTGCATGCGCGAACCGTAACCGTACACACGCTGAGAACGGTGAATCAAGGCCTGTTGTTCTCAGACGCTCAACGTAGACACCGTAATGGTGGCTGTTATCGCAGCCGCGTGAAGCTATCCAAGCCACCGCTACCTACTAAGGCGTACCCGCCCTTTCTGTCCTCAAATCAACGGCAAAGTCGAACGTTTTCACCGCACCCTGCTTCGAAGAATGGGCCTACGTACGAAACTGGACCTCACAAACAACGACGCACAACAGCCCACAAAGGCTTCCTACACCTCAACACAGAACCCGCAGCGCACTCAAATGGACCATCCCCGCATCCATCATCGGATACAACCTATACGAAACGCACAACTAGAGGGAAGTTCAGTGGTTGTTACAGGAACTCTTCAGAGTTGGATTGCGCCACGTTATGTTGCTAGGCTAAATACGTCGGTGCCGGACACAGAATGAACTAGACGAAAAGACAGGTGGTCATGACTACGGACAGCAGTAGATGTTTTGTGAGTAGGCGTTTTGTTGTGGTGCTAGTGGTGGCGTTGGTGGTGCCGTTGTTAACGGCTGGTGTTACCTCAACGCAAGTCCATCCAACGCAAGCCTCGGGTTCTGACTTAGAGAGTCTGTGTGGTGTTGTGAATGTTGAACAGTTCTCCGATGTAGCTGCTGACGATTATGGTGCTGCCTACATTCTTTGCGCTAAAGAACTTGATCTCACCAGGGGTTACGACGATGGCACCTACGGCTCGAACAACAAACTCACCCGCGGTCAGATGGCAGCATTTTTGGCACGGCTATGGCGTGATGTGCTTCGAAAACACTGTCCCACACAGCCCTCTCATTCTTTTACCGATGTCACCGGTTCGACATTCGAAACTGATATCGCTTGTATCTACGCACTAGGTGTAGCCAAAGGCACCACAACCTACGCTCCTAATGCTGATCTCACTACCGCTCAGATCACCCGGTTAGTGGCCCGTTTGCTTAACAAAGCCATGCCGAATTCTTGTGATCTTGATAGGAGTGATGAACTACAATCCGCTGCTGAGTGCCTGGTAGAACACAACATCGCACCAACCACAGTGGAAGCCCGATCAACCCAAACTGCAACACGTGCTCAAATGGCTGTGTATCTCGTCGGTGTGTGGCACCACACCACCGGCCGTGGGCGACCCCCCACACCCCCTACTACTACTGGCCCGGTTACTGATATTGGATCCGGGGACCTGCTGGACAGGGTCTTGAATCGCGGCACATTGAACTGTGGTGTGTCCGGCCATGCAGTAGCCTTCTCCGAGGTTGCTCCCGATGGCTCCATAACCGGTTTCGACGTTGACTACTGCCGCTCCGTAGCCGCAGCACTCTTCGGTAACGCCGACGCTGTTGACTTGATCACATTGAGTGCCGCCGAACGCTTCACCGCATTACAGACCGGAGACGTCGACTTGCTGATGCGCAACACCACCTGGACTCAAAGCCGCGACACCCAAATAGGTTTGAGTTTCGGTCCTACAACCTACTACGACGGCCAACAATTCATGGCCCGAACCAGCGACGGTTTCTCCACCTCGTCACAAATCAACGACCTGACCGGTGCTACAGTGTGCACAGTGGCGGGCACCAGCCTCGAAGAGAACCTCAAAGATGCGGTCCGGGACGCCGACATTGACCGCATCACAATAAATACTTACAGTTCTTTTGGCGTTGTCATGGGCGACTTTGTAGCGGGCGTCTGTGATGTCATCACCACCGACGGTTCAGCTCTCGCCGCTCGCAGGGTCGCACAACAACCCAGTGATCAGGCATGGGTGATCTTTCCTTCCATCCCGATCTCGAGAGAGCCTTTAGGCCCGGTCTACCTCCAAAACGAAGTACGCTTTGCGGATGTGGTCAACTGGACCGTCTATGCGACCATCATCGCGGATGACAAAGGCATAACATCATCCAATGTCGACGTCATGGCCGCGAACCCACCCGACAACGAGACTGCCCGCTTGCTCGGTGGTGAAGACGAACTCCAAAGCGGGATGGGTCTCGCTTCTGATGCCTTCCTGCAGGTAATCAAACAAGTCGGCAACTACAATGAAATCTACTCCCGCAACCTCAACCCCGTAGGACTCACCCGCGAAGGCACCCTCAACGCCAACTGGCGAAACGGAGGCCTAATATACGCTCCCCCCGCCCGTTGAATCTTCACTAAAGGTGTCCTATGGTTATCGGACATGATCATCAAAATCCAGTCTTCACGATCCCATAGCACCAGCACTATGACAGCCATCAGCTGTAGTGGGTGCTAAAGAACGCACTACGGGCAGAGTGTTCGCTAAACACGTTGAGAACACTACCACTGTGTTGCTGTCTGAATTCGTGGTTTCCGATGTTGAACCACAAGCGACGTTGATAACAGACGGTTCAGCAGGCTACCGTTATTTCGATAGGCTGGTCGTCAACCATTCAGTGGGTGAATATGTCAGGGGCTTGACGCACACGAACGGGATAGAATCTCTTTCTGGGCTATGCTGAAACGCGGTTTCTATGACGTATACCACAACATGAGCCACAACTACCTACACCACTATGTGGGGTGAGTTCGCAGGAAGACACAATTTAAGACCGTTGGAGATCATCGACCAGTTATCAGTTGTGACTGAAAAGATAGTGGGTGAAAGACTGACTTATGAGCAGTTGATAACGTAAAAAGAGCAGCTACCCGGTAAGTGTTTTTATTTGCTCGACACGGATTGAACCACTAGTAGCGGCTCTTCTGATCGGCCCGACAACACTGCGAGTCGGCTTGACAGGTCAGCCGTCGACGGCGACACTCGTCAGAGACGATCGAACACCTGTTTCGTGTCGGAGGGGGATTAAAACTCCTAACCCACGCCACCGAAGCAATTGGCTACCGCTACCGGAGGTCACATGACCAACGATAGAGCGCACTGCTCCAGACCGTGGGTAGCACTCCGGGGCTCAACCAGACGAAGGACGCGTGGGTACAGAACGCCAGCTGATTTCTGTCACGAAAGGTGGCTGGGTGCCGGTACCGGCTGAATACCGAAGTGTTGGTGCACCACCACCGAGTCATTTCATTCACCAGCTGATGAAACACCTTGCACACCCCTATTATGTCGGTTTTCTTTCGGCTGCGGCTATTCACGGGGCTTCACATCAAGCACCTATGGTGTTTCAGGTGGTGACACCGGCACGATTGCGAAAACGCAGGATCAGGCGTGCTCGTTTGCAGTTCATCCAGCGAACAGCGACAGCCAGGAGGCCTTGTCGGATCCACAAGGTGCCCACTGGGCGTATTCGGGTGTCGACTCCTGAAGTGACCGTTTTTGATCTTGTGGAAGCTCCCCAAGATGGAGCAGGACTATCGAACGTAGCGACCGTAGTCGGTGAGATTCTCATCAACGGGCATCTTGATACTGCTGCGTTAGCAACGGTTGCTGAGATGTACCCTGCAGCGGTCGCTCAGCGGGTGGGGTATATCGTTGATTTCATGGCCGACGAGGTTGGTGTCGGCTTCGATACCGGCCCTTTGCAGGATCTTACCGTTGGTAGCCGCTACCGGAATCTTCTGCACAGCGGAGGTGTCGGACACCACAATCCGCGCTGGCATGTGATAGTCAACACCGAGATCGAGCACGACTTGTGATTACCGAAGTCGACATCGCAGACATCGCCACCCACATTGAACCTTGCTCACACCAGACCAACGCTGTCCATAGAAGGCTAAGTCCAATCGGTTGGTGGCCGTCTGTGGTCATGGCTTATTCGTTATCGCTGTTTCGGGGAGTCATTCCAGGTCGTCCTGCTCCGGCCAGAAACTCCGCGAAACGGAGCACTTGTTCTTTGTCGTTGTCCGACAGGGGGGCAGTGGCACGAGACAATGATGTTGAGAATTCGGTTTCAAGCTCTTCCCCCAACAACCATCCAACAGGACGACGATACAAGCGGGCAAACCTGCGCAGTTCGAGCGACGACACTCGACGTTTTCCCGATTCCAGGGTTGAAACGCTCGCTCTTGGAATCCCAAGTGCTTGTGCTACGTCTTCTTGGAGCAGCCCGATGTATTCACGAGCTTCACGAAGTCGAGCACCAAGTTCTTGTTGTTCAATTGCGTCTGCCGTATCGGATTCGCCTGTCGTGTCGGAATTATCGTTATCAGTGTCGTCTTGGCCTCGATTCGTGTCTGTTTCGTCTCCAGCCACATTGTCTTCGTTTCGATCCTTATCCGCCATAGAACCCATTTTGTTGTTTGTTTTATTACTTGCCTCAGCGTTTTTTGGTTCGTTACTTGCTTCTCTATTGAGTTCCATTTCCCGGGGCTTGTCGATTGTCGCGTTCTCATCAATGGATGCCGCTGGTGTAGACTTCTCACGCGACGGAGGTGCCGGAGCCCCAGAATCAATGTAGCTTTTCATAACGTCCATGTTAGCTAATCTAACATGGATATGCAACCTCTGGTTTCAGATAAGCCGGTATTGTGGGCCACTGGTGTAACACCAGGCGAGGAAACTGCCGGAATGCTTCACGCAGACACCCGTGAGCGGCGAGTCTTTACGAGGTATCAATCACCGGCGTCATGCTGGACTTTGATACCCTATACAGCATGCTTGAAGTTGACAGAACAGGGCTTCACTTCGTTCAGCGAACAGCGGCAACAGGGCGTTCTTGCCAGATCCGCAGGACGTTCACCGGCTGGCGCAGGATGTTCACCAGCAGGCGCAGGGTGTTTGAGTCTTCATGGTATTGCTTGAAGATCTGACGGCGGGGATGCGATTGTCGGGGGTGGTGGCTGACAGTGAGGTGACTGTAGTAGCCGTCGAGCAGCACGGGCCCACCTCGGCGACGCTCATCTACCGAACCCTGGACGGCCGACTCGGTGAACGAACCGTTGCGGCCGATGACGTGGACGGTTTCTGCGAGGTTTCGAAGCAGCGTTGGAGTTTCGATGCGGATGGTGCTATGTTCCGTCTCGCAGCGGAAGCCCGTCGCATGCAGCAGGCCCATCTGGTCGACCCGTTTGCTGCGGTTGACGCGTCTGACGTTGAACCCTACCCGCACCAAATTGATGCTGTCTACAATCGGCTCCTCACTTTGAAGCCGCTGCGTTTCGTGTTGGCCGACGATCCCGGTGCGGGAAAAACGATCATGTCGGGGCTGTTGATCCGTGAGCTGATGCTGCGCGGCGATGTCGTGCGTTGTCTGATAGTCGCCCCGGGTAGTCTGGTGGAGCAGTGGCAAGACGAGTTGTGGGACAAGTTCGGTTTGTCTTTCGAGTTGATGTCACGTGCCACGGTGGAAGCATCACGAACTGGCAACCCATTCTTGGAGAAGAACCTGCTCATCGCCCGTATCGATCAGATATCCCGAGCCGATGACCTGCTCGATCGCATCAAAGCCTCCGACTGGGACCTGGTGATAGTGGACGAAGCTCACAAGATGACCGCTCACAGGTACGGAGATGAGCTGCGCAAAACCAAACGCTTCGTGTTGGGTGAAGTGTTGAGCAGTCGCACACGTCACCTGCTGCTGCTCACCGCCACACCCCACAACGGTAAGAACGAGGACTTCCTCGCTTTCATGACGCTGATCGACCCGGATCGTTTCGAAGGTCGTCTTCGTGGTGGCAGCAACGGCGAGACACCGGAAATACCTGACGTGTCCGATGTGATGCGCCGCTTGGTGAAAGAGAACCTGCGCACGTTCGAGGGCCGACGGTTGTTCCCCAGACGTTATGCGCACAGTCTCAACTTTGAACTGTCACCACCCGAAACTGAGTTATACGAGGCTGTGACCAGTTACGTGCGCACCGGGATGGGTCGGGCCGATCTGATGTTCGAAGGAGGTGACAGACGGCGAGGCATCATCGCTGGTTTCGCTTTGGCTGCTTTGCAGCGACGACTAGCGTCGTCACCCGCTGCCATATACCACTCGCTGCGCCGACGTCGTGATCGCATCGCCTCACAAGCCGCTGAACTGCGTAGCCGCGCCGCGACGAGTGAACCCGTATCAGTGGTCGACCTGCCCCGTGGTATACGATTGACCGATCTGGTGGACTTCGATTTCGACGACTACAACGACGCGGAGCTAGACGAACTCGAACACGTCGTAATCGATGCCGCCTCGGTAGCGGCCACCGCCGAAGAACTGGACGCCGAGGTACAAGAACTCAACGACCTGGTACAACTAGCCGACAAGGTTCGACTGAGTGGTGTCGACACAAAGTGGATCGAACTCCGCGGCTTGTTGCGATCCGACCACTTCACAGCAACAAAAGCGAACAATGCCGACAGCAACACCGACGGTAATGCCGATGACGCAACGGGTGGTGACGCAACGGGTGGTGGCTCTGTTGGTAAGTTGATTGTGTTTTCCGAGCACAAGGATACGCTTGCTTATGTAGCGGAGCGGATCGCTGCCGAACTGGGGAGTTCTGAGGCTGTGGTCGTGATACACGGAGGGGTCAGACGCCATGAACGTCGGGCGATCCAGGACCGCTTCAGGGTGGATCCCACGGTACGGGTGTTAGTGGCCACCGACGCTGCGGGTGAGGGTGTCAACCTCCAGGTTGCGAACATGATGGTCAACTACGACCTGCCTTGGAACCCCAACCGTATAGAGCAGCGTTTCGGGCGTGTCCATCGTATCGGCCAGCGGCGGCCCTGTCATCTGTGGAACCTCGTTGCCCACAAAACCAGAGAAGGACAGGTTTTTCAGCGTCTCTTCGAAAAGATCGAACAGCAAAAAGCCGTTTACGGTGATCAGGTGTACGACGTGCTCGGTGATTCACAAGTGAATACTTCGCTGCGGGAATTGCTGATTCGGGCTGTCCGATCAGATGACGATCCCGCTCATGCCGCCTGGATGGATGAAGTGATCGACAACGACATCGGTGGCCAGCTCGAAGACGTGCTCAAAGAACGAGCATTAGTGTCGGGTCTGGTTGACACCGCCGCTAACGATGAGATACGCAAAGCGATGCAAACAGCACGGGCTCGCAAGCTCCAGCCCTGGTTCGTGGAGGCGTTCTTCTCACGGGCGTTGCGTCTCTACGGGGGGCGGATAGCAGCACGGGAGCGAGGCCGCTTCGAGATCACCCGAATACCGGTCTCGGTGCGTGCCCACGCTGACCCTCAGTTGGGTCCGGTGCACGACCGCTATCACAGAGTGACCTTCGACAAAGCCCATGTCCGCGCCGACAGCACCACACCATCGCCATCACGGACAGCCACACAAGAAACAACCCGTGGCAAGGCCCACGACTGCGCCAGCCGTTCTACAGTACCGCCATCACGGGCAGCCACACAAGAAACAACCCCTGACAAAGCCCACATCCGTTCTGTTGGTGGTGACGATGATCGTGCTGAGTTGATATCACCGGGAACTCCGCTGCTGGCAGCTGTGGTCGCCAGGGTGTTGAGTGATCATGGTGACACACTCCAACGTGGTGCCGTGCTCGTAGACCCCGACGATCCATCCACTGAGCCTCGCCTGTTACTGTGCCTGGAACACTCTATCACCGACGGGCGACGGCTTCACGGGAACCGTCAGGTGGTGTCGCGGCGTTTCCAGTATGTGGAAATCGACCAGCACGATACTGTACTCCATCCTGGTAATGAACCCTACCTCGGTTACGCACCCTTGACCGATGAACAAGAAGGGCTTCTCGAAGGTCGTCTCAATCTCTGTTGGGTTGGACCCACCGCTGAGGAAACCGCTAGAGGCTGGACTACCGAACATCTCGCCAGCCCTCATCTTGAAGAGGTGCGCGCTATCACGAAAAACCGGGTCGATAAAGTACGTCAAGCGGTGCAGAGCCGACTCGAAACGGAGATCCGATACTGGGATCAGCGCGCCGAAGAGATCAAAGCCCGGGAATCGGCTGACCATAAGCCGACATCGAACTCTAAACAGGCCCGAGGTCGGGCGAACGATCTGGAAGAACGGTTAACGCGCCGTCGTTTGGAGCTCGACTTGGAGAACGATCTTCACAGCAGTCCCCCTGTTATTGTGGCTGCTGCTTTGATCGTCCCCCAGGGCGTATTCGGTTTGCTCTGCGGCACTCCACCCGATCCCGATGAGATAGCCGACAGGATGCAAACCGACCGTCGGGCTGTCGCAGCAGTGCTCGAAGCCGAGAAATCCCTGGGACGACAGCCCGAAACACAAAGCCACAGCAACCCCGGCTTCGACGTGCTGTCGGTGGATCCGAAAACCGGCGACTACTACTTCATAGAAGTAAAAGGCCACCTACCCCGCACCGAGGAGATCAGCGTAAGCACCCAACAAGTACAGAAGGCCAAATCCAATCCCGACTGCTGGCGTCTCGCTGTGGTGTCAGTACCAGACGACCCCGACGCTGCCCCCAAGGTGAGATACATCGTCAACCCCTTCCAAGATGTGACCCTACACTTCGCACAAACCAAGGTCCCACTCAACGTGGCCAATCTCCTAACCAAAGCCGGACCCCCACAATAGCCTCACTGAGGCTTTGCCTGTGAGACGTTGTAGACGTTATAAACCATAAACGCTGCAAATAAGGAGGGCGATGAGGTATAAGCAGGAAAGGAAACTGGCCGCATACTGGATCTCCCCACCGCTAAACCACGTCAGAGCCGGAACGAAGAGGTATAAGCAGGAAAGGAAACTGGCCGCGGTCCGGGTTGTTGCCTGTGAGAGTGTTACAGTAGTGTTATTGCGGATTAGTAGCATTGCTGCGGGTTGGCAGCGTTAGCGTACTATAGTAGTGTTATTGCGTACTGGTAGCGTTAGTGTCATGATTTGAGGGAGCGCGTATGTCGTTGGCATTGCAGACGGAAAACGATCCTCTGGCCTACCGTCCCAGGGTGGTGGACCGAGACCTCGCGGAACTTCTGAGTGTGCTGCCTGCTGTTAGCATCGAAGGGCCAAGAGCCGCTGGCAAGACTCGCACGGCATGTGAGCACGCAGACACCGTTTACAACCTCGATGATCCCGACGTGCTCCGTGAAGTATCAGCCGACCCACGGATGCTGCTCGAGGGCCGTCACCCGATCCTCATCGACGAGTGGCAGAGATTCCCACCATCGTGGGATCTGGTGCGTCGTGCAGTCGATGACAACTTCGCACCGGGTCGGTTCATTCTCACTGGGTCAGTCCGGCCGGGCGAAGCACCCACCCATTCGGGTGCGGGACGGATCGTCACGCTGCGTATGTGGACTATGACATTAAGCGAACTCTGGGGAGAACACTCAGTGAGCCTACGTTCCCTTTTGAGTGGAGACCAGCAGCCCTTGGATGCAGCCACCGAAGTTTCGCTGGAAGACTACGCAGACGTGATCGTAGGGGGCGGTTTCCCTGGATGGCACACCACCAGCGGCCGGGCAAGAAGACTACTCGTCGACGGCTACCTGCATCGTATCGTGGAACACGACCTACCACTAGCGGGACGCGCGGTGCGCAACCCGGCGGCTCTTCGTTACTGGCTACAAGCCTACGCAGCAGCCACCTCCACAACAGCATCATATGAGTCCATACGTGACGCCGCCACCGCGGGTGAACACAACAAACCCGCCAAAACCACCACATCAGCGTACCGCGACGCCCTACAAGCCCTGTGGGTGTTGGAACCCCTCCCAGCCTGGTTACCACCGACTGGAAACCGGTTGAGCCGCCTCAAACGTTCACCCAAACACCACCTCACCGACACCTCATTAGCCGTCCGCCTTCTAGGGGTCACTGAAGAGACACTGCTGGGTGTGAACACCACCACGATCAATCCGCAGCACAGCGACAAACCGATAATGGGAGCGTTGTTCGAATCCCTCGTCACCCGCGACTTGCGGGTGTACGCCCAGTCGTGTGATTCCACTGTGTGTCATCTACGCTCTTGGAGCGGTGCCCGTGAAGTGGATCTGATCGTCGGACACGAACAAGGAATCCTAGCCATCGAAGTCAAACTCGCAAGCGAAGTGCAACAACGAGACACACAACACCTCCAATGGCTACGTGACCGCATCGGACCCGCACTACTCGACGCTGTAGTCGTGACAACAGGCTCCCGCGCCTACCGAGACAACAACGGCATCGCAATAATACCCGCAGCCCTACTCGGCCCGTAGCCACCCCAACAGCAGCGGAAACGTTAGACGGAGTCGCCGATCCCCAAACACGGATACTAGTTTACTCGCCTTCAACACTAGAAAACTCTGCAATCATGGTTTCATAGAAGTTTTGCAAACCCTTTTTTCAAGGGTCCACAAAACCATCAAAAAACTTTACCTAGAACCCTAATCCGAAAAACCTGGGACGATTCACTCGTAAACGGCACCAATGAGCAGTGAAGGGCCTACCGCTGCTGACGCCGACGTTGAGAACGTCCACATTGATTTCAATCGCGATGAGGACAGTTTCGAAGTATGGGATGACGGTGTCGGCGTGATTGTTTGAGCGGGCGTGGTTGGTATGGATATTGCCGAGCATAGCGGCTCTTCGCGATCTAGGGTGGAGTGGGGGTGCTGGTGGTGGTGTGAAATGAGAA
>JAPPJC010000056.1 GCA_028820455.1 Acidimicrobiaceae bacterium
GTCGTGTTCGACATTTGCCAAGAGCAGCGCAGCAGCGATTGCTATGCCCTACGGCATTGTCTTTATACTTATCCTCATCACGTCTCTCATGTCATCTCTGATCAGCTTAATTGGAGGAGTAACAGGAATAGATACGCTCTTTTTAAGACCGATAATACTGATATGGGTACCTTTTTTGTCGCCACCTGTTTGGTTTTGGTGGGCGTGTAGGAGGCTGCGTTTACCGGCTATAAAAGTACATGTGTAAAGTCATATACCACTGTTCAGCATTTGTGTCAGACCGGTCAAGAATGTGCGTCAAAGGTAGTGGCCGTGTAATTCATGCATTGAAGGGGGCATGGGACTAAAGCCCTACCCATCGCGGCGAGCATCTAGCTCTGACACTAGCTAATATCAGGACCTGTTAAAAGGTAAAGGGGGGTGGCTGTTGATGGTGTAGAGTCGACCTGTAGGCGGGATTCTGTCTAGGAGGACTTCGAGATTAAAGCCTCTTTGGATGACCATCCATCTATGCAATCTACCCGGAAGTGTCTGCAGACGGGCCGCCTTCTTCCTGCTTGATCTTGCTCCAAGTGGGGTTTACCTAGCCGTTTCGGTCGCCCGAGACGCTGGTGCGCTCTTACCGCACCTTTTCACCCTTACCAGTCTCTTGAGGCTGGCGGTTTGTTTTCTGTGGCACTTTCCTGCGAGTCACCTCGACTGGCTGTTAGCCAGCACCTACGCCCTGTGGAGTCCCGACCTTCCTCAGTTTGCAAAACAAACCGCGGCCATCCAGCCGACTCTGCACCATGCATATCGCATATTGTCAGGATAACAAGTTATGCATGATAGTCGGGATGACAAGCCTGATTTCGTTGATATAATGCTGTACTTTGAAGTGTGTAGTGCCCGAGAATGTTGTGCTGTGACTGTAGCAGTAGCCGATTCTGGAATAGATGCAAGTCATTCTGCCTCAAAACGGATCATTGACTCACACCCCTACCCAGGCAACGGGAGATACCACACAAGATGTTGACAAAACGTATATCAAAATTCCATCAATTGGGGGCACAACCCGATGGCGTTGAGGGGGGCGCATTTGTGTCAGTGGCCAGAGGTGATATCATATGGTATCTACATGATTCCGGGAGTTACAGTTGACAGACATCTTGATTCACGACGTCCCCGATGACGTCGTCGCAGCAATAGAAGCAAACGCCAAACGTGTCGGCCTCTCCAAGGCCGAGTATCTTCGCCGAACACTCAACCGCGAGTGCCGTGGTATCAGCAGTGAAGTAACCGTAGAATCCCTACAGTGCTTCAGCGAAACTTTCGTTGATCTCGCCGATCCTGACGTGATGCATTCGGCGTGGTCATGACAGTCTGGCTAATCGACAAGTCAGCACTTGTCCGGCTCGCTTCGAGTCCTGAAGCCGCAGAGTGGTCATCGAGAATCCAGCGTGGGTCGGTGCGCATCTCCACGATAACCCGACTAGAAGTAGGATTCTCAGCTCGCTCAGCCAGCGATCTCCGGCAGAGTTTCACCGAGCCTCCGTGAGTGCATGCCCGTCGAGTATCTGACACCTGCTATCGAAGATCGTGCGGTTGCGGTGCAACTTGCTCTCGCTAGGATCGGTCAGCATCGGACACCTTCAATCCCAGACGTACTGATCGCCGCTACCGCTGAGTTGGCTGGACTGACCGTCTTGCATGTCGACAAGGACTTCGACCTCATTGCCGAAGTCACGGGCCAACCCGTCGAACGATTGATCCTATCAAAACGCCCTTGAAAATTCTTTGAACCGCACTGGATTGTGTAATATTTTCTTGTGAAATGTGTAGTGCCCGAGATTGTGTGCTGCTTTGAATAGTGTGCTGAGTAAGCAGCCGGTTTGAGTTATGATCAATCTTGAAAAGCTAATCACAGCAGGTCGTGAAGCTGGCTTATTTGCTGTTGGAGCTTGTAGCGCGCAGCCGTTTACAGATACTAAACGCATACTCGATGAGCGTAAAAAAGCAGGATTGCATGGCAATATGCAGTTCACCTATCGTAATCCTGAACGCTCCACCGAACCTGCCAGGCTGCTACCCGATGCTAAGACTCTAGTAGTAGGCGCACTCGATTATTATTTGCCGGAATCACAGACTCGTACTTCTTCTTGCATTAGCGATCCCAGTGGTCGACAAAAGTCGGGGGATACGCAAGAGTCAGACAGACAGTCGTATGGTTTCGGGAATGGGGCGGGCGGTGGTCGAAAAAGGTCAGGGGATGCGCAAGAGCTCTGGGATGAACAGGAGCCGCAGGCGAGGGTAGCAGCTTACGCTCAGGCTGACTACTATACTGCGTTGCGTCAAGGATTGGAGAAGATAGCTTCGATTCTGCGTGCCACAGGATATAGGGCGGTGGTTTCAGCTGATGAGAATAGCCTGGTTGATCGTGCGGTGGCACACCGCGCAGGGATAGGTTGGTGGGGTAAGAGTGCTAGCATTCTCGTACCCGGTGCAGGCAGCATGGTCGTACTTGGAGCGGTAGTCACGAATGCTCTGGTAGACTACGAAAAGCCCGATTTTTTGCCTGATGGTTGTGGCCCATGTCGAAGGTGTCTCGATGGATGTCCTACAGGTGCGATAGTAGCTCCTGGAGTGGTGGATGCACGCAAGTGTTTAGCATGGTTGCTTCAACTTGACGGTGTGTTCGATCCTCGTTTTCGGGTCGCACTTGGTGATCGTATATACGGTTGTGATGATTGCACCGAAGTCTGCCCTCCTAATCGTGTACGCTTCAGCCGAGCCCGCAGGGTATCCCATCAAGTTCAACTGCGGCGCAGCTCAGAAATGAAGACTTCCGAAAGAAAGGATAATAAGCAACCCCAAAAAGACGCCCAAGAGCCGTTTTTGGGAAATAGTCTTATATCTGGACACCGCACAGAATCATTCTCCCAGCAAGCCACTCAAGACGCTGACTGTCCACCACCACGCCCTCGCAACATACACCGCACAAAGTCATTCTCCCGGCAAGCCACTCAAGAGCTGTTTTTGGAAAATACTTCTCGAGTTTCTGTGCTTGGCCTGCTTGAAGCGTCTGATGCTGAGCTTATGGCCGACTATGGGCGCTGGTATATACCTAAACGTCAGGCTCGTTATCTGCGTCGCAACGCTCTTGTTGTGCTTGGCAATGTTGGTGATCCCAGTCAGCCGCGTGTGCGCGCAGCTGTTGAACGTGCTTTGTCTGATACTGATCCTTTAATCGTAGCCCACGCGATATGGTGTGCGCGCAGGCTTGAACTTCCATTTGATGTCGTTGGTTTGAAAGATGACCCTATTGTGGCTGCTGAGATTGAGCGCGACGTTCCCCAGCGTGCTGATTTGTTGTGAGTTGACTCGTTATGGCTCGATACTTACTTGTCACCAATGATTTTCCCCCCAAAATAGGAGGTATACAGCATTTCTTGTGGGAGCTTTGGTCGCGTTTACCTGCAGATGAAGTAGTAGTTTACACTGCTTCTCATCGTGACAGTGCATCTTTTGACTCTTCTGCACCGATGCCTATAATTCGTTCTCGTGAGCCTTGGCTGCTTCCTCTTCCACATTTAGTTCGACAAGTCAACAGATTGACAGTTCGGTATTCTATTGATCTTGTAATCATCGATCCGGTTTTTCCTGCAGGATTGATCGGGGTTCACCTCAACCGCCCATACGCAGTGATAGTCCATGGTGCTGAAGTTGCAATTCCCGGTCGATTAAGCGGTACTCGAAGTTTGGTGAAAAGAGTACTCGAAAACTCGTGTGGTATTATTGCTGCCGGCGGCTATCCCGGTAAAGAATGCGAACAGATAATGTCCGGTGAGCCGCACGATATGGATTATACGGGTGAGCGTGCTTTTGAGAAGTGTAAATCAGCATCCGGATGCGAAACACCGATTTACGATGTTCCCCCTAGTGTTGATGTTGAAGGTATCGTCCCTCTTGAAAGTGTTGACAGGCTTAAAGCTCGTCGGCATTTCGGTTTGCCTGCTGACGCCCCGGTTGTAGTGAGTGTATCGAGGCTAGTACCTCGAAAAGGGATGGACATCCTGATTGGAGCCGCAGCGGAGCTTGCTTCCATCTGCAAAGGCTTGCAGGTGTTGATAGCAGGCGAAGGGCGGGATCGTAGACGTTTGACACGACTCATTGGCCGCCTGAATGCTCCGGTACGTTTGCTTGGGAGTCTTTCAGATGAGGACAAGGCGGAATTATACGGCTGCGCGGATGTTTTTGCGATGCTGTGTCGATCTCGGTGGGCTGGATTGGAGCAAGAAGGTTTTGGGATTGTGTTCATGGAAGCAGCAGCAGCTGGAGTACCTCAAGTAGCGGGTGATAGTGGGGGTGTGCGAGATGCTGTGGTTCACGGGGAGACTGGTATCGTTTTGGAAGAAATCACCGTTTCCACGGCCGTAGCTGCTATCGCGGCACTCCTGAATGACAGTCGACGTCGCCGTATTATGGGTGAGGCAGCCCGAAAACGTGCTGCAGCTGATTTTTCGAGCGATTTTTTGGCTGCTCGATTGAGAAGCATCCTTAAAAAATTAGCCGATAGTTGAAGCTATGGTTGTGTTCGTTGCACCTGTGAGCCACTATTATTGGAGAGAGTTCGGATATTCTAGAAGTGAGAAAGAAGCTTCATGGTTGAGCAAGCAATTGAGAAGATAATGATAGCGGCTTCTCCGCAGCGATGTTTTGAGGCAGCTATCGATTTCAAAAAATATCCTCTATGGGCGCGTGATATCAAAAATATAGAGATTCTAAGTCGCGATGATTTGGGGCGTGCCGTAGATGTTGAATACACAGCGGCAGCTATGGGCCGTTCTATTGCCTACACGTTGAGTTACTCGTATGCTTCAGATCCTCTTCGTCTTACTTGGAAGCTCAAAAAGGGTGATGCTGTCACCCATTTGGAGGGGGGGTACAAGTTTGAATCAGCATCTGATGCAGAAGACGACAGCGAAGACAGCAGTAGCACTGCATACGAGTTTAACGGAGAAGTCACCGAGGTGAGCTACTATTTAGCAGTAGAATTAGCGGTGTCGCTTCCTAGTTTTGCAAAACGGAGGGTGGAGGATCGTATTATGCACACAGCCTTGGATGAGTTGAAACATTACGTTGAGACTTCTGCCGCCAACAGCGGGTAGCTCGAGCCTTGTGTTCAGCAGTGAATGAGCTGATACCTGATGTCATCCTATCACGTATATCCTTTTGAGTTGTAAATGTTTTAACGTGTCATGTGCGGCAAACATCCTTTTGTTGCGTCATTGCGCTGAGATGGTAGTTGGTGGTAGATAAACTGTCTTTGCATTGTGGTTTCGATATTGGTGGCACCAAAATACTGGGAATAGCTGCTGATTACGCGAATTTGGGTTCGGCTGACGATTTTCGGCCTTTAGCCGTTCGTCGTATGTTGGTCATAGAAGACAGCTCAGCTATTGTGCAGAGTATTTTGAAGATGGTGGGTGAACTTGAAAGTGAATGCGGACAGTCTTTCTCTTCTGTGGGGGTGGGTATCGCCGGTATCGTCGATCGTGAAGGCGTACTCCGCTACTCACCCAACATTCAAGGAGTATACGATTTCGAAATACGTAGTATCCTGCAAACTGAACTAGGCTGTCCAGTGGTTGTTGAGAATGATTGCACTGCCGCCACATGGGCGGAATCACAGATTGGAGCGGGACGTGGTAGCCGTTACATGGCTTTGGTGGCACTTGGAACTGGAATAGGAACAGGCTTTGTTCTAGACGGAAAATTATACAAAGGCTGGAACGGTTTTGCGGGTGAGTCTGGCCACATGACAGTAGAGCAGACCGGGGATAAGCATCTCACCGGTGCTCGGGGCCCGTGGGAATACTACGTTTCAGGTCCCGGTCTGCGTCGTCTAGCGCAATCAGCAGCTGCCCGCGGTGATTTTGGCAGTGCGATAGAACGAGCCGGTTCTGTGGATGCTGTTCAAAGTGAGCATGTGCATTCTCTTATCGTTGATAACGATCCTCGTGCCATGGATTTGCTTGACGATTTCTGTCGTTACACGGCAGTAGGAGTGGCCAATCTTGTGCATGTGCTAGACCCGGAGACAGTAGTCATCGGGGGAGGCTTAATTGATATCGGCGAACAATTGGTGGACGGTATCAGAAAATGGACATTTCATTACGTCTTAGGTGGCGAATACAGGCCTAAAGTCAAAGTAGCCGCAGCGCAGTTAGCCTCCAATGCTGCCGCAGTGGGTGCAGGCCTGTTAGCGGCATCATCAGTGTGAGTGTGCTGCTGCTTGCTCCGCAGGGTCTGCAGTGTAGGCCCGGGTAAGTGTGTTGATGCATATTGGTGTTCTAACCGGTGGTGGGGATTGCCCTGGACTCAACGCGGTGATTCGTGCGATAGTGCGAAGAGCTGAGGCTACTTATAGTGACACGGTGATCGGATTTCACGACGGTTGGCGGGGTGTGGTGGAAAACTCGTGGCGACCATTGGACATGGGATCGTGTCGTGGCATATTGAGCAGGGGTGGTACTATACTCGGAACTTCCCGTTACACCCCTTTCAATCTCGATAACGGAGTAGCTCGAGCTTTGAATACAATCCAGGAACTCAAACTGGATGCTTTGGTGGTGATCGGAGGTGAGGGCACACTCTCATGCGCATGTGAAATGCACACACGGGGTGTTGGCATAGTGTGTGTGCCCAAGACCATCGACAACGACATCAGCTGCACTGAAAGAACGTTTGGTTTTGACACGGCAGTCAACATTGCCACCGATGCGATAGACCGTCTACGCACAACAGCTGAAAGTCACGATAGGGCTATCTTTGTTGAAGTGATGGGCCGCAATGTTGGCCATATCGCAACTTGGGCCGGCATTGCAGGTGGAGTTGCTTATATCTTAACCCCCGAAACGCCTTTTGACATTCAAGAACTCTCGGATGCTTTGCTGCGTCGTAAATCGAGCGGGCGTCACGACTCTATTGTGGTGGTTGCTGAGGGGGCTCAGCCGCAACCTGGAACACTTGAACTAACAGAACCCTCTGTTGATGTTTACGGTCACAAACGGTTAGGTGGCATCGCTAATGTCGTAGCGGCTGAAGTGGAGAAACGTACAGGCATTGAGACACGAGTGACGATCCTAGGTCATGTGCAGAGAGGAGGCACCCCCACATCTTTTGATCGTGTGCTGTCCACCAGGTTCGGTGTTGCAGCCATGGATGCCGTGCAAGCAGGTTGTTTTGGCAGTATGGTCGCCTTGCAAGCAAACAAAATAGAGCTTGTCACACTCCGAGAGGCTACAGCACAATTGAAACCTGTCGATAAAGACTTACTTGACGTGAGTAGGGTTTTCTTCGCCTGAACAGATCCTATTGTCAAGCCAGTTCCTGCTGTCCTACTGGGAGTAGCTAATCTCAAAAAGCATATTTTTGACAATGCCAAAGTTCCTGCTGTCCTACTGGGAGTAGCTTCTTGATGGTGGTGAGCATTGTTTCCTGTCGCGACCGCGGCGTTTTTTGGATGCGGTGGATGTGTTAGGTGCACCAACAACGACATCACCCGCTTCGAAGACTACTATGCTGGTGTGTTCTACTCCTATCTCGTCCTATCTCGCAGCTCTTGCATGGTGATGTTTAAGATACAGCATCAAGATGCTATAATTGGTTCATGCGTACTACTGTGACACTGGCTGATGATGTGGCCGCCGCTATCGAGCAGATCAAAAGATCTGAAGGCATAGGTGTGAGCGAAGCGATCAATCGTTTAGTGCGCAAGGGTCTGGCGAAGCCTGACACACTCTCGCAGTATGTGCACCGGAGCTACGATATGGACATGAAGGTCGACGTCACGAATATCGGCGAAGTGATCGGCCTGCTTGACGAGTTTGATCCACCTTGCTGATCGACGCGAACTTACTGCTATACGCTACCGACCGGTCTTCAACGCACTATGAAACTTCGGTGCAATGGCTGGAGATGGTGTTACACGGCAACCGCCGGGTGGCACTTCCCTGGCAGTCTCTCGGCTCATTTGTCAGGATAAGCACCGACTCTCGGATCTATGTACGTCCCATAAGTGCCGAACAGGCCTGGAGTTGCGTGCGGAGCTGGCTGAACGCGGGACCTACGTGGATCCCACCTGCAACCGAACACACAGCCACAATTCTGGGTGAGCTGGTTGTCAAATATCACCTCACAGGCAACCTTGTGCCTGACGCTATGCTGGCCGCTCTGAGTGTCGAGCATGGTCTGACCATTATGAGTGCCGACACCGATTTTGCCCGCTTTACAGAGATCCGATGGGAGAACCCTCTGACTGGGTTGTCGTGAAATGCCTCGAGAGTGACGCTACCGGTCTCGCCTCAGAGTTCTTGAGGGGTTGAGTAGACGAGATAAAAAATTCTCTGGAGAATCCTGGAATCCAAAACCTGTGTTATTCAAGCGACATATTCCTAAAGTGCTGATAGTTGCGGTTGTGATCGCAATTGCAACCACGATCACACCTGTGGCAGCACACATCCCGCCGCGTCCCCACGTCGGTGCCGAAGCTCAAATCGTGTCAGCTTCTACTGTGTCAGCAACGAGCACGTTTTCTGTTGTAGGATCAGATGCCTGTGGGCACTTGATCGAGCCTGTGACGTTTACAGACACCGGTTCTTTGGCAAGTGACTCGGTTGCAGCCATAAACTGCTTAGCTCACTACAACATCACTCAAGGAACTTCGCCTACCACCTACGAACCCTTCACTCGTGTGACACGCTTGCAGACGGCCTATTTTCTGGTACGCACGATCAAAGCACTGGATTTGCCGCTACCAGATGGCCCGTCACAACCTTTCAATGACCTGGGTTCGGTCGGCACTTCCGGACAGCTGGCCATTGCCGGATTGCACGAACTGGACATCATAGAAGGCCATCTGTCGGGCAGGTTTGTGCCATACGATAACGTGGGACGCGCTCAGACGGCGATGCTGCTACTCAGGCTTCTCGAATTCGCTGAGGTGCAACTACCCGAACCCTCCGACGTCGATATCCCTGACTTCGACGACCTGCACGGTTGGCCGGCATCAACGGTGATAGCCATACGGCAGCTAGTGACCTTGGGAATCATGCAAGGTGTGACCGCTGACAGCTTTGGCCCTGACATTCCGATCACACGCGAGGACATGGCACTTTTGCTGGCCCGTGTGCTGGAAACAGCAGAAGCCCAACCTGTGAAACTGCAAGTATCCGCATCGCCGGACTCTGTGACTGTGGGAGGTTCATCGGAGATCACGATAACCGCTCTTAAACCCAACGGCAAACCCTACCGAGGCCTGCTAATCGATGTGTTTGCCGCGTACAACGGCAAATGCCATCTAGCCAGGGAACTACAACTGAACGGCGGTGACGCGGGCACATCACAGAATTGTCGTATCGATTCCGGCGATCCCCGAAGTGACGTCACAGGAACAGTGAAAGTAGGGGTGACGATCAACACCCCATATTCTGGGAAGAGCCGCATCTACGCTTGGGTAGGGGCATTGGGGCAAACCTTTGACGGTAACAAGGTTCGTACCAGTGTCTATACCACATTCCATTGGCACGCCTCTCCCACAGAAATGGCGATCTTCGTTTCCTCTCCGTCGTCTTTGGGGGAAAATACGACTGTTCATGCACACCTGATCGGTCCCAATTCACAAGGCAAACGCCTCATATTCATCGCCAGAGATTCGGATAATCGGTTGCGTTCCTGGCAATTCAATGAATCCGACGACTCAGGTTGGGCGACGTTTGAACTGGCAAGCCCAGCCTACTCAGGCAGCCGGAACAACCAGCAGCAACCGCTCACCGATACCGTTGTGGTGTTCTGGGATCGCAATGGCAACAATACCCACGACGGCCTCGCTGAATTGTCAGCTCAAGCCACTCTGACATGGCAATGAACGAACGCTGTATCCCCTGTAAACGGCTCGCCGAACCGTGGTTGCCGGTGTCAGCTGATTACACCGAAAGACCTATCATCTAGTTGTAAAGCAAGACGAACCGGATTAAGATGTAATACATGGAGCTGAAGCCGCAGTTAGTGCTGCTCACCTTAATGTTAGCGATACCGCTGACGGCTGTAGCCTGCAGAGACGACAAGACGATAGACAACACCATCGACAACTCGGGCGAACCTATCCGTTTGGGGGAATATCTTGGATTACCCGGTATCGATCTTGCAAGATCTTCTGGGTCATACTCCGTTTCCAGCGAAGAGCAGGCCTTTTTCTTGGAAAGGGAGCAGAAGATGGAGGAGCTGATAGCTGAGTGTATGGCTCGAGAAGGCTTCGAATACATCCCTGTCACCTCTCCGGCATCTATTATGTTTCCTGACGTAGACTACGGCAGTGAAGAATATGTACGTGAGCAAGGCTTTGGAATCACCACATCCTTTGGTGTCGAGCAATCGTATGAAATCGATTGGACGGATCCCAACGCGGAAATAACAGATGCTTTATCAGAATCCGAGAGACAGGCTTACGAAGAAGCTCTATTCGGAGTCACGGATTCTGATCTGACAACAGTTATTCCAGAAACTGAAACGGACACAGAAACAGAGCAGGCCGAGCCACTGGAAGACGGAACCGATGAACCATCGGAGGAAGACCTCTCTGACTATTTCAGTGAGAGCTGCAGAGGTCAGGCCAGTGAAAAAGTCTACTCCGTTTTCCAGATTCTTGATGAACTGGAATCTGATTTCACATTGATTGAGAAGAGTTTCAAGGTGGATCCCCGAATCCTAGCTGCTGATACAGAGTGGTCGGAATGCATGAGCGCGAAGGGATACTCATACGAAAACTTCGATGACATGTGGTCTTCGCTTCGTTCCGACTTCGTATCCCGGCTTAATGAAATTATTATGCTCTCGATGCCTGATCCTCTGTCTGAAGAATTGATAACAGGTAAATCCCCCGAAGAAATCGAAGACCTGTACAGGCAAGCTGAAGCAGAAGCGCGTGCTAGGATTGACCAGGAAGCGTTGGCAGCTTTACAGGAAGAGGAACGTGATATCGCGATCTCCAACTTTGAGTGTTCCAAGAGCTTGAACGAGAAACGCAGTGAGATCGCAGCAGAGTACGAAACCCAATTCATTGACAATAACCGCGCCGTTCTCGATGAGTTCAGGAACCAACTGCAAGAATAGTTAGTTTGACCTAGGATCCGAGGGTTTCAAAAAACGAACAGTGCACCACAACCGAAGTGATTCCTTACCACCACCCCAGAAAACCGAAACGAATCACTGGAACATCCAATAAAAATCTCTCCGCGCAGACTCCAAACCTTGGTTGTTTCCCCGTTGGGTACAATACTCCGAGAGCAGTATCCCTGAGTGCGATATTCTGGGCACAACACCCTGAGTAGGTGATATGAGTATGCGGCGCGGCTTTGTGGTGTCAGCTGTGATCGTTATCGCAGTATTAGCAGCTTCTGGTGGTTGGCTCGCTGGCCGTAGAATTCAATCACCTGATCGGGCAGCATTGGAATCGAAGCCCCCCACACCTTCGCTGATCACTGTCGAAGTGGAATTGACGGAACTGACCGCAGATGTGATAACCCGTGCCGATGTGGGTTATGACGAACCAGTCGTGTTGAGCCTCTCGGGTGCTCTCGGGGGTGACCGTTCAGCAGCTTTGGTGGTTACGAGTACACCGGAACGTGACTCTGAACTGGTAGAAGGCGATCCTGCTATTGAAATAGCCGGTCGTCCGGTGTTTTTATTGGCTGGCCCGGTGCCGGTATTCAGGGATTTGCGTCCTCAGAGCCGGGGGCCTGACGTACAGCAACTCGAGGAAGCACTGGCACGTCTCGGACATTTCGAAGGCGAACCCGATCTGGTATGGGACTATGCTACCGGTACCGCTGTTGCAGCTTGGTATGAGACAGCCGGGTACAAAGTCAATGGTCTGAGTGATGAGGAGAAAACGGCTTTCAACAACGCCCGCAACCAGCTTGAACAGACTCGCAGTGCTCTAGCCAAAGCGGAGAAATCTCTCAGCGAAGCGAGTAAGGCCCCTACCGACCTTGAGTTGCGTCAGGCCCGCACAGCTGTGGATTCTGCGGAGCTGGCTCTGCATCAGGCTCGTTTTGACATCGAGCGGGCAGCGAATACCGCTGAACAGGGCTTGATAGACGCCGAACACACCCGTGAACAGGCAGCCCGTAAATATGCCCGGGATCAAGTGCGCTGGCAGAGTGCTCAAACCGGTGTCCACCCCGACACTGGAGACATTCCCACCGCAGACCAGCACGAGGCACTACGAACGGCTGTGGAGAGCAGTTCAAGGAATCTCGCCTCGACTGAACGGGCGGTGCAGGACGCCAAGAGAAAAGTGGAATCCGCCACAGCCCAAGATCAGACATTGATCGAGATGCGAAAAGCGGAAAATAATCTCGCTACAGTCCAGAAGACTCTCACCGACCTACTGGCACCACCTGACACTACTGAGCTGTCCGACCAGGTGAGATCTTTGCGCCATGATGTCAACGAGGCCACCAAGCGTCTGACTGAGCTCGAGGATACGACTGGTGTATGGCTACCAGCCGGTGAGCTGATCTTCTTAGATCGCCTACCGGTACGTGTGGATCTATTGACAACGGAGCGGGGTACCACTGTGTCGGGTGGTTTCATGACCGTCACCGGCTCGAAACTGGCGGTGCGAGGCTCAGTGTCGGAACGCGATGTGGAGCGTGTGCTCGAAGGCGGGGAAGCCCGTATCGAAGACAGCGGATACGCAACACCGGTCATCGGGAGGATACGGCTGGTGGATCGTCGGGCTGGCACCCGCGGTGTAGCTCCTGGCCGTCACTATATAGAGATCTTAGCCGACGGTATACCTGACAATCTTGTTGGACGTAATGTCAAGATCGTCATCCCTGTGGGTGGAACCGACGGTGCTGTACTGGTGGTTCCGGCTGCGGCACTGTCAGCTACCGCTGAAGGGGACATCAGAGTGGAAGTTGAAGAAGCAGACGGTACTACTCGTTTCGTGTGTGTAGAACCAGGCCTATCCACCGGTGGTCTTGTGGAGGTGACACCCGTCAACGGCGAACTTCAAGCAGGTGACCGGGTGGTGGTAGGAGTGGCGTCCGGTGAATAGCAGCGGCCCCACCGGTAGAAGTCGACTTAGAACCTCTACGCCACTGCGCTCGGGTGGTATCCAGTGATTAGCAGCCCAAGCAGCAGTGACACTCACCAACCGTCGTGGCGGTCTGTCCCTTCGCAGCTGATATCGCAGCAGGATTCGCCGGTGTTGATGCAGCTTGATCGAGTAAGTCGGGTGTTCGGAAGGGGCGACATAAAAGTCCACGCTCTGCGAAAGGCCAGTCTGCAAGTGCGAAACGGCGAATATGTCTCGGTTGTCGGGCCTTCCGGTAGTGGCAAGTCCACCCTACTCAACGTTCTGGCTTTACTGGACCGTCATACTTCTGGCACTTACCATTTCGCCGGTGCCGATGTGGAGCAACTTTCCGAGAAGCAGCGTACCGGACTACGAGCACACCGCATCGGTTTCGTGTTCCAGGCCTTTCATCTGTTGGCCCATCGCAATGTCACCGAAAACGTGATTATGTCCATGCTGTACACCAACACACCCCGTTCGCAACGCGGTATCCAGGCGGCGGCTGCTCTTGAGCGTGTGGGGCTCGACCATCGGGCGTATTTCCTGCCAACCCGACTCTCCGGTGGGGAGTGCCAGCGTGTGGCCATCGCACGTGCCATCGCCCCAAAGCCTGATGTCCTGCTGTGCGATGAACCCACAGGCAATCTTGATACCACCACCACCGGATCGATCTTAGACTTGTTTGAAGAGCTGTGCGCCGATGGTCTCACATTAGTGGTGGTCACACACGACAGCCATGTGAGTGCCCGAGCCGACCGTGTGGTGAACGTGCGCGACGGGCAAGTGTGGCACGCGTGAAGGCGCGCATGGCTTTCCGCGATCTCGTTGCGGAGGCGTTGGCGGGATTGTTCGCCCGACCGGGGCGTTCGATACTGACCGTGCTTGGCGTGGTGCTTGGAATTGCGTCTCTGGTGGCTACCCTGGGTGTAGCTCACACGGCAGGCAATCAGATCGTCTCATCATTCAATGAGCTGCTGGCTACTTCGGTGGTGGTCACCAACGAACGGGGCTTCTCCTTCGACAACGCACCACGGACATCGCTGCCATGGGATTCCGAGCAACGCCTGAGCAGACTCAACGGTGTGGTGGCAGCTGGCACGATGACGACTGTCGACATCGTAAACGATCTCACCCGCTCGGTGCCTGTGAATGATCCGTTGGCCCGCAGCGAGTTCCAGATAACGATGATCGCAGCATCGCCAGGACTTTACCCCGCAGTACGGGGACGTTTGCTTACAGGCAGATGGTTCGATCACGGCCATTCCAAGCGCGCCGACCCCGTGGCAGTGCTAGGTGTCAGCGCGGCACAGCGACTCAACATCTCTCGTGTCAATCAACAGCCAGTCATTTTCGTAGACGACGTGAGTTTCGTGGTGATAGGCATTCTCGCTGACGTTCAGCGTCAATTCGATCTGCTCAACGCGGTCATCATACCCGAAGGTACAGCTCGCAAGCTGTACGACCTGGATACTCCTACCACTATCCAGATAGACACCGAGATCGGTGCTGCTGCACTGATCGCCTCTCAGGCTGCACTAGCGGTAAAACCCAACGAACCGTCTTCGCTGCGAGTGCAGTCACCCCCCGAGCTCAGCGAACTCCAATCTCGAGTGCAGAGCGATGTAAACGCCCTATTCTTAGTGCTCGGTGGTGTGTCGATGCTGGTGGGTGCCATCGGTATCGCCAACGTTACGTTGGTGTCTGTGCTGGAACGCACCGGTGAGATCGGATTACGGAGAGCACTGGGTGCTGGTCGCCGTCACATCGCCTGGCAATTCTTGCTGGAATCGACAAGTATAGGCCTATTCGGTGGAGTGATGGGAACCAGTGTCGGCCTGCTGGTAGTGGTGGGTGTGTCAGCACTCAACGATTGGACTCCGGTTCTTGACCCTCGTATACCGCTGGGTGCTCCGCTGTTGGGCGGACTAGTGGGCCTGATAGCCGGCCTTTACCCAGCGTGGCAAGCCTCACGGCTTGAACCGGTGGAATCCTTGCGAACTGCAGCATGACCCCCTTACCTTGATTGTGAAAATTCTGGAGGGGGCATCGCATTCACGGCGTCGTGTCACGGACGAAGTGGGTAAACCAGTAGAGCTTGGAGAAAAGGGGCTCTTCGGAAATGGGCGGGCACTAGAGGGTGTGGTGTGTGAATGTGGTGGGGA
>JAPPJC010000015.1:0-13015 GCA_028820455.1 Acidimicrobiaceae bacterium
ACAAACACCCCAACAACCCACCACCAGCACAAAATAACGCGACAGCTTCTAAGAGTAGTTCTGGTGAGGATTGGGGTAGCCCAAGTAGTGGTCTTGGTGTCAGGAGTGGTGGTTCTGGTGTTGGAGGCAGTCCAGGGAATGATGGAAGTAGCAGTGAGGATTGCCCAGGTGGGGCTGGGTTTGGTGTTGGAAATGGTAATCTGGGTGGGGGTGACTCTAGTAGCAGTGGTGGATTGGTAGAGATTGCGGATGGTGGACCTATCCTTACGTCAGTGTTTGAACGGCTGTTGTGTAATGCCAGTGTTACAGGGTTTCTGTATCAATACCGGGTCGGCCGCTGTGGTGTGGTCGATCTCGGCGCGCTGTCAACGGGGCTCAGTTGAAGGCACTCAAGTTGCGTGACAGAGGTTGCATAGGCTGCGGAGCTATGTCAGGCTCATCACATAGTGCTCTGGCCCAGAGGTGGCAAAACCGATCTCGACAATCTGGTTTTGGTGTGTTATGAATGCCACCATAACATTCACGACAACGGCTGGAAAGTGACTATAAGTAATTCCGTGGATGCGTATTAGAAGTGTGAACGGTGAAGGACTTCGAGAATGGGGACCTCCCAATGGTCAGTTTGGATACGGTCTCTGTAGGGAGGTTCTTGGTCTTTTTTATAGCGGGAGACCAACGCTAGAACGTGAACTTCTTCAATATCGCTTAGGCGGTCGCGCCACTCTTCAGTGGCACTTCCCGATAGTTTTGCTAGCACTGCACCTCTGTGATCGTGCACAAATATTGAGCTGTTATGATCGGGCTTAAGGTAAACGCGTTTACCTGCTCTTAAACCTTCCAAGGCACGATGGATGGAATGATTTGGTGGTTTATAGCCTGCAAAGCTCAAAACAAGGTCCTTCATCCCTAGTGTTGTGTACGTATACCTTTCACGACAGCCATCTTGAACAGGTCGATGATGGTCACTGTGATAAGACCCGGGAAAGCCAGCGTGGCTGTTGGAAGCAAGAGCTGACCTGCGGGAAGTAGTTCCAGGCCCGACTAGTTCACTCGCATAGGGCAGGGGGTCGTCGTCTCGTGAGATCAAAGTGAGAGTTTTACAGGCACGTGTCATCGCCACGTAGTAGAGACGCCGTTCTTGTTCTTGCTCTTGCTCGATGTGGGAACTCCGGGTGCGGGAATCCCAACCGCCGCCTAGCACGATCATATGAGGAAACTCGAGTCCTTTCACTGAATGTGTGGTACCCACCAGCACTCCATCACCGACGATATGCGATCCACGGCTGTCGTTCAATGCTCGGTGAATCGTTTCCAACACCTCGAACGCTGGTATTAGAATAGTGTTTTCTGTTGTTCCCGCCTCTAAGCCACCCGGCGCGGGGTGGGGGGCGTGCAGGGCAGTGGGCGGGTAGGAGTTTTGCAACTCAGCGAGCATGCGGTCGGCCATTTTTGTCCAAAGCGTATCTGCACCACATATTTGGGCCAGATTTTTACGTGATTCACTCACAGATATTTCGGGCAGGTTGTGTGCGTTGAGATGATCGAGCAGCAGCCTGAACTCGCGGATATGACCCAGCCACGGCATCCCATCGTTGACAGCCCACCGCACCCGTATCCTATTAGACCGCAAAAACGCCCGAGCAGCAGCGACCTGTTTGTGGGTCCTGCCGACCACCGCGAAATCATGCCAGTCGCCGCTGTCTGAGGAACGTAGCCGCTCGATCTCAGCCACTAGTGCCGTTCCTTCGTCAGTAGCACCGGCAACTTTATACAGCCGAACCTCTACGCCAGGCGGATGATTGCTTCGGGCTGGGTCTATCTCAATAGGATGGCTGGCTTTCATCCGTTGACTGTTACCACCGATAAGCCGGTTGGAGACGTTGATAATATGCTGGGTGGATCGGTAGTTGTATGTAAGATAATGACGCTCAGCAGCAAACTCGTCTTCGAAACGGCGCAAAAACTCAACATTGGCCCCGCGCCATTCGTAGATGCTTTGATCGTCATCACCAACCGCGAGTATCGCCGCATAACGGTCGTCGTCTCGGCTGTTTCCCACCCCCTGCCGGGCGATATGGGTAATCATCTCATACTGATCTTCATCGATGTCTTGATATTCGTCGACCAGCACATACTCGAATCCCGCTAACAGGCGATCCCGCAAGCCATCCGTCTGAAGACCGTCGTCACCCACACCCGCTGGCACATTCTCACCGCTGAGCAGTCTGTTGGCATCTTTGATCATTTCACCGAAATCAATCTGTTCGCCTGTTCCGACCCGTGCCTCGGCCAACGATCTCTCGGTCAACTGTAAAGCCAAAGAATGGTAGGTGTGAACTGCTACCCGAGCCGCCAAATCAACGTCCACCAGATCCCGCAGTCGCTGCCGCAGCTCGAACATGGAAGAACGGTTAAAGCAAATCACCAGCAGATTTTGCGGGGCCACTCGTTCCACTTGCAGCAGATAGGCGCAGCGGTGCACCACCACACGGGTTTTGCCCGACCCAGGCCCTGCCAGCACCATCAGATTACGATTCTTGGGAGCACACACGATCCGCTGTTGTGCTTCGTTGTTGAGGTCGGTGACTATCCGCTTATAGCTTTCCTCCGAAGTAGGCCTACGCAACGCAGCCACAGCTCCAATGAACCAGTTTTTCTTAAAGTCGTCCACAGGATTGGCAAAATATTCACCGAGATACTGGCTTGCCTCTTCGTCAGAAGTTTGACGGGCCTCAACGTAACGCCCGATAGCGTGGACTTGAAAAATCCGTTCCTGGTAATGTTCTGCAAGAGCACTGTAGTCGGCTTTGGTGTAGCTTCTGCCTTTGGCTTCCTCTTGCAGTTGCAATTTCATGGCCGGACGGAATATGGACATGCTCTGGTCTAAACGGATTACCCGATGTTCATCCAAAAACAGCAGTGTCTTCTGGATCAGATCGAACGGATCGATAATCTCATTCTGGTAAGGCCAGATGCGCCCATCCAAATCCTGATGCAGGTTTTTCAAAGAGAAACGGATTAGCCGTTCACCGGTCTCGGTGGTTTGGTTGGCTATGGCGGTTAGATTTTCCAAAATGATGTCCGCTACCCAGTTGCGCAGTTCCAGTAGTGCCCGCAGTTTACTCCAGCTGACCCGCAGTCTGAAAGACATACCACGGCGGCCTCTGGTTTTCAGCGAAACAGGCGGATGGGAGCCGAAACCTTGCCGTGTCCAGCCGTCCAACAGTTTCCGCAGACTGTCATTCAGCAGATTCATCCCTTTAGCCCGCAAACCCTCACGCAAACTAGCAACAGTTAAAGGGCAATCCTCCCCTTGTTGTATCTGATATCTAGGGCTGCCAAGCAAATCCAGCAGCGCAGCTTGAGCGTTACGGATTTCTTCCATGCGGTCCTGCCATCTTCCGCGTGATTTGTGGCGTATCCAAGCCGAGAAGTAGATGCCCTCATCCAGTAACCCCGCACGACTCATGTTGTGCAACGTTGTGAATATCCGCACGACAGACTCACGGTTCACTCGCCCGGGGTCGCCCTTGTGACGTTCGTACAGGTGCTTGAACAATGAAGCAAACGAAGACAGAGCAGCGATCCGGTCGGTGTCAACCCCCTCCCGTGGATCAAGCGTGCGCAGCAGCTGCAACACTTCCATCCACCGTTGCTGCTCGTGTGTTGACAAATCCAGCCGGCTCATGATGGTCTCAGCTTTTTGCTTGCTTACCACCTTGGGCACGGCCTGAAACACCCGAATCCGATTTTCATTCTGCTGCAGAAAACTGGCCCGTTCAAGCCAGGAGACAGCTATTTTAACTTTCGTGTTCGCTTGTCGGTCGTGGTCGCTGAAGGTTGTGTCAATGTCAGGCACCCGCAGCAGTTCAGCAGGCGAAACCACGATCTCGTCAACCCTTCTGAACCGGTCACGCACCCGCCGCACAGCTCGTAATATTTGAGCAATGTCACGTCTGGTGATCTGACTTTTCGACACCAGCGTGAACTGCCGGTCGAGGTCGTCTTTGGTGAACAGCAGCACACAGCGAGACTGTTTGCCGTCACGCCCGGCTCGCCCGGCTTCCTGCAAATAGTTTTCGATCGACCCGGGTATGTCCAGGTGCACAACCATGCGCACGTTGTCTTTGTCGATTCCCATGCCGAACGCATTGGTAGCCACGATCACCGGCAGTTCACCTGCAATGAACCGCTCTTGCACACATGCTTTGTCGGGTATGTCCATGCCAGCGTGAAAATGCTCCGCCTGCCAGTCCATATCCCGCAGTTTGTGTGCCAGTTCCTCGGTTCTAGGGCGGGTCGACGCATATATGATGACCGCATCCCGGGGATGTGTGGCGAAAGTTTCTGTAAGTAGCTGGTGGATGCGTTGTGGTTTCGCTGAGGTGGGGAGTTCCTCCACTGAATACTGTAAATTGTTACGATCGAGACGGTCACCGGAGATAACGTCGAGCAGCTGGTCTAGTTTTTCTCGGATCAGCGCGACGATCTCCTCTTGCACGTCCACTTTGGCGGTGGCGGTGTAGCAGGCCACGGGTGGCACGGCAATGCCCTCGTTTTGGGCGTGCTCGGAAATAAATCGAACCGCATAATAGTAGTCGGGGCGGAAGTCGTGTCCCCACTTGGATATGCAATGAGCCTCATCGAACACCCAACTGGCAATTTCACGCTGTTTGACAGTCTTGGCGAACGTTGTGTTGCGCAGTTGCTCGGGCGACACGTACAGTAGTGCATAACGTCCGAGTCGTATGCCTTCCAACACGTTTTGACGTTCGGGCAGCGTTAAAAGCCCATTCAAAGCTGCGGCCAGAGAAGGTGATTGCGTTCTCTTGTTGAGGTTTTCGACTTGATCTTTCATCAAAGCCTGCAAAGGGGAGATCACCACAGTTAAAGCACCGGTCTGCTCGTACCGGAGAATGGCGGGCAGCTGATAGCAGAGCGACTTACCACCGCCGGTTGGCATTATCCCCAGCAGAGGACGCCTCGCAATGCTTATGTCAACTATCCGCTGTTGCAAGCTTTCACCGGCAGGCATTTTTGGCTCGGAACGAAAACCACTAAACCCGAAATATTGTTCCAGTTTGACGGTGGGGTTGAGATGTTTTGAACAGTAGTCGCATTCCATACTGCCCGTGCTGCGGCAATTTTCGGCCCTTACAGCCCATATCAACTGCGTGGTCTGCGGAAACGTGTGATGTACCCATCTGGGCAGAATCGAATCTGTGTTCGCCACCAAAATCCACGCCAAAGCATAAGCAACCGCAGGTCGACTCTCTACTTTTACTAGCAGGCTTGCCAACTGCTGATCCATAGCAGCATGGCACGCTCGATCTTGCACGAAACCTTTAAAAGCTTCGGCTATTTGATCATTTGACGGAGGCTGTATCGTTGACAGAGACTGAACTCCACCCAAAATTTCCGAGAAAAACTGTGCAGTGCCTTTGGTTTTGTCATTCAGCGTTTGAAAACAGCTCTTGTAAAACGACAGCAGGCCGGGATGTTTGCTTTCTTGTTCTTGGAGTAGCCGCCAGCAGTCGGCTAGCAGTTTTCTGGTGAGCCGACAATCCGCAACCGGGTCGTTACGCTCCGAGCTAACCAGCTTATAATCTTTAACCAGCTTATAATCTTTAACCAGCTTATGATAGGGTTGTTGTGGTGAGGCCAATGGCGACAAATACAAAGTGTCCACCACCGCCAGATCTTGCAAATTCAACCCTTGAAGATGTGTTTCAAGCAGCGGATGGTCGTAGGCCACAATATTATGCCCGACCAGAAACTGTGCTCCTCCTATGAAATCGTTCAGTCTGCGGATTGTTGCGGCGAGATCTTTGTGCAGCCTGGGGATTCTTAGTTTCTGTTCGACGCGGAGGGCTCCCAGCTCGTTGATTTGACCGTCCTCGCGGTCGCCCGTGGCTTCCAGGTCGATAAACACGCACCTCTCGACGAAATCGTTCCATCGCGGATCCGAAAGCGGCATTTTGGGGGTCGGACACAGAGACTTTGGACTCAGGGCCGAAACTTTCCTAAAGGTGGCAACCAAACGGGTTTTGGGCTTTTTACCTGTGTGCGTGGTATGGGCGGTTGGATCGGAGGCGGCCATTACAGTCTTCCATGTTCTGCTATCGCAACTCCAAGTCTACTATAACAAGCCTGTGATTATCAAGCCGCAGCCACTTGGGTTGGTGTTGACGCTACGGTGGCTCCACTGTTCAAGGCTCCGTCGAGTCACTCCCTAGACTCGGAGGAGGCATCGCCTAACCGACGCTTCGTCAGTTGTGCTAACCGTCTGCTATTATCCTGATTCGCTCCGTTCTTATGAGCGAGCGCATGCTCAGGAGTTGAAAGCGGGAAGCACCTGTTCGGCGAAGGCTCTCAGCTCGGCTGTGTCCTGTTCGGGATGGATGTGTAGGATCGCCATGTCCACACCAGCCGCGGCGTAGGACTCGAGCACGTCGATCATCTCCCCGGGTGATCCAGCCAAAACTCGTGCCCGTACCTGGTCCGCGGTACCACCCCAAAGGGATTGAAACCGCTTAACCAATACTTCACAGGCCTCAACATCACCCGACAGTTCCGCAAACACCAAAACGGTGCGCTTGAGATCATCAGGCCGACGACCGGCATGCTTCAGCAGTGTGTCGAATCCGGCGTTTATCTCAGCCCATTCCCACGGTGCCCAGAAGCCGTTGTACCAGTCGGCGCGGCGGGCTGTAATACGGCGTAACCGTTGGCCACTACCACCGACCAGCACCGGTACACCAACGGCTCGCACCGGTTTGGGATCGAAACAAGCCCCTGTCAGACTCACAAAACGACCGTGGTAGTCAACTGGGTTGTCAGCAGTGCACAACAACCCGAACGCTTCCAACGTTTCATCAAGCATAGTCATGCGGTCACCCACACCAGGGAACTCAAACCCGTACATCACATGCTCGGAGTCATGCCACGCCGCTCCCAACCCCAAAACAGCACGACCATCGGTGACATGATCCAGCGTGACAGCCATTTTAGCGAGTAGGATAGGATGCCGGTAAGTGACTCCCGACACGAGCGTACCCACGTCGAGACGTCGGGTGGCCGCACCGAGAGCAGCGAGCGTGACCCAACCTTCGAGTTGCGGCCCCTCGGGGACTTCACCAGGTCGATGCGGTCGAGTGTCTGGTTGGTCGCTCGGTCTGAGTGGTACGAAATGATCGAATGTGAAACCCGCTGCGAATCCGAGCTCATCAGCAGCCTGCCAGATGTCCAACAACCTCGAGTAGTCGGTGTGCTCAAGGGGTGTCTGTATGGCGATCTCCATGCGGAACTCTCCTGTTGCTATGTCATGTTGATTGTGTCATGATCCTACCACGTGAGGCCCCT
The DNA here is from genome assembly GCA_028820455.1 of Acidimicrobiaceae bacterium. Classification (GTDB taxonomy): domain Bacteria; phylum Actinomycetota; class Acidimicrobiia; order Acidimicrobiales; family Aldehydirespiratoraceae; genus JAAXHB01. Next base: position 7,363 of record JAPPJC010000015.1, read on the forward strand.
ACACAGATGAGACTTCTGCGAGCAGGGATCATTGAGGACTCTACCAGAGTCCGGTGGCCATCCGACCATCTGAACTCTATCCCAACCTGGAAATTGCGAACCTACATATAGTGCCAGGTTGAGCCTTCTGGAGTGTCTTCAACAACCACGCTGAGAGCGGCCAGTTGATTCCGCAATTCATCCGCGGTTGTCCAGTCTTTCATTTGTCGAGCGATGTCACGTTGTTCTATCAGGTGTAGTATTTTGGTTTCATCAATAGTTTTTTGCTGGTCTTGAGGTGAAGCTGAGCGGCTTGACTGGAGCTCTGTTCGAGTAGGTGTTACTGTTATTCCCAGCACTTCAGCAAGTTCAGCAACAATTGATGTGAGACCTTTTGCTTCGTCGGAGCCAGTATCGAGAGCTGTGTTAGCCTGTCGTAGCGTGTTGAAGATCACAGCTAACGCTTCGGGGGTGTTCATGTCGTCATCCATGGCAGCCGCAAAAGCTTCTCTAGCAGTCCGGCTAGCGGTGCTCTCATGTTCGTTGGTGCTATCAGCTGTGGTAGGAGCATCAAGAGCATTCACGGCAACGCTGATACCATTTTGAGTGGCACGTCTGACCATAGTGTCAATTCGCTCCGCTGCGGCACGAGCGGTTGCTATCAGATCAGCGTTTACTTCCATGGTTTTGCGGTAGTGGGTTTGCAAAACGATCAAACGAAATGCTCTGGCGTTGAGGGGGCGCTCTTCCAGCATTTCGGTTACGGTGAGGAAGTTTCCTAAAGATTTCGACATTTTGTCGCCGTCAACGTTAACCATGGCGTTATGCATCCAGTGGCGGGCAAACGCACGTTTTGCGGCTAAGGCCTGAGCTCTCTCGTTGGTGTGATGGGGAAAGATCAGATCATCACCGCCTCCGTGCAGATCAAAGCCGTCACCCAAGAGTCCAAGACTCATGGCAGTGCATTCGATGTGCCAGCCCGGCCTGCCAGGTCCCCAGGGTGACTCCCATACGGGTTCGTTTGGCTTGGCGACCTTCCATAAAGCAAAATCCAGTGGATCTTCTTTGGCTTCATCAATTTTCACACGGCTACCCGCAGCGGCTCGCAAACTGTCGAAGTCACGGTTTATCAGGTCTCCATAAGCGGGGATTTTGCGCACTCTCAGGTAAACACCGGAGTCGGTGGTGTAAGCCATGCCAGCTTTGTGCAATTCTTCTATGAAACCCACCATTTCGTTGACCCATTCGGTGGCGTGTGGTCGTTCGTGGGGTGCTAGTATTCCCAAGGCATCCATCTGTTCTATATAAACTGCTTCCCACTGCTCTGCGATTTCATTTTCGGTGCGGCCCTCCCGTTGGGCTCGAGCGATGATTTTGTCATCGATGTCGGTGATATTGGCAACGTGATGCACTTGCACGCCTCGCCATTCGAGATATCGCCGCAGCACATCGTATATGAGAGCCGAGCGGGCGTGCCCTAGATGCGGATGATCGTACACGGTGGGGCCGCACACGTACATGGAAACCTCACCGTTGCGGCGTTGGGACAAGGTTTTTGTGCTGCCCGTTAAGGTGTCATACAGCCTGATCATAATGTGAGTGTCTTCCGGAATGCATTTTGGATGTCTTGTTATCTGCTAGTGTTCTCAAGCAGCAGATTTTGTTTTATGGAGCGTGGTCATCTGCTGGCGTGTTTCAGTTCACATCTAGCCACGTGGGGTTATGGGGTGGTGCGGTCTTGGGTTGGAGCCTGTTTCAATTGGATGCCACACAGTTCACACAGCTCTCGTAATACTGCAGGGGCTGATCCTGCGTAATCGTCTGCAGCTAGGATGGCTTGTGCTAGCTCTATGAGCACATTCCTAGCCCGGGGGCTGTCGAGGTCGTCATCTAAGGCGGCTCGAACTTTACGCGCAAATGGTCTCGGATCGGGTATGCTGCGTTCAGTAGTACCTCTCGGCGGCAGGGTACTATCACGGCTGGCTGCTTCATTGAGTATGCCCAATAGTGTTACTCCTTCGTTGATATGGTTGTCATACCATTCCCAGTCTTCACGGTAGTGGTGACCCATAAGTGCTAGCCGTAGAGCGGCGGGATCGAACTTGGCGGTCAGGTCATTCACGAAGACAAGATTGCCCAAAGATTTCGACATTTTTTCACCCTGATAGACAACCATGCCGCAGTGCATCCAATGTTTCACAAACCTGTTTCCTGTTGCGGCTTCACTTTGAGCTATTTCACATTCGTGATGCGGAAAGATCAGGTCAGTGCCGCCGCCGTGGAGGTCTATTTCATCCCCGAGAAGACCCATAGACATCGCACTGCATTCAATATGCCATCCCGGTCGACCCACTCCAAAAGGTGAATCCCATTTGGGCTCATCAGGCAAGGAAGGTTGCCAAAGAACAAAATCAAGCGGATTTCGCTGACGGGGATCATCGGGATTCCCTCCTCGTTCTGCCGCTAGCTCGACCATTGTTTGCTGGTCTAGTTTGCTGAGACTGCCAAACTCAGGCCAGGTCGCCACATCAAACCAGTAGGTGCCGTCAACACCGTACACATGACCGGCATCGGCGAGTTTAGTGATCATCTCAATCATCTGAGCGACCCACTCAGTAGCTTTGGGTTCAGCTCTTGGTGGCAGCCTGCAGAGGGCTCGCATGTCATCGTGAAACCGAGCTGTTTCGGTAGCTGCCAGCTCGGCAAAGTCAACACCCAGCTCTCGAGCTTTAGGCAGTATCGAGTCGTCCACATCGGTGATGTTGCACACCATGTCCACGTTGTGTCCTAGGTCTTGAAGACGGCGTATTAGAAGATCATAGGCTAGGTATGTGTTGGCATGTCCCAGATGGGTTGCATCGTAAGGTGTGATACCACACACGTACATTCGCACTTCATTACTCGGGGCGAAGTCCACAATGGAATCTTGGAAGGTGTCGTATAATCGCACACCAAGAAGGCTAGCATATCTCTATGCTGTTGCAAGTGAATAACAGCCGATCAGACATCGCTGCGGTAAGAGTCGAGCTACAATAGCCGCCATTTCGAGGGTTGCAAGTGAATAACAGCCGGTCAGACATCGCTGCGGGAATTCATCGTTCAGCTAGTATTGTGTTATTGCAAGTGAATGAAAGCCGGTCAGACAGCAGCTGATGACAGCAGCGACTGATACTCACGTACCTGATTTCCGGTCTTTAACAGTCGAAGATCTGGTAGGCATGGTGCGAGGCCGGGTGCTTACTGCAGTGGCAGTTACAGAGCACGCATTGCAACGCATTGGTGAGCTGAATCCCACAGTGAATGCTTTCGTGGCTGTTGATGGGGAAGCTGCTGTAGTCCAGGCTGCAGCTATTGATGAACAGCTCGACAAGGGGGAAGATGTCGGCTTGTTGGCAGGTGTTCCGATCGGAGTTAAAGACTTATCCGATGCTGCTGGTTTTGCCACCACTAGAGGTGCCGTACGCCACCGCAATGCTGGACCCGCGGTAGGTGACTCCATCGAAGTAGCACGTCTGAAAGCAGCTGGATGTGTTGTGCTGGGAAAAACCAACACACCGGAATATGGCTGCATGGCCGACACCTACAATCCTCTGTTCGGTGCCACATTAAACCCCTGGAATCTGCAACGTTCACCTGGGGGATCTTCGGGAGGCACAGCTGCTGCGATCGCTTCGGGTATGATACCCATGGGCACGGGTTCCGATGGTGGGGGTTCAATTCGCATACCCTCAGCAGTGTGTGGATTATCTGGCATCAAAACCAGTCAGGGGAGGGTGCCTAGTGGGCCACCGCCATCAGGGTTGATTGATCTATCATGCTCGGGGCCGATGGCGCGTCTCATTCGTGATGTGGCTTTGTGCTTGGATTCCGTGGTTGGCCCACATCCGGCGGATGTGAGAAGCCTGCCGGCTCCAAGAGGATCGTGGCGTCGGGCACTTGATAGTCCTAGAGTCCCCGCACGGCTGCTGTGGATGCCCTCAATCAATGGCGAGTCAGTGGATTCCGAGATAGTCGATGTGTGCACTGCGGCTGTGGAATCTCTTGCCTATATCGGTGTGGAAGTTGTGGAGTCGAACACGCCGTTCAATATAGAGATGGAAGCTTTCATGCAGATGTTCTACGGCGGACTTATCGCGCCTTTATATCTTTCTTTGAGGGGAACCGACGATTGGGCTGGTGTGACTGACAGGCTTGCCGAGATGATCGACAAGACAATCGACACAGTCTCGGTTTCCTCACTTTTTGAGGCTCGTCGTTGTGCTGGCAGACTGTCGATCAGACTGGCAGAAGTCATGGCGGGCTTCGATGTGCTGCTTGCGCCTACAGTTGTGGGTCAAACCCCGATATCAGGTGAGCATGGAACCATCAACGGTGAACCCGCTGAAGATTGGGTGCGTTTAACTCCGCTGGCTAACCTCACCAGACGCCCAGCGGGCTCGGTCTGCTGTGGTTTCACTTCTGATGGTATGCCAGTAGGCCTGCAAGTCATAGGCCATCAATTAGACGATCTAACAATACTGGAAACGATAGCGGTAATAGAAGACCTACTAGCCCTCGATACGGTAGCTCCATTCGCGTTTGCATAGTTATCCACCTGTATTTCACAAAGTGTCGTCAGCGGTAGCATCTATAGTGCCCGCTTTGCGCTTAGTGGCCTAATTCTCATAGCTACACACGTTAGCCCTAATGGCAGCACAGCATTATCCCATCGTGGCTGGGTAATGTGTTTGGTTGTGATGATGGTGGAGGCGAACTACGGAAGGAGATCGAAAAAATGAATGATGGCTGGGTAATGTGTTGGGTTGTGGTGATGGTGGGGCTATTGAACAAGTGTTAGTTGCGGTTGGTTTGCTGGCGGGTGTGGTTGGTTGGATGTTTTGCGGGTTTTGCTGTTGTGGTGGTTTAGTTTGTGGTGGTTTAGTATCGTGTATGGTGTAACCTGTGGTGGTTCCATTCTTGAAGCAGCCTCCAGAACAACAGAAACACCGCTGACAACATCAACTGGTGTAACCTGTGGTGGTTCCATTCTTGAAGCAGTGGTTTTTGGTGTTGCGCCGAGTCTTTGTTGGTTTGTAGGTTGGTGTCGGGTCGTGTTGGGTGTTGAGTGTTTTGGTTGTGTGTGTTTCATCGGGCTGTAGTGGTTGGTGTTGTTGTGTGGGTTGGGTGGTTGTAGGTGTAGTTTGCCTTTGTGTGTGGTTATTTGCCAGTTGTTGTCGTGGATTTTGTGGTGGCATTGGTAGCAGACTAGGGTGAGGTTGTCGAGGTCCGTTATGCCGCCTTGTGACCAAGGCACGATGTGGTGTGCTTGACACATTGACGGGTGGGCTCCGCAGCCGATGCAACTTTTGTCTCGTAGTTGTAGTGCTTTGAGCTGAGCACTGTTAATAGTACGTCGGGTTCTGCCGCACCATATTGGTCGTCCCGGTCCGTTGAACAACAATCCGGTTATGCGTGCGTTACACATGAGTCGTTCTAGCACTGATGGTGGTATGGGGTTGCCGCCTGCTATTTCAGCTATCCCTTGTCGATTGGTTACGTTCCTTGTTGGGGGTGTCTTTTTTCTTTTGTGCCAGTTGTCTCTGCTGGTCGCACTGTTGGTATTGGTTGTACCGTTAATATTGGTCGCACTGTTGGTATTGGTTGTACCGTTAATATTGGTCGCACTGTTGGTATT
>JAPPJC010000015.1:13115-14120 GCA_028820455.1 Acidimicrobiaceae bacterium
GGTTGGGTTTGTTTCGGTGTTGTGGTTGTTGTTGGTTTCTAGGGATGCTAGGTCGGCGTACACCAGTATTTCAGCTGTTGGGGAAGACACACCGTTGCAACCACCACTGCTATCACCACCATCACCGATATTTTCTTTGCAGGTGTTGCTGCTATCATGGTGGCTGCAAATGAACAGCTTCTCGAAAGCATCCGCGCGGCACTGTTCAAAACTACGTACATCAGTATTGTTACCATCGTCTGTCTGCCCACTATCGTTGTTGTGATATGTTAGGCTTTTGTTGGGTTTATAGGGTGCAGTTGTAGTTGTGTTTAGTTGCGCAGCCTGGCGTTGACGTTTTTTGTCTTGTTTGTATAGTTTCAGGGCTGTACGGTTGAGCCTGCTGCGAATTCGTGCTCCGGTTACCGGGTCGAATTGTCCGTGTAGATGAGTCATCCCGTCGTCACCGTTCCAGATGCGTAGGTAACGCCGAGACCGCATGTGTTTGTAGTCTGCTTCCCCGTGGTCATGTTGATGTTGTGCAGTCCAAACCCGTGCCCGTTTGATGAACTGATCCTCTGGCATTGTTTGTGCTTGCTTAAGCAACTCTCTATCTGCTTGCACGGCCTCAGGATCAGTTTTACGGCTCGCACGGGCTAGCGCGTCTGCGTTACCGAAAGTGATTTTGCCTTCTTCCAATGCTTCACGCACCACTGGGAGCTTTCCCAAAGTATCATTAGCACGGATTTGCTTGCGGGCTTTATGCTTTGATATTCCTGTGCTGTTATGCAGTAATCCAGTACCGCCATCACCATGACGTTCAGATCGTGCTAGAGCTACAGCTGTCACTGTTTGCAAAATCGCTATTTTTGAGCTGATAGTTTTAGACTTGGCAAGTATTTGACGCATTTCCTGGTTTGTAGCTTGCCCAGATTTGATTGCAGCGAGCATCACAGTGAGATTTTCTTCGGTCTGATCAGCTGTTTTAATTAGCATACCTACAGTGTGCAAGCAGGGTGTGACACA
>JAPPJC010000054.1 GCA_028820455.1 Acidimicrobiaceae bacterium
GACCACGTCGTGGCGGAGCTGCACCATCGATCGCCACCACTGTTCCTTGACGTTACGCAGCAACAACACACCGAGTGGACCGTAGTCGTAAGCTGATCTGAATCCACCATAAATCGCCGCCGACTGAAACACAAAGCCACGACGTTTGGCCAAGTTGACAACCTTGTCGAAAAGTTCTGGATCAGAATGACCCTGAAAACCGCTGCTGCTCGCAGCATTGTCTGCGATACCACCTTTGTCTGCGATACCACCTGTGGCGGAATCGCCTATGGCATCGTCTGCGATACTGTCTACCGTCAAATCGTCATTCCTCTGTTTGTTTTCGGCCATGCTTGCTGGTACTTGCTGACACTTGACGCCTGTTTGTCGGCTTTGCATAATCGATCATAGACACAAGACTAGCGAAATACCGTGCTGCTGCCTCTAAACATCTCGAAGCACCACCAAAGAACGCAAACGCCTTTCAATGTGCACCTCTAAAGCTTCTGTGGACAAGGCGGTTACTTGACGTGCAATATCATCATCGGGGTGTTGAATGGCAACAGCAAGACCCCCGCCGAGTATCAGTCGAAGCAGCCCTAAGGCTTCAGGCTTAAGGGGGCGAATATTCCTATTGAGCCCAAAGGGGCGAATATTTTTGGTTCGACTTTCCGAATTGTCATCATTCTTCGGATCGCTGCTATTACAGGATCTGCAAACAACCCCACCTTCCAGCAGATGAAACCTCTCCAGTTGTCGCTCGCTTCCGCAGATCACACAGCAGTCCACCACGGGTTGCACCCCTTCCTGGATGAGCAACTTCAGAAAAAACCCTGCCATTACCACGGAAGTACCATAATGATCTAAAGTTGCCAGAGCTTTTCTCAGCATGACATGACGGCTACTGTCTGCTTCCCGGTCGGGTGAAAGCTGTTCAACGACTTCAAGCATGGCAGAAGCACGGGCAAACCGATCCGGGTCGGAACGCAAACGCGTGAAACGGTTGATCGTTTCAGCTTGTGTTACTGTGTCCAACTCGCCACGACCACGGTAAAGCTGCACTGCCACATGACATGCCGGTTCAAGCCTGGAACCAAACTTCGAACGGGTGCGTCGGACACCTTTAGCCACACCCCGCACTTTTCCCGACAGTCGGGTGTAGAGACTGATGATACGATCGGCTTCCCCTAATTTCCAGGTGCGAAGCACTACCGCTTCATCACGGTAAAGGCTCATGCTCGCACTTCAGGTGATCTGGGTATACCACCGAAACGACGAACGCGTTTCTGGTAGACACTCACCGCTTCAAAGAAATGTCGCCGCCGGAAATCCGGCCATGGGGTCTCTGTAAAGTAAAACTCGCTATACGCTGATCGCCACAACAGGAAGTTAGACGTTCGATATTCTCCCGCTGTGCGAATTATCAGGTCAGGGTCAGGCATATCAGGATCGTAAAGATGGCTGGCTATCGCTTTTTCGGTCACCTGCTCAACTGGCATGCCTGAAGCCACGATCTTACGTACCGCATCAACAATTTCTGCTCGTCCTCCATAGTTGAACGCAGCGGTCAGTGTCATATTGCGGTTGTCTTCTGTCAAAGCCACTACTTCGTCCATGAGCTCGCCCAAGTGTGCCGGCACTCGTCTGTCACGCCGTCCTATGAACTGAATGCGCACTCCCCTGTCGTGCAGCTTGTCACGCCAGTGCAGCAGCACTCTCTTGACATTGTTCAAAAGGAACTGCAGTTCAGAGGTTGGACGACGCCAGTTCTCCGTGCTCAACACGTATATGGTCAACCACTTCACTTGAATGTCTAGAGCAGCTTCCACTACGTCGATCAATGCTTGTTCTCCAGCCTGATGACCTTTGGAACGAGCGAGGCCTCGAGCTTGAGCCCAACGGCCATTACCATCCATGACACAAGCCACATGTGAAGGCACACGCCTGAGGTCGATGTCATCGGGAATACCGCGATTCACAGAAGTAGAAGAACCCACAGCCATCAAATCACTTTTCCAACCACAAGATACAATCCATCAGATTCCAGGAGTCTACAAAACTACTCAGAAGTTTACTGAGACCGAACGCAAACGACGAGAACCTCGAGCAGCGAGATGCCAGAAGTCCATAAGACTCCTCCGAGTTTACCAACTCATTTTTGTCACCATTGAATGTTAAACTAAGATATCCACTAGCAGAGCACACCTATACGTATGTATACGTGTATCCAATTGCTGAACCGGATGAGGCGCATAATGTCGTTAGTCGATGAATCACTTGAAACTCTTGACCACCTCGTAGAGGGTATGCCCAATGGCGAATGCCGTCCAGGACAACAAGAAATGACAAGAATAGCTGCTGACGCCATAAGCAGAGGCGGGCACGCCATAGTCAACGCCGGCACTGGCACCGGCAAATCGTTGGCATACCTCATACCTGTGGCCCACTCATCTAAACGCACTGTGATAGTCACCGTTACCAAAGCCTTGCAAGATCAGCTTGTGAGCAAAGAACTACCAGCCCTGTCCAGACACCGCTTTCCCTTGATCAAATACACCAAACTCAAAGGACGGAACAACTACTTGTGTTTGCAACGTCTTGATGAAGTGTTGAGCGACAATCCGTTCACACTAGCCGGATTGGAAAACACCGACAAACAAATCCACAAAGAGAAGCTGCGTGCGATTGCCCGCTTTGCAGAGACCAGCAAGACCGGTGATCGCGCAGACCTGAGAGTCGACCTTACTGATAGACAATGGCGGTCTTTGAGCGTGACTGCTGAGGAATGTCCTGGTGCGATACATTGCCCTCGAGGTGAGGATTGTTTCACAGAACGGGCACGTGATAAGGCTAGTCGGGCTGATGTAGTGGTTGTGAACACTCATCTTTTCGCTCTTTCACTGAAGTTGCAGCATCTGCTTGCAGATTACGAAACCGTTGTTGTGGATGAAGCCCACCAGTTCGAGGATATCGTTGCCAAAACACTCAGCAACAGATTGAACCCCAGCCGTCTCACAACTCTAGCTCGTAACGCCAGACACCTGAAACTCGACAATGAAGCCTGTGCTGCGATCATTGAAGCAGCAGAAGAACTGAGCAACTATCTTATACCGCTGTCCGGTAAGTACTTACGCAACGGTGTCACAGATTTCTCGCACATTCTGAACGCAGCAAATCGTCATGTGGAGAAGCTGCACAAGGAGCTTTCCGAAAAAATTTCGGGCATCCACGTAGCGGTGAAACCACTAGCGCAGAGAGTGTTGAAGTCTGCACAAAATCTGCTCGACGATCTAGAAGTCCTAACGAATCCAAACAATAGCAATATCTTCTTCTGGGTAGAAGAAATACCACCACGGTCAAAAATGAGGTCGCCTACCCTGAACGCCACCCCTTTTCGGGTGGACAAGCTACTAGCGGAAATGGTTTGGAATAAGAAAACGGCAGTTTTGACGTCGGCCACCATCACACAGTCTCTGCAGAAAAGTTTAGGACTTCCTGACAGTGCTAGGTTTGCCGATGTGGGAAGCCCTTTCAACTACCGACAAAACGCCTTGCTATACTGCCCTACCCGCCTGCCGTTAAGCGGTAGAGAAAAAAACCCGCAGGAAACCACCAGACGCTTAGACGAGCTTGTGGCTTTGATAGAGGCCGCTCAAGGGCGTACTTTGGCACTTTACACTAGTTATAAAGCTTTGGATGCAGCAGCAGAGGTTATGAGGAAGCGTCTGAGGTGGCCGGTTTTGGTGCAAAACTCGAAACCCAAGGCAAGACTGCTTGAAGAGTTCACCGCCAATGAGCATGCTTCACTGTTCGCCACGCTCGCATTCTGGCAGGGAGTAGACGTGCCTGGACGTTCATGTTCACTGGTGGTGATAGATAAGCTACCTTTTCCCCGACCCGGTGAACCGCAACGTGATGCCAGACATGAAAAAGTAGTAGAAGAAGGAAAGAACCCTTTCCTTTTGATTGATATACCTATAGCAACTATTCTCTTCGCCCAGGGGGTGGGTCGCCTTATACGCACGAAAACCGACCGCGGCGTTGTGGCAGTGTTCGACCACCGTCTGGTGACGAAGCCTTATGGGAGTAATTTTCAGGTGCTGGTGCCTCCTATGTCGTTCACCGAAAACCGCTGGGAGGCGATTGATTTTTTGCGTGCAATCATTTCTGCGGACAGTCCACGCCAGTCGGACGCTGAGAGACGTCGACCCGCACGAAATGTCTAATCAAATCCGAGGCTTCGCAAAACTTCAGGGCGTTTCTGCCAATTCTTGTGGACTTTCACTACCAGCTCTATGTAGGCACCATCTGGCAGCTGAGCTCTCACGGCCTGACCTACAGCTTTTAACACCGACCCGCCCTTACCTATGACAATGGGCTTCTGCGATTCTCGTTCTACTATAATCTCACACCGTACGAACGGCCATTCCCATTCGGTGACTCTGGTGGCAATGGAATAGGGCAACTCTTGATGAGATATCAGCAGCAGCTGTTCGCGCACTAGTTCAGCCACTCGAAATGATTCCTGGATATCGATAACAGTGTCAGAGTCATATAGCCGAGGGCCTTCCGGCATGCGGCTAGCCAGGTAGTCAACCAACACCGACACTCCTTCACCGGTGATACCACTCACCGGGAAGTAAGCCTCAAAATCAAGTTCACCCGCTGCTGCCAGCTGCGTTAACATCATCTTATGACTAGCCAGGTCGGATTTCGTGACCACCACAACAGAATCAGGGGGTATTCGATCAGCAATGAAAGCATCACCTCTGCCGAACTGCGCTGAAGCATCGACCACTAAGCAGACCTTGTCCACACCGTGAGCTGCGTCGGCTGCTTCGGCATTGAGGTGACGGCCTAAGAGGGTGCGCGGCTTGTTGATCCCTGGAGTGTCCACAAACACTATCTGCTCATCTGCACGTGTCAAGACACCTCGAAGTCGTATTCTGGTGGTCTGTGGTTTGTTGGAAACGATCGCCACATGCTGGCCGAGAATCTTGTTGAGAAGCGTGGATTTGCCCGCGTTGGGGCGACCCACCAAAGCAACAAACCCGCTGCGATAAGCCTTAGGAGATGCTGCTTCTGTCAGTGTTCACTCACAAACTGCTCAAGGTTTTTTCAAGGTCTGTCCAATGCTGCTGCTGTACTAGCACTATCAGCAACCGCCAAACGTGAAAGCCGCACACGGGAAATGCGTCTTCCTTGCATGTGTTCGACTTTTAGTTTCAAACCGTCTACTTCCACACTTTCACCCACCCGGGGTACACGACCCAAGGTGCCGAATATCAAGCCACCAACCGTGTCCCAATGGTCATCAGGCAGATTTGCTTCCACTAGAGTGTTGAGCTGATCTACCGGCATTCGTCCAAGCACTAGGGCCTCACCACCGGTTTGGGTTAGCAGCATAGGCTCAGATTTGTCGGTCTCGTCTACGATCTCCCCTACTAGTTCTTCTACTAGATCCTCTAGAGTCACCAGCCCAGCTGTGCCACCATATTCGTCTACTACTATCCCCAGGTGGCCTCCGGCTGTGCGCATTTCCCGCATCAACGCATCCACCCGTTTGGTTTCCGGCACAAACATGGCGGGTCGCATAGTAGCAGCCACCAGGTTTTCGCCGTCCCCCGATCGTTCGGCAGAGACCAGGTCCCTCAACAAGACAAGCCCAACGATGTAATCGATGTCTCCGTCACATACCGGTAGCCTACTCAAACCACGGTCTATGGAAACTTCTAAAGCTTCAGCTACGGTCATGTCGGTAGATACCGTGACCATGTCCGTGCGGGGTATCATAACCTCACGGACCAGAGTATCGCCCAGCCCTAAAGCAGACTCGATCATAACTCGTTCGGTTTCATCTATCGCATCGGCTTCGGCGGCTGCGGTGCTAAGCTCGATAAGCTCGTCCTCGCTGACCGCGGGTGCTCCGCTGCGCCGCCATACTAGTCTTAGCAACCGCCCAAAAGCCGAGGCCACAGAAGAAGCTACACTGCTATTCCACATTGAAACACCCCGTCAAAACACCTCAAACCGATATTCTACCCAAACCAGTATCCCAGTCACTCCGCAAGAACAAAAGCTTCTCCAGCAATAACTCTCGCTCGCGGGTTCGCATGATTTCAGCATCAGAAACTTCTACATGATCGTACCCTAGCACATGTAGCACACCGTGTACCACCAGCAGGGCTAGCACGCTGTCAAGGTCGGCGGAAAACCGACCCGCGCTGGAAACCAGGCTGTGGCCATACAATCCACCACAGCTCTTGAATGTCCCGTCTGTGGAAAACCGACCCGCGCTGGAAACCAGGCTGTCGCATACTTCTGCGTAGTCGTCGGCCGCCGTTTTCGGTTTCTGTCGTTGGCGGGCGTTGGAAATCAGGCTGTCCCATACTTCTGCGTAGTCGGCTATATTGGCTAGAGCGTAGCTTGGACATATCACAACATCGCCGATAAGCACTGGTGGTGCCATCCGCTGATCTGACGTACCGACTAGAGCGGCTGCGGGCAGTTGAGAACAACCATCCGAGGGCCTGCCATCAATTGGGAAAGCCAGCACATCGGTGGCTTTTTCCATGCCACGGTGTTCCGAGTTGAGCCAGGCCATTTCCTCAACATCCACAAACAGTAATCCAAGCTCACCCGTGATAACGTTTTCCGCTGCAAGCACAGCACAAGCCAGATCAGCCCAACGTTGCGTATCAACAATGATCTCTGCCGAAACCGAGTCCTGCGTCAACGCTCTCCGCTCACGTTTGTCTTCAATATTCACTTCAAGAACCATCGTCGCATACCGCCGTTATTCCGTAACTATTCCACAGAGGGCGACACAACTCCTGCGCGGTCGTAGGCAGCGATAATGTCCACTACTATGCGATGGCGTACCACATCTTTTTTCGACAGATACACAAACCCTATTCCAGTGATACCTGCAAGCAGGTCTTCGATGTGTGTCAAACCGCTGCGACCACCCACCACATCCACCTGTGTGACGTCACCTGTCACCACTGCTTTCGAGTTGAAACCTATGCGTGTGAGAAACATTTTCATCTGCGCTGGAGTGGTGTTCTGTGCTTCATCCAGGATAATGAAGCTAGAGTTCAAAGTGCGGCCACGCATGAAGGCTAAAGGAGCGACTTCGACTGAGCCGTTTTCCAGCAGCCTTTCCATGCCTTCACTTCCCACCATGTCACATAGGGCGTCATAGAGCGGTCTGAGATATGGGTCGACTTTGGCCATCAAATCCCCCGGCAGAAAACCAAGATGCTCGCCTGCTTCAACGGCTGGTCGTGTGAGGATGATACGTTCCACCTCATTAGCCTGTAAAGCTCTCACTGCCATCGCCACGGCAAGCCAACTCTTGCCTGTGCCCGCTGGCCCTATACCAAACGTAATAACGTTCCGATCGATAGAATCCACGTAGTTCATCTGACCCGAAGATTTCGGGCGTATGACACGCCCACGGGCGGTGCATAGAATCTCGTGTGTCAAGACTTTCGACGGCCGGACGTTGCTTCGTACCATGTCTATGGTCTGATCGAGGATGCGACTGTTGATGGTTTGCCCTTGCTCTGCCAGAGTGATGAGCTCGTTGAACACTCGACGTAGAACCTCTGCTTCGTCACCCTTCAATTTGAGTTCGTTGCCCCGCAGGTATATTCGGCTTCGTGGAAAAGCGTCTTGCAGATGACGGAGGTTGACGTCGTGCTCACCCACCAACGAGCCGAGCAGATCATTGTCGTCAATTTGAGTTGTGACCGAACTTTCAGACATACCTGATCATCGAGTCAGCACCTCTCATCGTGACATCATAGCCTTTCATCGGCAGCTTCTCATCGGGGTGGGATTCTCATTCTTGTCGAGCTTGTCGGGCTGGGACTCTCACTGGCAACTTCTCGTCTGAGTTGAATATTCCAACACCAGTGTAGGTAAAGCCGTGTTTGACCCATAAGTCTCGGTGTAATAGGTTGCGGGCGTCGATTATATGGTGATCATACATCAGCGTGACGATTCGTTCAACATCAAGCTGGCGGAATTCGTTCCATTCTGTAGCTATCAGCAAAGCCGAAGCCCTTGCACAAGCAGCATAGGCATCTGATTCTACTACTAGCCCGGTTATTTCATGCAAATCTTCAGCGGTCACGGCAGGGTCGTAAGCATGCACTTTCGCTCCTGCATCAATGAGCCGCTGTGCGATTTCCAAGGACGGAGACGAACGGATGTCGTTGGTTTCGGCTTTAAATGCCAGGCCGAGCAGGGCTACACGAGCACCTTCCAAAACCACCCGATCGGCTACCTTGGCAACAATACGATCAAACTGTTGCTCGTTCACTTCCAAAGCACTCCGCAGCAATGAAAAATCGTATCCAGCGGTGGCGGCTACGTTGACTAAAGCCCGGCTGTCTTTAGGTAAACACGAGCCTCCCCACCCTGGCCCGGGTTTCAGGAAACCTGCTCCTATCCGCCGATCGTGTCCCAAAGCTGTCATCACGTCTTTTACGTCAGCTCCAAGCACTTCACACAAGGCCGCTGCTGAGTTGACAAAAGACAGTTTCGTGGCCAAGAAAGCGTTGGCCACGTATTTGGTTGTCTCAGCGGTTGTCGTGTCCGTTACAACTATTTGCGTGGGAATGTTCGCATACAGGCCAGCGATCTTATCCGCCACCGACTGGTCGTTGGCTCCGATTACCACTCGATCCGGTTGCAGGAAATCGTTCACTGCCGTTCCTTCACGCAAAAACTCGGGATTGTGCGCCACCGCAACATCTGTAACATCAGCACGAGCCAAAATCTGCTCTAAGAGTTCACTTGTGCCGGGAGGCACGGTCGACTTACTCACCAAAATAGTGTCAGGCTGCATAACCCGGGCTATTTCAGAGACTGCCGAGGATATGAAACTGAGATCGGCACTGCCATCTTTCCGAGGTGGAGTGGGCAGGCATAGAAACACGAAATCTGCTTTGGCAACTGCTTCAGCCGGGTCTGTTACGAAACTAAGCCTATTCGATGTGAGCCCGTCTTCCACTTTAGCCGCCAAACCTTGTTCATGAATGCCGATACGGCCGCTGTTCAAAAGGTTGATTTTAGATTCGTCGACATCAGCGCAGACAACTTCATGCCCAAGATATGCGAAGCAAGCACCGCTGGTAAGCCCGACATATCCTGCACCTATAACACCGATCTCAGCACCCACATCGCGCGCACCCACTAGCGAAGACTCGTTCACTTGCATGCTTCTCTGCTTGTAACCGACTCTAGTCGCACCAATGTCGACAAATCCGAAGATTCGTAGCTTTCTTCAGGCCAAGGCACGGTGGCTGAGGTGATGGTAGTGGTGCTAGCAGTAGTAGACGTTGAAGGAGTAGTAGTAGATGTAGTAGGAGGAGGTTCTATCGCATCCGGAATAGTGGTTGTAGAGGTCTCCGTCAAAACAGAAGGCAATGCATTCCCAGTATCCGCAGGATCGTTATCAGCGATATCATGAGTATTGACGACATCGTTGAAGAAGTAGGCAGCCGGCTCTACGGTAAAACCGTCTTCAGTCGCTGAATTGTCGTCCTCGTCATCATGCTCAAAGTTGTCATCCTCAAATAGAGAGCTAGCAAAACCAAGGTCTTTTAGGCTAGGGATTGTCTCCGGGGGTGGAGCCTCGCGTAACGTCAATTGCGCTTCCACATCAGCTAAAGACGGATGATGTAGAGAGCGTACTCTTTTGTAGTCATCCCCTAAAACAACCACAATACCTTTCATGCTATCCCATTCCACAATGTATGGTAGAGGATTCAGATAACGGGCTATGGTCAATGCTTCTGACGTGGAGTCGGGTCCATGCATTATCACAGTAGCCGGAATCGACTGTTCGGTTGTTTCTGTTTCCAAAACAACAAATCCTTGTGCCTGCAAATCAGCGGCCGCTTCTAGCAGATCGGCTTCTTCACCGTAGACGAGATACAGCTCCTCAGGGGTGCTGCGCACCGTGTCGGCTCGCCCTCTGAAAACATCTAGTATGGCCTGGTTTGCCCTCACATATGCGGCTTCACCCTTGTATCGACCGTCAGGCCATGACAATGGATACACTTCAAGCCGCCGAAAATGCAGATTAGAGGGACCGATATCCATAACAGCAAGCCCTAGATCTAGTAGCTCGGCTATTGTGATTTCCTGGTCGAGGGCAATCATCTCACTTGTCGTTTCAAACAGCTTCAGCAGGGTGTTCGGGTTGGTGAAGCCCTTTCTCATGGCATGGTTCAGTGCTAGCAGTATGAAATCCTGCTGACGTTCAATGCGACTCAGATCGCTGCCACCTGTGATTCGCCATCGGCCACGAATAAGTTCTGTGTAATGTCTTCCACGCACATACTGCAAAGCCTGTCGTCCATCAAGAATATAACAGCCTGCTACGGGAATGTTCAGTCTAGAGCCTTTGTCTCTTGTCGGATATCGAAACCACACGGGCACACCTCCCAGAGCGTCGACCAGCAGTTGAAAACCAGCGAAATCTATTTGCACGTAGTGGTTGATCTCCACCCCGAATGTCCTGGTGACGGTTTCCACCAGTAGTGGTGGCCCGCTAATCCACAGTGCTGAATTGACCCTGTTTTCAGGCCCACGTGGGATTTCCACCCATAAATCACGTGGAATCGACAATGCCCACCCTGACTTTTCAGTTGGATTAATCCTTACCAGCATTATGACGTCAGCCATGCTACGGCCTGTGGGGTCTACGTAACGACCATGCAAAACCGGGTCAGCAGGGTTTAGTCCGAGTGCGCTATCAGTTCCAACTACTAGGAAGTTCACTGAACCATCATCGGGGGTTTCGCTTTGCAGTAGTTGTTTGCCGTCTTCCAAACCGAAAAGACTGGCTGAAGTGTCTCCTTGACTGCTGTCTTCTACTATTAGGTTACTGTCAGCGGCTGCGATCGCGTTTGCGGGTGACGTGAAATCTATGCGGTTGACCTTCTGCGCTCCCTGATGGATGAAATCGATCCCGTAAGCAGCTAAGAGTGCGCTTATGATCACCCCGACACAGGCAACAACCACAAAGCGTTGCGGCCATGTACGGCGCAACTTGACTAGGCTTTGTGGCTTCGCTGTGTGAGTATCACCTTCCGCATCCGTTAACGCATCAGCTTGTATGCTGACTCGCTCATCACCTTCCGTGTTGGCTTGTTTTTTGCTGCGTGTCACTTTGATGTTCAGGGTTCGTTTTTTAGACTTGCTTTTATGTTTGGGGGCTATGTACTTGGGCTGACAATTGGGAGGGTCAAGCCAGTAGTATAGAGGCTGCCACAACAAATACCCGGAGACCAAGTAGTCCGTGCCAACCTCAACGATCACATCACCGCAGAATGCACCGTCGGTGATTACATAATAGGGACTATCCACCTGGAAGATCGTGATAATCTGAGAATCCTCGAGCCAGAGGCTTACACTGGCAACGCCGACTAGCCTGCTCAAGCCGGTACCGTAGGACAGCTTCTGCTATCTGTGGGGGGTGTTGTTTTTGTGGGGTTTGGGGTTTTGGTCAGGGTTGTAGGTTGGGGTTGTAGGTTGGGTCTAGGTCTGGTCGTAGGTTGGGGCGGCCGCCGGGTGGGTTTTGTTCTAGTCCGTATCCGAATGTTTGGAGTATTTCGAGTGTTGATTCGGGGTTGGTGTCGCAGTTCGTGCTGTGTAGCGGTTGGAGTGGGTTGGCTCCTATGTCTATTCCACCGAAGACGAGCCAGATCCAGTGGCAGGGAGCAGTGTAGGTTATCCAGCTTTTCGGTTGGTTTATAGTGGCTTCGTGTTCCCTGTCCAGACCCTGTGCATCGTCCAGACCCTGTGCATCGTCCAGACCCTGTGCATCTGGGTTTGTGTGTAGTCTTGTTGTGGGGTTGTCCGCGTTTTCGCGGTAGTTGTAGATGAGTTCTTCTAGTGGTACG
The DNA here is from genome assembly GCA_028820455.1 of Acidimicrobiaceae bacterium. Lineage (GTDB taxonomy): Bacteria > Actinomycetota > Acidimicrobiia > Acidimicrobiales > Aldehydirespiratoraceae > JAAXHB01. Next base: position 11,901 of record JAPPJC010000054.1, read on the forward strand.
TCTTTGTGTGTCGGGTGTCCGCTTTCCCACTTCCATTCGCCCCAGTTCACAACCAGTTCATCCGTGCTGAGCGGGTCACCCCCCGGGTCGGGTAGATTGTCTATGGTCAGGGGCGTGTAGTCGGGTGCGGGGCCTACGATGTTGTGGCGGTTGCAGTCGACACCGAGGTGTTGTTGCACGGTGAGGCAGTAGGCGTATACCCTGTACTGGCTGCGCAGTACTTGGATCAGGGGTTTCTTGGGGGTCTGGTCCTGCTCGCCGCCGTCGAGCACGTCGTAGGTGTCGTACGTCTTTTCGTTCTCCCAGTCGATTATCGTGGTGTCCAGGGCTACCCCGACGACGTTCCTGAGGGTGTCGAGGTCGTGTGGGCCCACCCCCGTATACCACATCAGCGAACCGAACCTCAAATCACGCGGATCCGAGCATTTGGGCCAAGCCCAGCGACACGACTGACCAGTCGCGGACACCGCCTCCTGCGTGTCGGCGGTATCGTCCACGGGTGTCTCACAGCGGGGCCACAACACGACCTTGGGCATCTCCTCGGACGCCAGGGGCAGTATGTGCTTCAACTCCCTGTCGTCACCAATGTCGTAGTCCGGGTGGTGTTCCGGGTCCACCAACTGGTTCACGCGGGCCCTCAACAACAGGTACTCAGCGAACTGCTTATCCCACACAGCAGCTGTCGCAGGAAAACCGAATAGTTTCGATGCCAGACTTGAGATAGTGGTCTGTATACCCGCCGACAGGCCTTCGTAGTCGCGGTATTGGCTTGTGGTGTAGTCCACGTAGCCGTGTTCGTTGGGCAGCCCGACGTAGCACGGGGTCAGCCAGTGCGCCGTGCGGATCGCGTCCTCAGCCGGTACCAGCATCCTCCGTAGATCATTAGGCGGCAGGTGAAGCCCCGCGGCAGCGGCTAGGGCTAATGCCGTGAAACCTTCTTTTGACACGGGATCCCGTATCCTCCAATACCGCACATTACCCCCCGCCGTGGTGTCGTCCTCACGGGAAGTGTTCACGTACAACACCTCACAGAGCTGATCCGACAACAGAACCCCACCACCATCGGCGCACATGTCGTACTCGTAAGTATGCACACCCCCAGGCCAGCCATCAGGCCAATCATCGAACGGCCCCAACCAGCCCTCACTGTTAGCTCTGAGTTTATCACTGTCACTAGCATCGACATTCGGTGTGCAGAGCTCCAACACCTCACCCGTGCCCGGTATCAACAAGCGGTGATGCTGCATCATCCGATACGCGTCCTCATCGACATCGACACCACACAACGGGTCACGCCCATTCAAAATCTCCAACGCCCTAGTCCACAACCACAGCATCCCCAACGCCTCATGACACTCAGAAGCCTGCAACTGGGCATAAGACAAATCATTCCACACGAAGTCGGGATCATAACCAGAATCGTTCACACCCGGCTGCGCATCCACGATATTCTGTCTGAACTCCTCCTCCATCACCACATCAACATCAACAGACCTCGCCACCCTCTCAGCCATATCCCCTAATTTGTCAACAGCATCAACACCCCTCCCCAACAAAGTCTCGACAATCGGAGCCAAAGCCTGCGCATTAAGCGTGTACTCGTTAAGATCATAATCCAAAACGTGATGCTTCAAAGTAATAGTC
>JAPPJC010000072.1 GCA_028820455.1 Acidimicrobiaceae bacterium
TAAACCACAACCCCATCATAACGGCATTTAGTGGCAATAACTACATAATCCCCTTCGTCAGTGTGTCGGATACGCGTATATCCACAGTGCTGTCAACAGGTCACAGCCGTGTCGCGTACTCGCAGGATCCTCGCAGATGAAACTGGTCGCATAGCAGCAGAGTCCCCCGAGAGTGCACACACCTGGTTCGCGAAACGTGGTGTGACCATCGAGCGGATTCTCACTGACAACGGTGGCTACTACCGCATCCGCCATTGGTGTAAAGCTATGCAAGCCACCGGTACCCGCCATAAACGCACTCATGTTTATCGTCCTCAAACCAACGGTAAAGTCGAACGTTTTCATCGGACCCTGCTCGAAAAACGGGTCTGCATGCGAAACTGAGCCTCACAAACACAGCGCACAGCAGCCACAAAGGCTTCTCACACTACTACAATCACCACAAGACCCCACAGCGCACTCAAATGGGCTACCCCCGCATCCGCCATTGGATACAACCCATGCGAAACACACTCCTAGACGAACTTAAAGCAGAACTACGAGAACTAGACGAGCTCATAGCAGAACTAGACGAACTCATAGACAAACGCCGAGCTGAACGAGACGAACTCTTAAGTTTTCTGGGGGATGCAGAGCCAGACGAATACCGAGCAGAAGGAGATGAACTCTTAAGCTCCCTGGCGGATGCTGAGCTAGACGAATACCTGGACGAGCTCATAGCAGAACGAGACGAAATCCAAGCAGAACGAGATGAACTCTTCGCCAGGCTGTTGATGATAGAAAGGAAATTGATAGAACGAGACGAATACCGAGCAGAAGGAGATGAACTCTTAAGCTCCCTGGCGGATGCTGAGCTAGACGAATACCTGGACGAGCTCATAGCAGAACGAGACGAAATCCAAGCAGAACGAGAACAGGTTACCATCACTGGGGATGCAACAGCGAGCAGACGAGCACAAGAACAGGCCATCACAGGGGATGCAGCGGTAGGATGCTTCGTGTGGGTCGTCTGCATCGTGGCAACACTGATGATCCTGCCTATTCTCCGTGAGTGCGGGTCCGCGATAGAAAACTACATTCAACAACATACGATGACCAACTACCAAGAACAAGATCCCCCCAGTCGCAGCGGAACGCGTTCAGCAGCGGATTGGCGGCTAACAGGGCATCCCAGTGACTCTGGGTCTCTCACACCCGTTGGTGCTGCTAGACTTGGCGTGTCCAGCCCCTTTTCTTCGGAGCCTCAAGGAAAAGGGTATCGTTTCAGGTGATTACCGTTAATCACCTAAGCCCCTTGGTTGAACGTTCAGGAAGAACTACCCTTCCCCAAAATACCCCCAACAGCAGCAGTGTTGGAGTGGACTTTCGGAACTGTTTTCTTATTTGTGGAAACTGCTATGGCTACTCACCACGCTCAATTAAGCCGAAAGCCCACTCCGCTTTAATCATACACAGCCTACCCAATAGCACACCACACCCAGCAACTGCGCCCAGCGGTTGCTGGCGGCTGGCTTATTCGTCTATCATCTCGAATATCAGGGCTTCTATGCGTTCGGCTATCGTTGTTGTGGCGTCCGCAGAGCCTCTTGATCTGGTGGACGAAACGGCATGGACATGATACTATCCAGGAACGAGGGCTACCCAGTCGAAAACCGCTTCTATAAGAGAAGGGGTATCAAAAGGGCGTGATCTGGTAGGTTGTTAGATGTAGCTAACAATTCGGAACAGGCGACACCGATCATGCCGAACAGTGCTCCTATCGTGATCCAGACGACGCCTGTTCCCAGGTGGGTGAGTCGTGCGGCGTTTGTGTCGACACCTGTGGGCACGTTCTCAGCGTAGTCTCGCGCTAAGTACTTGTGTAGGTTCCCCGGTTCACTGGTTAGCTCTACAGCGTCGGTCTGTTTGAGTGGTGCTCTGTCTCCGATGAGTGCTACCATCACCAATGCTCCCCAAAACGCTGACACAGAGCCCGCCAGCAACAGGATACGGGCGATCCACTGCCAGGGTTGTGAGACATCGGCTAGATCGTCTAACCTGGTGAGGAAGTAGATCGCTGCTGTTGTCGCGGTGGGCAGCAGGACGCTTGCACGGGTCGTCTGGTATTGAAGCTCGTTGCGCTGCTCTTGGAGTTGTCGTCGACCTTCTTCAATGGCGAGGGTCTCGTCTTTCTTTTTCCAGGATTCAATCCCCTTTCCGATCTCACCCTCGTGGACATTTCTATGCTCGTAAATCTTGATCTTGTATCGGGTTAGAACCGCCAAAACGAAGAACGCGTGGTGATGCTTTCGCTCACTGACAAACATGCTCATCGTCCTGTCAGACATCCTCCGCCAAAACGAAGAACGCGTGGTGATGCTTCCACCAGCTGTATTGGCCTGCATCTCGCTTTCAGATGGGGCACCAGAGTCGGAGGTGAGATCGTTGTTCATGACTGACCACTCAAGAAGTCGACGATGTGCTCTGTGATGGGATCGGCGACGTCATCGGGCAAGAACATCCACTGACCGGCTGGGTTCAAGTCGATGAACATGGGTGGACCCGATACCGGTATCAGCCAGTCTTGGCTCGAGAACCCTACACGCAACTTGGCAGCGAGTCGCACAGCTTGTTCCTCTACCTCTGGAGATGCGTGGCGGTGCCATGAGTGGTGGGCTTCATCGGCAACACGCCAATCCAACGGCCACATATCAGCTTCAAGAGCTGCCGCCGTCACGACACAACCTGCTGTAATCACTCGAAGGTGTTGGCGCACCTTAATCCGTGTCTGAGCGATGAACGGAGCAGCCCTGAAGTCTCCCGATGACAGCAGATCCACGGTCAGTGGGGTTGTGTATACTGCCCGAGGTTCTCCCTCGGAGTTGACGAATGCTCCAGTCGCGAGAGGTTTGATGATGGCTTCACTGCCCAGTGCCAGTTCTATTTCGGAGGGATCAGAGGACACAATCGTGGGTGGTGTCGCTATCCCGAGCCGAGACGCCACTGCTAACTGGTAGATGCGGTCCTCGCCTGTCTGCAGCGCATCAATATCGGTCACCCACTCACGCTTTCCGTGTCGTGCGATGGCTGCTATAAGACGTATTCGCGCCCGGAACGAGACATCAGCGACAGATCCAACACGATCTCCACTGCTCCACCGGCTTGGTGCCACTCTTCGCAACCAGGCTCGACCCTCGTCGGCGATCACGGTTCCATCAATGACGAGTTTCCGCGGCGTTAGCAAGTAGCCGACCTGCGCAAGGGTGTCAGCATCAAACACAACCGGTTCAACATCACGCTCTCTGAGCCTGTCGACGACACTACGAAGATGAGCATCGGACTCGTCGCCCACCAATAATGGGCGTTGAACCATCACATCAATAGCTGCACAGAATCATTGTCGTGGGTTTCCCAGTCAGACCCCATGAACATCGTGCCACAGTCCTCAATCGTCGGCAACAACGAATCATCATCATAGGTTTCCGCCGCTCTGGTGACCATCGTGCCACAGTCCTCAATCGTCGGCAACAACGAATCATCATCATAGGTTTCCGCACTAATAAAGGTTAGAGAAGTCCCGCTATCAGAGACCACAGCCTCGACAGGACGACCGAGCAATTCGAACAAGTTGGTGATAGCTGTGCTTTGGTCTGTCATGTACCCAGTCTACTTGACAGCGGGGCCCGCTGCAAACCAACAACTGCCGATGTGCTTATTCACCGCTTTATCCGTCTGGTTGTTATCAGGGCATTGTGTAATGGGCTGCACAGCGATTTCCTAGTTTGGGACGCAACAGTGGCACCACGCTTCTATTAAGCGACACCGCAGGGCCGACACCAGCGGGGAAGCATTCATAGAAAAAGCCATCACCACAACGGCTGGGCACAGGTCACGGAGCCATTCCCTCTGGAATTGCCACAAACCAATTAAACCACGTATCAGGTCACATTCGACGCCCGACTGGCAACCTTTCCTGATGATCGGGGAACTAGCCGACAAATCTCTCCCCGAGGAATAAAAAACCAGCCACTAAACGGGCCAGAGCAGAAGCCCGACCACAGAATCCAAAAAACATACAACCCACAGTACTCATTATGAGTTCCACTAAATCACAGCCAAAGCTGCTAGAGCTTTAGAGCACAGCTATCATGGTTGGCGGTGTGGTTGCTGCGGTCTATTTGAGTGTTGGATCGCTGTAAGGTGGAGTGATGACTGTTTTTTGTGGGAGACGAAAAGTTGGGTGGGTCGGTTTCGGTGGTGTGCTATTAGCGTGTTCGTGGTTGCTTCTTGGGTGTCGTTCTTCTTCTGTTGATCCTGATGTTACGGTTCCGGTCGATGCGAGTCCTAGCACTACCGCAGGTGGCACTTCTAGTGACAGTCCTGATGATGGTGACGGGGAGAGTGATGATGGTGAACGGATTGATGACACTGGTGGTGTGAGCCCGGGTGATGCCGTTGAGGATGAACAGGCAGACAATGATGTTCCTTCCGGTCATATTGTTGCTGTCAGTGTGGGTGGTAGCCATTCTTGCGCTTTGGATGCGGTGGGTGTTGTAAGTTGTTGGGGTAGCAACGTTTTCGGCCAGCTGGACGGTGAGCCCGATGTTGTCTTTACGTCCGTTGATGTGGGTGGCGGGCATGTGTGTGCGTTGGATTTCAACGGCACTGTAAGTTGTTGGGGTAGTAATGCCCTTGGCCAGTTGAATGGCATGCCAAGTGGGTTTTTCACGTCTGTGAGTGCTGGCGGTGGGCATACGTGTGGGTTGAATGCGGATGGCACCATAGTCTGCTGGGGCAATGACGACCACGGCCAGTTAGATGCTCCAGCCGGGGTTTTTACGTCTGTTAGTGTGGGCAATTTTTATTCTTGCGCTTTGGATGCTGGAGGTGTTGTAAGTTGTTGGGGTGATAATACTCTTGGTCAGTTGGATGTGCCAGCTGGAGTGTTTGCCGCTGTGGATGCCGGTGGGTTTCATTCTTGTGCTTTGGACACGGCTGGTAGTGTGGTCTGTTGGGGTGATAATACTCTTGGTCAGTTGGATGGTGTCCCGGGTGGAGTGTTCGCGTCTGTTAGCGCAGGTGGTTTTCACGCCTGCGCAGTGGATGTGGATGGCGGCATGACCTGTTGGGGAGACAACCGTTTTGGTCAGTTGGATAGGTCAAACCAGCCGGATTCCCCAGAGGCAGGCGATACCGTATAGTTTTTGAAAATCGGCCATCTGTTCCCACTGTTTGTGGTCATGCTGTGCTTGACCAGAGAAACACGACTTGGGGCCTGCTATGCGGTGGGGTCTACTAGGCGGCCTACGAACAGAACGGCTCTGGTTTCTTGATGGATGATGGCCCAGAGGAATGGGTGGTCGGCAACGATCGTGAGATCAGGTTCGGGAGGCATGGACTCGGTGAAGCTCATGGCGGTGGCTGCGGCTGCTTCGGTGCCTTTCTCGTCGACGATCACTTTCGCTCCGTGGAGAGCGGAGGTGATGAAAATACCGGGGGCGATGCCGTCGAAGCTTGCGCCAGCACAGAATCCCAGTGGGCAGAGCCAGCCGAATAGGTCGGTGGGTGGTAGGGTCTGTTCCCATTTGGGCATGGTGAGATGGACAAGACCTGTTTGAGGGTTGGCTTGTAATCCGGTTAATAGCTCAGCGTTGAATGATTCTTCGAGTGCTTCAAGTCCGGCGGGGTCGTGGGGGACGATAAGCCACATGGCTAGTTCATCACCTTCATAGGGGAGTTCGACAGCATCGGCGTCTTCGAGTTGCACGAAACGGCGGCCGACTGGGTCCCTATCACGCATGAATGATACTGTCACTGATCGGTTGTCGCCAGTGGTGAACTGATCATCATGGGTGAGCTCGGGTAGGAATGGTCTAGCCCAGTCAGCTTTCAGATACACAGTGTTCGCGAGTATCAGCTGCTGGTCTTGGACGACATTTTCGTCGACGATTGTGGGGATGAGCCCGCGGGTGCTCTCCGACACCCACTTATTGATGACATCGGCCGCTACGTCACCGTTAGCGGTGTCAACCGGTTCGACAACCGCCCCGTATCTAGTGGCAGCGATGTCGAGGAACTCCGATAAGGGTGAGAAATCATCGTCGGGGAAGAGACGGTTTGCGACCTCCAAAACGGTGGGTTCCACTGAGGCTTCAGCCATAGCGAGACCGACATTATTGGCGGCACCGTGAAGACCTGTTTCTGGAAATCCGAAGATCTTGTCAAGTGCTGTCCCGGAGTCGACTGATGCCCCGGCTCGGCTCATGCTGAAAGCAGTACCGATACTCACCGGACTCGAAACAGCGTTACCTTGTAGATACCGATGGAAATCCCAGCCGGCTGAATTGATACCAGCAACCCAATCGCCAGTCGGATCTGCGGGATCGGCTGGTGATCGGTTGGTGGGTTCGCCCATCGGGTCTTCCAGGCCTGAGATGGTTTCCGCAGGTGTTTCACCGGGATCTGCGGGATCGGCTGGTGATCGGTTGGTGGGTTCGCCTATCGGGTCTTCCGGGCCTGAGATGGTTTCCGCAGGTGTTTCACCGGGATCTGCGGGATCGGCTGGTGATCGGTTGGTGGGTTCGCCTATCGGGTCTTCCGGGTTTTCCGAGTCTGAGTCTGAAGCACCGCATGCTACTGAGATAAAACACAGCAAAACCATGATTCCGAACTTTTTTGTCATAGAAGTGAGCATAGTAGTTAGACGCCCCAAGATTAGATTGAGTTCCGTGAACTTTTTGTCATAGTCGATTCGGGGGATGTGCACCATGAGGGTTCTTGCTGTGCCTGTAACTACTGTGATTGCTTGTGGTGGTGTTCAGAATAGTGTTGGTTGGGTTGGTTTGGCATCGTGTAGGATGTTGTCGTCGACTTCGATGTATTTGATGTGTCTGGTGTTGGCTAGTGTTTTGGCTTGGGGGCGTATTGTTTGGGCGACTAGTATGCCTCGGACGGGTTTGAGGATGGGATCGTTGTTCAAGTAGTCCAAGTAACGGGTAAGTTGCTCTATTCCGTTGATTTCTCCTGTGCGTTTGATTTCCACTGCTATTGTGTGTCCGTTTGTGTCTTTGCATAGTAGGTCTACGGGGCCTATGGGTGTGGGGTATTCTCTGCGTATCAGTTTGAGGTTTTCGGCTATGAGATGAGTGTTCGTTGCGAGTAGTTGTTGTAGTTGTGCTTCAGTGCCGGTTTTTTGTGGGGCTGGGTTTGCGCCTAGGTTGTGCGTGGTGTCGTGGAGTATTTCTTTTATGTTGATTGTGAGCATGTCGCAGCCGTTTGGGGATATGGCGTGCCATTTGCCGGGTGTTTGGTTTGTGATGAGCCGGTTGGGGGCGTTCATCCAGTTGAGTGGTTTGTAGGCTCCCCCGTCGGAGTGTACTGCTATGCTACCGTCTGCTTTTATCATGATGAGTCGGGTTGCCAGAGGTAGCCGTGTTTGGAGTCGACCCGCGTATTTGATGGTACAGCGGGCTATTACAAGTCGCATATAATTGCTGTAGCATATAGCGTGCGGGTATGCGTAACAGGGAATACAGCCGAAAATATCGCGCCGTGGAGTCTAACTAGTTGGTTAGTGTTTATCGTAGTATGCGCCGAGCTATTGCTCCGATGACTAATCCTAAGCTGATGCCTGCTGCTACGTCGCTGGGGTGGTGTACGCGGGTGTGGATTCGGCTGACTGCCACTGTCAGTGCCAGTGTGTACCATAGTAGTGGGTGTCGGCTTTTGCGTGATATCAGTGATGCTGCTACCATGGCTGCGCTAGCATGACTGCTGGGAAAACTACTCGTTATGGGTTGGCGTAGTGAGTATGGGTGCTGGTTGAAGTGTCTGGGGCGGCTGCGCATGAATAGGGTTTTGATTCCTCCGTTTACGAGGATCCATTCCAAGGCTAGGACGAGGCTTAGTTCTATGGCGTCTCGTGGGTTGCGCCGGGTTGCGGCTTGGGTTGATCCTAGGACATACCATAGGAGTGAGTTGTTAGCTGATTCTGAGGCGGTGTAGAACAGGCGGTCAAGTACAGGCTTGCCTCGAAGGTGTTGATCCCACCAGTTGTCTATGGCTTCGTCTATTATTGTGATTTTGTGCAGGTTTTTTGCGACGGTCTCGTTCATGGTAGAAAGAACAGTGCTGTTGCTTGATGGGGTTTATCGATTCGAGGGGCTGTACTCCGTGTTGTGTTGGTTTGATGAAGATCCGCATTGCCAGGCAACGGCGCGAATTGTCATAACCCAAGGATGCTCAGCGTAATCCGGCTACCGACTAAGATTCGGTTTGTTCTTTTTCTTCGTGGCGTAAGTATACGGCCTCGATTTCTTCGTCGAGTTCGTTCATCCATATTTTCACTTTTGATCTTAACCTCATGTTTTGGTATGCACCCCACACTGTCATAGCGGGTGGAACGACCAGAACAGAAATCACCAGCGAATAAGCGATCGTAATTGCTGCGGTAAAACCGAACTGCTGAGACGCTGTAAGCGGCGAAGCCACAAGCACTCCAAGCCCTAAAGCGGTTGTCAGGGCAGAGCCTAGCAGTGCTGAGCCTGTAGTGGAAAGCGTTTGAACTGCTGCTTTCTCAGGGTCTCGCGCGTGGGAGTATTCCTCACGGTACCGGTGGATCATATGAATAGTGTAGTCAACACCGATACCTATCGAAAGGGCTGTAATAATCGCTGTGATAATTGTGTAAGGGATACCTAGCAGTGCCATGGTGCCGAGCACTGAAATCAAAACAAGAACAATCGGGCTCACCGCAATAAGAGCCAAAGCAGGCTTACGCACCGTGATCCAAAAGAAAACAGCTAAAACAGTGAGAGCTGCTAAGATCGTAGAACTGATGGCTTCTGTTTGACGATCTGTGATGGAGTCTGTTACCGTGATTGAAATTATGCTTTCGGAAGTTGCTGCTAGTTCGTCGTCTTCACCTCGCCAGAGTGCCTTGATTTCTTCTTGGAGTGCTCTTGTTTGTGCTGGGTCGTTGGAATATATGGGAAACTGAAACAGAATGGCGTCAACCCCTTCCGGGTTGTTGACCAGAAGGTGTGCCACACCCGGTTCTTTTGCTTCAAGCTGGTTGAGTATTTTTTGCATCAAAGCTGCGTCAAGTTTGACATCGGACGATGCTTCGCTGAAAAGGTCCGCAAGTTCAGGGTCGTATTTGTCTCCAGGCTGCCCACTGTCGTTTGTCCAGTCACGCAAATACGTCTCATATGATGCTTGTATGGGCCCGGCAACTGCACGCGGGCGAAGTTCGTGGTCTTTGAATGCGGCGGTGAGATCCCCTAGGTTTAAAAGAGTACGTGTTTCCGTGGCTTCAGCCTTGACCAGAACAGTGACCATCTCGGTTGAACCACCGACAGCCGCATCTAGGGTTTCCAGGTCTCTCAGCAGGGTTCCACCTCTTGGCAGAATATCACGGATGCTGAACTCAGACTCAAGTCGCGTAGTCGTAAAACCCAGCCCGATCACGATAACCATCACAGCAGCGATATACGGTGTAGGTTTGCGGGTGAGCTGCCTCCCCAGCAGTTCAGCTGTCCGTTGAACACCGGGCAAGGCATTCGAAATCGGTCGTGCCGGTTGCAAAGTATCTCTCGCTTCGCGTTTTTGGTCGATGATAGTCCGGCTTGCCGGTATCAGCGTCAACATGACGATCAGACTCATCGTCACTCCCAAACCTGCGACAACTCCGAAGTCAGATACTATCCCGATAGGGGAAAACAGGTTGACGAACAGGCTTACAGTGGTTGTGACAGCAGCCAGCGTCAAAGGGACAGAAACGTTGTTCCACCCCGTACGCACTGCCTCCACTACTGTGTTTTCGGCGTTGCGTTGTTCGCGGTAGTGGGAAACGATTTGGATTGAATAGTCCACAGTGAGGCCGAGTACGATTATCGGCACCATAGTGGTAAGCGAATTCGGGGGACCTATGATGTCGAGGGCTTTGGGCCCGAGCCAGCCTTCCGTCCCCACGATCCAAATCACCGATATGAAAAGCCCGCCTATTGTCAATAGAAGATCTGAAATCGTACGCAGGAAGAGGAACGTTAAAGCCGCTATCAATATGAACGCTACTCCCACCAGCGGTAACATTCCTGTTTCTGTGGCTTGCTTGTATTCGTCCTCGATAATCACCGAAGAGACGCTGCTCACCAGCAGCGGGCCCTGATCAGTGGCTGCAAGTTCACTGATCTTGCGTTCTGCGTTTTCGATTTGCTCGTCGTTTGTGTTCTGCAGTCTGATGACGGCAACCGCAACCGGGGTGTTGTCAGTATCGTTTCCAGTCATCGCGGCGAGTGCTCCCACGATTTCTGAGGGGCCTCCTTGGATGGAGTCGATGTCAGTCTGTGTGACAGCTTCAAAATCGTCCACCTGCAATATCAGCTTGATCAGATCGGAGGGTGCTGTCACCGGGTTGCCCGGTATCAGCAGCGGGGCCACACTGGGTTCACTGGTCATGGTGGCAAGTAGATCATCCATCTGGGTGAGCCCTTCAGGAGTTAATGCGTCACCGCGGAAGACCAGCGTTACCACATTGGCTTCACCTGATTCGCCGAAGAGTTCACCGATTTCCGCTAGGGCATGGGCAACTTCGCTATTTTGGGGAAGAGTGGCCTTTGTTTCCGGTGGTTGTGCACGCCATATCGCACCGGCACCAAGCACCACGGTAACAGCCATGAGTACGCTGATTGTCACGTAAGGGTGAGCTGTGACAAACCGAGCTAGAACTTTATTGATCATTCCACCTTTCGAGCTGCTTTTGTTGCTTCCAACCGTTTTTTGCTTCCAAGCGTTTTGTTGTCGGCTTCTTATACTATATTCTTCAGTTAATCACTAGTTGTTGATGTTGTTTGGAATCTTCTGCTGATTTCTCAGTTTTTCTTGTGCGTTGTGTCATAGAGCTGCGTTAAACTCAGGGTTTATGCAAAGAACTTCTAAACATTTATCCGTGTTGACTCGTATCACTATCATTCTTTCCTTCTCGATGCTTGCTTTGGTTGCTTGCTCAAGCGATGAGGCTGATGAGAACGCAGGGGGTGCTCAAGATTCTGGTATTGCCCAGGAGGGTGATGCTGCCCTCGATTTGATAGTGGATGAGCTCAAAAGAAACGCCGAGCAGTTTGAATACACGGCTGGCCAATATGGTGGCGACCTTACGATTGCCACAATATCAGAGCCGCTTACTTTTAATCTGGCAATCGCTGATGACGCTTCATCGTCAAACGTGTTGGGCTATCTGTTCGAAGGCCTCACAGAGCTTTCATGGCTGACAGATGAAGTAGAGCCAGCGTTGGCGGAGTCGTGGGAACGCTCCGAAGACGGTCTGAGTTGGCAGTTCAATCTTCGCCGTGATGTCACTTGGCATGACGGTACCCCCTTTACAGCACATGACGTGGGTTTCACTTTCAACAAGATCATTTACAACGACGATATCGACACTAATGCTCGCGCAGCTTTCGAGTTCCGGTTTTTGGATGAGAACGGTGAATGGCAGCAAAGTAGAATGACTGTTACGATCATCGATGATCACACTGTCGGGTTTGTGCTACCGGTACCGTTTGCCCCGTTTTTGCGTTCCATGGGTACGGCGATATACCCTAAGCACATCCTTGAACAGCATGTGGAAAACGATACTTTTGATGAGGTGTGGGATATCGACACCGATCCTGCCGAAGTCATCGGCACAGGACCGTTCGTTATTGAAAGTCACACCCCTGAACAGCAGGTTGTGCTAGTCCGCAATCCCAATTATTGGATGACCGACGCGGAAGACAACCGCCTACCCTATCTCGACGAAATTGTTTATACGATAGTCGAAAATCTTGAAGCCGAGTTGGAAGCATTCAAAGTAGGGCAGTCGGATGTGCATGGTGTGTTAGGTGAGGAGTATGCTGAGCTGGAAGCACTCCAGGAAGAACAAAACTTCACCATCCATCGGCGTGGCCCGGGTTTCAGTAGTACATTTTTGACATTCAACGTACACCCTGGCCGAATCCCTGATAGCAGCGTGCCTTACGTGGCTGATCACAAGCGTCGATGGTTCGACGATCTTACGTTCAGAAGAGCTGTGGCTTACAGTGTCGACAAAAACGCCATTATCGAAGAAGTGCAGCATGGTCTTGGTTATCCGCAGTGGTCGCCTATTAGTCCTGCAGCGGAGGATTTCTACAATCCTGATGTCATGACATATCCCTACGATGTCAGCAAAGCCAAGGAGCTGCTTGATGAGCTTGACTGGGTCGACACCAATGGCGACGGCATCCGTGAAGACGGGGAAGGCAATGAAATAGAGTTTCGGATGGTGACCAACACTGACAACAGTGTGCGTGAAAAAGTGGGCCGGATTATCGCAGACGGCATGAAAGAGATCGGATTGAACGTCAGTTTCGAGCTGATAGAGTTCAGCGACCTGGAACACAGCCTCACCGATACTTACGTTTGGGAAGCTGTGATCATTGGTTTTGGCTCGGGTTCTGATCCTTACAGCGGGATTGTGATGTGGCATAGTAGCGGTGATTTCCACTTGTGGTACCCGTTCCAGGAGGAACCGGCCACCGAATGGGAAGCTGAGATCGATGAACTTTACGTTAAGGCCAGTCAAGAACTCGACCATGAAAAACGGGTTGAATACTATCATCGCGCCCAGGAAATCGCAGCCGAGAACGTGCCTCTCATCTACACCACGTTGAGTGAGCGGCTCACAGCAGCCCGCAACGTATTCGGTAATGTGACCCCCACCTTGTACGCCATCTGGGATATCCGCTACCTCTACCGCCTGCCCGTTCCCGAGGGGTAGCCCCTAGACTGCTGGTTGTACGCCATCTGGGATATCCGCTGTCTTTATCGCACCGACTGAGTAGGTCGACTGGTAATCAGGCAACAAACAGTCGGTAATTGCTGCCTGTGGTCATCAGGCTGGTGATTGTTGTCTGCTTGTAAGGTATCGCAGTGAGCACTGGCGTCAGCATGAATCTAGAATGATAGATTGCAGTAATTGTCGCCTGTCTGTAAGTCTTGGTTTTGTAAGTATTGCTTGAACGCATAGGTTGAGGAAGATACGCACAGAGATACGCACAGGTTGAGGAATAGGACAAGGTTCGTGAGAAGCACTTTTTTACAACGTCGCAGTGTTTCTCTGCAAAGTTGCAGGGTTTTTGATCTACTGTTGGCAGCTACGGCTTTTGCTGTGGGCATTCAACTGCTGCGTCTGTTTATGGTGGGGATGGTTTTCTACCTTAGGGAAGTGCGTGGGTTGACCACGGTAAGTGTTGGAGGTGCGGCCTTTCTGGTGTTTGTGTCAGTTTTTGCGACACCTGTTGTTGTGCGTGTGCTGAGCATTCGAAGAACGTTTGCTTTCGCTGCTGCTGTTATGGCTCTTCGGAAATGGGCGGGCACTAGAGGGTGTGGGAGAGACTCGAAGATGGT
>JAPPJC010000079.1 GCA_028820455.1 Acidimicrobiaceae bacterium
TATCTCGAGTACATATGCTCATTATAGCACCAGAATGTTTGCGACACACCACAAAGCTGGTTTGGTGGGCTGACAGTAGCATGAACCCAGTCGGACGTTCCTGAAAGTGTTTGCTCTGTATCTTTTATCGTGTTTGGTTCTGGGTGAGCTTTTCAGCTTCTCTGCGTTAGGTAACGAGCAAAGAGTGTGCCTTCTGCTTCCAGCAGATGGTCTAGTTTCAGCGGCAACGGCACCACTCGTTGCGACCCGTGGACAATCCGGTTGCTGACACCTCCAACTAGCAGCGGTGCGGTGGAGAGACATAGCTCGTCGAGCAAATCAGCATCAACGAATTGTGCATTGAACGAAGGCCCTCCTTCGCAAAGAACCACCCGCGCGCCACGACGTTTTAGCTCTGCCAGTATTTCGGCTGGTTTGAAAATCCGAGAATCAGAAACGATCACCTCGGCTAAACCCACGAACTTTGCTGAAGTTTCAGCAGAAACATCGGAACCTGCGAAAATCACGGGAAGATCACTATCAGGCTGACGGTCGGTGAACATAGGCAAGTCAAGTGGAAGGTTTAAACTGCTGCTCGCCACCGCTAGGCGGAGACCTGCAGGTAACCCCGAAGATTTTCGGACTTCTCTCATATCCGACCTAGGCTTCGGTAGCCTATAATAACGCTCTGCCCGTACCGTTTCAGCGGCCACCAACACCCAATCGGCGCAGCCTCTGATCGCAGAAAAAACAGCCTTGTCAGCTGGATTGTCGAAAGCTTCGCTAGAACCGTGTATGGCTGTGGCACCATCGGCTGAGGTGATCATGTTAGCCATCACCCAAGGTCGATCTGCCGGTATTGGCCTTGATAGCTTTGTGTAAAGATCAAGTGGGCTGACCTTGGTTTGAGGGTATGGCAGCAACTTACGTATCTTCATATTCAGTTACTTGAACTAGACTTATGTTTCCCTCGGCGATACCAATGAACACAACAACAACCCCTCAGTTGACAATCCCTGCCTCACTAAGATCTAAAATTGAAATTATAGCAATGATTTCCCTGTTAAAGCGACTTTTTTTGTTTGTCTTTGAGTGTCGGTTCAAAAAAAACAAGCAAAATTAATCAAAAGATCATAGTATTTCTCAGTAGGCGTGTTAAAATCTTTGAAGTTTCAGCCCTGTGACTTAAATTACATCACTGTCTTTTTGTTGAATGCGGGGTGGTGGCATGAAATGACCATACCGAACACGGTATGCCTTGATTATTGTGCCACACAACGAACGAGTTGCATCTCGGGAGAAAGGATATGTATCCCTAGCGTGGTATGCCTTGATGTGTCACACCAAAACAGGACAATGGAGTATCAGGCGATACCTGGTTGGCCAATCAGCTTGCCGTGATGTTCAACGGAAACCATCTGGAGATGACCATTCAGCCCGGTTGGGTTTGCATTGATTGCACACAGATTGCACAACATTTACCATTTCGTTTACGAGTCTATTTTTAAGATTTCAAGATCTAATTTTTTTAAGAAAGGATAAGACAATTGGCAGTATTGACTTCTACACCTATAGGTTCATCCACAAAGCCAAGGAGTCAGCAGCCTGATGTGGCGACGACTCTAGCTGCTGCGTCTCCGGCTTCGGCTTCTACTGAAGATCACGTATCAGAGCCCAAACCCATATCAGGACACAAAACAGATGTTCCAACCAATTCAACAGGCCGAAAAGTTGCTTCTGGTTTGGGTTTTGAAAGGTATTTCACTATCATCGACAAGCTTGAGAAAAGCGAGAAAGTCATCTGGGAGAAGCGTGATGCGCGACTGGTCGACTACCGCGATGGGTCTGTAGCGTTTGAACAAACCGGAGTGGAAGTACCAAAAAAGTGGTCACAGAATGCCACCAACATTTTGGCTCAAAAATATTTCAGGGGAACACTCAACACACCGGCGCGTGAAACATCGTTGCGTCAAGTGGTGAGCCGCATAGTGGGAACAATCACCACATGGGGAGAGCGGGATGGTTATTTCTTCGACAAGACCGAAGCTGAAATATTTTCAGATGAACTATCTCATCTGCTTATCACTCAAAGAGGAGCTTTCAACTCTCCGGTATGGTTCAACATCGGCGTGGATGGGGTACCACAGCAAGCTTCGGCTTGTTTTATCCTGTCGGTTGACGACACTCTCGACTCAATTCTGAATTGGTACACCGAGGAAGGGCTTATATTCAAGGGGGGCTCCGGTTCGGGTGTCAACCTGTCGCACATCCGCGCTAGTTGTGAACCTCTACAAGGAGGTGGTACAGCATCCGGGCCTGTGAGTTTCATGCGTGGTGCTGACTCCTCGGCGGGTACCGTGAAATCAGGAGGTAAGACACGTCGAGCAGCGAAAATGGTGATACTCGACGCGGATCATCCTGACATTGAAGATTTTATTTGGTGCAAAGCCCATGAGGAACGCAAAGCTCGAGTGTTGGCGGCAGCGGGTTTTGACATGGGTGTGGATGGCGTTGATTCGATTTCTGTTCAATACCAGAACGCTAATAATTCCGTACGCGTCACCGATGATTTCATGCAAGCCGCGCTAGAAGACAAGGAATGGGAGCTCACCGCTCGCGTCGGTGGTTCAACAGTGAAGAGAGTATCGGCTCGCAAGTTGTTGAAACAGATTGCAGAAGCTGCTTGGGAATGCGCCGACCCGGGTATGCAATTTCATAGCACCATCAATCGGTGGCACACAGCTGCGAACACTGGCCCGATTTCTGCTAGTAATCCATGCTCGGAATACGTTCATCTGGATAATAGTGCTTGCAATCTTGCGTCGGTGAACCTGTTGAGCTTTCTGGACAGTGACGACATTTTCGACGTGGAAGGGTTCTGTCACGCCGTTCGACTGCTATTTACCGCACAGGAGATAATGGTAGGCAATGCCGACTATCCCACGCAAGCCATCGGTGAAACCACGCGTGCTTTTCGCCAGCTTGGTCTCGGTTACGCCAATTTAGGGGCCCTGCTTATGGCTTTGGGGTTGCCTTACGACTCAGACGAAGGTCGTGCAGTGGCAGCTGCTGTCACTTCTTTGATGACAGGTGAGGCTTACCGTGTATCGGTCAAGACGGCAAGCCGTTTAGGGCCTTTTGCCGGCTACCACGAAAATCGTGATCATATGCTCGAAGTCTTGGATATGCATCGTTCCGCAGCTGATGACATCGACGAGAACCTGGTGGCCGATGAGCTTTTGGAAGCGGCACAATCAGTATGGGATGAGGTTTGCGAGCAAGCTCCTATTAACGGTGTGCGTAACAGTCAGGCCACTGTACTAGCACCAACGGGCACTATCGGTCTGCTGATGGACTGCGACACCACTGGTGTAGAACCCGATCTAGCGTTGGTGAAACAAAAGAAGCTAGTGGGTGGAGGCACTATGGAGATGGTCAACCAGACGATACCGAGAGCACTGCATCGGCTTGGTTACGACGAAGTTCGTTCACAGCGGATCTTGGATCACATCTCAGAGCATCATAGCGTTGTCGGGTCACCATTGGAGGAAGAACACCTACCGGTGTTTGAATGCTCGTTCGGTGACAACCCTATCAGCTGGCAGGGACACGTGAAAATGATGGCAGCAGTGCAGCCCCTGCTGTCGGGTGCTATCTCGAAAACGGTTAACGTCCCGACTGAAGCAACAGTAGAGGATTTGGAACAATTATTCATTGAAAGCTGGAAACTTGGTTTGAAAGCTGTGGCTGTCTACCGTGACAACTGCAAAGTGGATCAGCCGCTGAATTCTGGTATCTCCGATGATTCAGGACAAGACACAGACACCGAGATCAGCTCATCCGAAAATGCAGGCAGAGCTGCTCAAGTGTCCAGCACGCCTTCACGTGAAAGTCTGCCACGAATCCGCCAGTCACGCACATTCGAATTCAAGGTTGCCGATTGTAAGGGCTTTGTGACGGTAGGAGAGTATGACGATGGCAGGCCGGGTGAAATCTTTGTGAGGGTCTCAAAGCAAGGATCGACTTTGGCGGGGATTATGGATGCTTTCGCCATATCACTCAGCCACGGCCTTCAATACGGGGTTCCGTTGAGCGCATTTTGCAGAGCGTTCGTGGGTATGCGTTTTGAACCGGCAGGCATTACCAACGATCCGGATATGCGTATCGCCAACAGCCTGATGGACTACTTGTTCCGCAAACTAGCGATCATGTACCTAGAGTCGGAAGAACGAAAGAGTTTGGGTATTTACACCACAAAAGAACGAGAACAACCGACACTGCCCGGTGTGGAAGAACATGCTGTCGAAAGTTCTGTTGGAATAGATCTGCTGAACGGCCATTCCCTTGTTGCGGATGCCACACGAGAAAAAGTCGGGGATACCGACAATTCTCATAGTCTGATGGTTGCGGGTGCTCCGATGTGCATGACATGTGGGATAAGAATGCTGAGAGCTGGTAGTTGTTTTGTCTGTGCTCACTGCGGAAACACCAGCGGATGCAGCTGATGTACTGGCGGCTTCTTGCGTTCTTTGATCATCTGCGGATGCGTTCATTGTGATGCTCGGAGATGCAGCTGATGTACTGGCGGCTTCTTGCGTTCTTGTATGACCTTGTATGACTTCGGTTTCTAGCAGGCACACGCATTGCAGGCCATGAGCAATGACCGGTCTTTTAAAACCCGCTGGCAAGACAGTGTACGGAAGTTAGCTCAAAAGAAGTTAGGCCACTCACAGAAGCTAACCAGAACACGTTGGTTGGCTGAAGAGTTCAACAAGAGTTGGAGTGATAAGCGTGTTGGCGGATTGTCCGCTGAGATCGCTTTTTTTACTGTTTTGGGCTTGTTTCCCCTTACTATTGTGTTCGTATCTTTTCTGGGTTTTTTTGATTCCGTTATTGGTCAAGATACGACTTCCACTATTAAAACGTGGATCACAGATCAGATTTCCAATGTGTTCGGGTCTGACAACTCCTTAGGAGAGATTGTGGTTGACCTGTTCAACCGTTCTGGGGCTGCTTCGATAACACTCGGCATCGTGATATCGCTTTATGCTGCCTCTCGTGGCTTTGGCGCGGTGGTACGAGCATTATGCGTGGTCTACAATATTGAAAAACGTCACAACTGGCTGTTTGCTCGATTGCTGGGTTTCGTGGTGATGATAGTCACGTTGTTGGTGTCGATATTATTGGGAGCGATGGCAGTTGTCGGGCCTCTCATAGTTGATAACTGGCTGAGCCACTTCGGTGCCAATCGACTTTTTGCTTTTGCGTGGTACTGGGCGCGTTGGCCGCTTGTGGTATGTGTCACAGTACTATGGATGGCGTCTTTTTATTGTTTCGTGCCTAAACACAAAGTGGCATGGAGGTATCATCTTTTCGGTGCTTTTCTGGGAACGTTTTGGTGGTTGACAGTTTCCGCGGGATTCCGTGTTTATCTTGAATTCGCATCGGGTGGGATTAACGTTGTATTGGGAATTCTCGGTAGTGCTTTAAGCCTCCTGTTGTGGTTGTACCTATTGGCGATGGGATTTTTGACGGGAGCGGTGCTGAATAGTTCGCTAATCTCGTATCGGCATGAATTTCACAACTCATCACCGCGAATTTCATAGGATGAACACGTCTTTGCTATGTGCGGATAGTAACATGCAACCTACTCGGCTAAACATAAGGGAGCACAACACGTGCATATCAGTGGATTAGAAATGCTTGCTGCCATACCAAGCCCAGGAACGAGCGGCATCACCCTGGGGCCTCTGCAATTGCATGCCTACGGCTTGATGATAGCTTTGGGCGTACTCGCGGCGGTGGTATTATCCAAAAGACGATGGGCAGCTTATGGTGCTGATCCTGATCAAATCACTCATGTGGCTTTGTGGAGCGTTCCAGCCGGGCTTATCGGTGCCCGTGCTTATCATGTGTTCACCGACTGGAAGCAATACCATTATGAAGATGGATGGCTTGAAGCGTTCGCTGTTTGGAAGGGTGGTCTGGGTATTCCGGGTGGCTTGGCAGCGGGCATTGTGACGGCGTTTTGGGTGATGAAACGCTTGAAAATGGATAAAGCTGCCGCAGTCGACGCTATAGCACCGAGTCTGCCTTTAGCGCAAGCGATCGGTCGTTTCGGCAACTGGTTCAATCAAGAGCTGTTCGGGTTGCCCACCACCTTACCGTGGGGTTTACGGATAGACGAACGTTTTCGCCCTGAGCTCTACGCCGACTCGGAAACCTTTCACCCGACTTTTTTGTATGAAGCGATTTGGAATGTGTTCTTGTGTTTGCTGCTCATTCTTATCGACCGTCGCAAAATGCTGCGGCCAGGCTCGATACTGGTAGCCTATATTGGAGGATATGGGATAGGCAGACTATGGATTGAAGCCATTCGCATCGACCATGCCAGTCTTCTGTTTGGCGTGCGGATCAATATTTATATGAGCGCAATCCTCATCATTGGCTCGTTATTGTATCTACTCAAAACTCGTGCCTGGTCGTACTCGAAAACCGCTGCCCCTAACACTGAAACAGTTGACACGGACACAGATAAGAAGTAAGCGTTATTTCGGCTAGTTGCTGTGCCTGGTTCTGCTCAGCCTGATCGGTGTTATTTCGGTTGGTTGTATGTATCTTGTGTCTGATGATGGGTGTGCGGTGGCCTAGCAGTGGCCGCTACTGCGAATATCTCCCATGATCCTGATGTCAAGCTGAATCCGGGGTGCCGGTCTGACCCGGCATACATCACTCTGTGATGGGACGGCTTCCTGGTCGTGTGCTGTCACCGTGGTTGTAGGTCGAGCAGTTCAGTAGCGGCGAACCAGTGGCGGGTCCTGCCCGTCTTCGATGTGCGCAGACCGGCTATCGGTGTGAGGATCCCATAGGTGACCAGGCTCGCCAGAGCGGTCCGCCCGGTTCGTTCACTGACACCGAGTAGTTCCGACACGTCGTGTGCGTTTAACACCGGGCATTGGGGTAGAAGCGTCAACAGTGCACGCGCTGTATGGTCTGTTCGCAGTTCCGATGTGGTTTTCTTCCACCGCTCCAAGAGTTGTGTCGCCTGTTTTATCAGAGACTCGGTGCTGGCTGCTGCCCGTTCTGAGGTCTCGGCGAACCATCTCACCCACGGATCGGGGCTGCCTTGTTCGAAGAGATGCAATCCCGAGAGGTAACCACCGGGATCACGGGCGATTGCCGTGCTTACCGGCACTGTCGAGCGTGTGGTGACGCCGCTGCGTCTCAGTATACGGCATATGAGCACCCGTCCGAGACGCCCGTTGCCGTCGCTGTAGGGGTGGATCGCTTCGAACTGCGCATGTGTGAGTGCCGCTTGTGATACCGCGTCAAGGCCGTCTTGATTGTTGTCAGCGAACACGATGAGGTCGTTGACGAGCTCTGGGATCTCCGACGGTGGTGGAGGGATGTAGGCCGCGTCGATGGGGGAAGTGCCGCCGACCCATCCGAGGGTCAGCCTATGCTGACCGACCATGTGGTCTGGTAGTTGGCTGTGCTGCATGAGCCGTTCATGCCATCGGTGTAACATCCCGGGGTTCAGCGGCTCATCGGCTGTTCTCAGTGCCGCGTCGATTACCGCGAGATTGTCAGCGACCCACCCGGCGGTACCGCCAGCGTCTGTTCGTTGCGCTACCAGCACAGACTCAATCGGTTCACGCAGACCCTCAATCCCTGATGAAGCCACCCCTTCGTGGCGCAGCAATAAACGAGACATCGGCTCCCATTCCGAAGGTAACCGGGTGTCCGCCAATCGCAGGGAGGTAACAGCGCGTTCGGCTGCTCGTATTGTGGCTGTCGATAGGGTGAGGTCTCGCTCTCTCAAAAGCGCAGGCACCCACGCCCGCACGCGGTGTCCTCTCCAGTCAACCGTGACAGCACTCCCACTATAGTCTTCCGAAACCACAGCCATTACGGAAGGCTACCAGAACAATCTTCCGAAATGTGTGTCTGTCGAGGCTGGCTGTTCGGATTTGTGTTATGAGGAAGCAGACAATGATTCTGACAAATCTTGCACAAGATAATCGTTTGAATGTCTTCTCAGGCCGGTGGTGGTATCAGAACGCGCAGGTTCAGAGGTTTAAAACGCATAGATTAGTAGGTTCAGAACGCGCAGATTCTAGACTTGTACTGGAGGAATGACGTCGATGGCACATAGTGTACATGCGCTTGGAGCTTGGAGGTTTCAATGAATCCAGATGAATCGGTACGCCGAGCGGTGAGGCTCCAGGACGAATTACCGGTTCTCACCTCAGCAGCACCGGGAGGCACTGAGAAATACATCCCGAGACTGGTCGATAGTCACTTACAGCGGGCATTGTCACGCTCTGCTGCTGTTGAACTTCGTGGCCCCCGCGGGGTGGGCAAAACCACAACAGCACTTCAGCAGGCAGGAGCTGTTCTGGCGATGCAAGACCCGGACACTGCTATGGCCGTACGAGAAGACCCCCGCTCTGCGTTGTCAGGCCAGCGGGCTCCTCTCTTGATAGACGAATGGCAGGAAGTGTCCGAGGTCTTGTGGGCTGTGAAGACCCACCTGGACACATCAGACACACCCGGCCAGTTCGTCATCACCGGATCGGTGCGTGGTGATAGCTGGGAGCAAATGCCGCTCACCGGGCGTTCCGAAGCGATTGACTTGTTTCCGTTAAGTGTCGCTGAGCGACGTGGCAATCTCGGAATGTCTCTTGTATACCGATTGTTCGAAGGGGTTGATTTGGAGACCGATGAGATCGACCTCTCCGTGAACGACTACATCGATTTGGCTCTGCAAAGTGGCTACCCCAACACCATGGACGAATCAGATCCCGATGCGAGAACGGCGCGGTTACGTAACCGGATCGACGGCACCGTTAATGTCGACAGCCTCGTGGGTCGTCACAACCGTTCGAAGCTGGCGGATTTCCTGGCTTGTTACGCACTGCATTCCGGGGGTGTGGTCCCACTTCAGCGACTCTGTGACGATATCGGTATTTCACGAAACACCGGCACTGCTTATCTGCATCTGCTCACTCGCACTTACCTGGTAGCGGATGCCCCGTCATATCACACCAACCGGATCAGCTACCTACGAAAAGCACCCAAACGCCTGCTGGTCGACGCGGGTCTTCTTGCTGCGGCGTGGGGTGTTGATGCGGCTGTGATACGCCGCAGTGCCGACTTGCGCGGCCGGTTGTTGGAAACTTTCGTGGCCGCTCAGCTGAGAACCCAAACACTCACTTCGGGTGTCCATTACAAGCTGAAACATCTCCGTCGTAACGACCGCGAGGTGGATTTCATACTCGACGGTGGAATCCGCGGGATCGTAGCAGTGGAAGTGAAAGTAGGTGTGTATGGCGGACGCAGCGAGGCACGGCACCTGTTCTGGCTCCGTGACCGGTTGGAGCAGTCTTTCACTTGTGGCGTACTCCTGCATACGGGTGGAAGACCTCCCCGGCCACTCGACAACGCTCACACCAAACGAATCTGGTCGGCACCCATCTCAGTGCTCTGGGCATGACAATCGGACATAGGCGACCCATTCCCGTTCAGAGAGCGGGATTGATGTTAGATCGTAGCGAGCCTGTGAGTATGAACTGGCAGGGCGTTGCTCGGTGTCCACCGGCCACCCGCGTCAGCCTCTGGTGAAGGGACTCGGTACCTACCGACCCCAATGATTTAATGACTCATAGCCATATGGTTGCTGTGGTAGCAGCCACCATTGTCGGTGAGTGTCCGTTCGACTGGTGACACCACGCTTCGCTAACCAGGTGTGGGTGCGTTTGTGGATTCTTGAACCCCCACCGTCCGGGATGGAAGCTGGTTTCTTGACATCCACGGTTATGACATCTAGTTCTATACTTACCAGAGTCCGTCGCTTGTGTCACAGTGGGTTCTATGCTTGAACCCGTAACCGCACTTCCAGTGGATGTCACAGCGGGCTTTATGTTAAAGTGTTCGGAGAAGATCGGAGATGTAAAGCTGTGGCGTTAATTGAGATGACAACATACAGGTTGGGTGAGCTCTTGGATTTGACTGATGAGTTGAATCAGGAGTTGGAGAGCAGTAACGGCCGGGATGAGAGGTCTGGGCGCGGACAGTTTACTACGCCGTCGGAGGCGGCTCGGATGATGTCAACGCTGATTGAACCCGATGGTGATTTTTTGAGGGTTGTCGATCCTGGTGCGGGTGCTGGGGCACTGTTCTTAGCACTCGTGGTGGATATTATTGAGCGGGGTTCGCTCGAGCATGTATCGGTCGATTTGGTTGAAACCGATCCGCAAGCGTTGGAGCTGCTGGAAATAGCCGTCCACAGGGCACACCTCACAGCTGAAGAGCATGGCTTGAAACTCACAACGCGGATCATCGATCATGATTTCTGCGACTCGTCTGCTTGGACGGACGGCAGCCGTTTCGATGCTGCCATATTGAATCCGCCTTATATGAAGCTTGCCGCTTCCGATCCTTGCCGACGTATGGTTCTGCGAGACCACGGGGTTGACTGCCCCAACCTGTACGCGGCTTTTTTGGCTGTTGCTGTGGTGCTGCTGCGTGATAGCGGACAGCTCGTAGCCATCACACCGAGATCATTTGCGAACGGCTTGTACTTCAAGAGTTTCCGCCGCTATCTCACGAGCATGGCTTCGTTTCGTCGGGTGATTCTCTTCGACCGTCGTGACAGGGTGTTCCGCTCATCTTCGGTTCTTCAGGAAACTGTGATCTTCTCTATGCGTAGATCCGCGGCTGACCCTGACGGTCTTGTCAGGGTCGAAACCCGCTCCGATCACCTGTCAGAACCTCACGAAACGCATGACGTGTCGCACCGTGGTATCGTTTCACCCAACGACGTTCAGCGGTTCATCAACTTACCGGGAAACGCTGATGTGGTAGAAGCCGCCGATCAGGTTGCCGCCTTGCCCGCGGACTTGCATTCGTTGGGTTTGAGCGTTTCCACCGGTCCTGTCGTTGATTTCCGTTCTCGTGATTTTCTCGGTTCGGCACGGGCAGCGGGCACAGTTCCGCTCATCTACCCTGGTAACCTCAAGAAGGGCAGCGTTGAATGGCCGCTGGATATCCGCAAGCCTCAAGGGTTCACGGTTTCCCCACAAACGTCGCAGCTGCTGTTTCCCAACGGTTACTACGTGCTGGTCAGACGATTCACAGCGAAAGAAGAAGAACGCCGTGTCACAGCAAGCGTTTACCAACCCATAGACGGATACGACTCTGTAGCTTTCGAGAACCACATCAACGTCATCCACCGCAAACGTGGACCACTACACGAAGATGAAGCCGTGCGTCTCGCGGATTTTCTCAACAGCGATCTCATAGACACGTACTTCCGAATGTTCAGCGGCAACACGCAAGTCAACGCGACCGACATCCGGCGTTTTCGCTTTCCCGGTCTAATTGAGCTTCTTTGATTACGACACGACTGCGAATGCGAACAGTCGACTGCATCAATTCTTGCAGGGACATTTGATCGTTGAGAATCCCGATGATCCAACTCGGCCTATCAACTCACCGAAGTGGTGCTACCAGGTGACACCCGAAGCATTGGATCTCATCCGGTCTCATGGAACGCTTGAGTTCAAAGAAAACCTGCGCAGGTATCTTAAGGAGCGACCAGGACTTGAAGCTGCCTACAGGCGGGAGCGAGACCTGCTTAAGATCCCAGTCGACTTGCCGCAGGGAGTGGAAATGACCCTGTCGATAACAAACGCCATATCGAACCCAGGGAATTGTTCAGTGGTTGCACAGCAGGACTTGTTTTCGTCTCCTGTTTTCTCAACCAAGCCATTATGAAGAAGTATCTGACCGACATATCGTGGGAAACCGAGGTATGGACAGCCGATCATCCGACTCATCTTGTGCATTTCGATGGGGAGAGGTTCCCGGGTCCCTACAATGAGTGATCGTCGTGTTGACGATCACTTCAATGATCCATCCTCACCATGATGGTGAAGTCGGCCGGGGGAGGCGCGGACGTCGGGAAGGTCACGCCAGTGGCTGCGGCCGCTTCGGTGTCCTTCTCGTCGATGATCATCTTGACACCGTGGAGCACTGCAAAACGACGATTCCAGGGGCGATCCCGACGGGGCCGCGGAGACGACGAGCCACATGGCTAGAGTATAATTAGGTTATTTGCGGAATTTGAGTGGATCGGGTGGTTCGGTCTTAGCTACTCGGTTTTCAACACTCGCTGCGTTCGAGTGGAGGGGACTCAGATGCACCTGAGCATTGAAGTCCAGCCATCTGCTCCGAAGGCGGGCAAACCACTATCGGTGGAGTCTGCCCGAGTTAACGTCAAAGCCGACAGAAGCTTCACGTGACAATGTTGATGTAGTCTCATAATGTGGGTATAGTGACTACATGGAAGTCGGAATACGCGAACTCAAGGCTCATCTGTCGGAATATGTGGACAAGGCTGCTAAAGGTGAGGTGATTATAGTGA
Source organism: Acidimicrobiaceae bacterium (assembly GCA_028820455.1). Taxonomy (GTDB): domain Bacteria; phylum Actinomycetota; class Acidimicrobiia; order Acidimicrobiales; family Aldehydirespiratoraceae; genus JAAXHB01. The sequence goes on from JAPPJC010000079.1 coordinate 12,407, forward strand.
CTCACAGGGGTAAATCTGTCGCTCGTCTCACGGGTTTGACGGGTATGTCGATGATCGAACAGGGCATAAGAGAAGGTTGGATAACCGCAGCGTCACGGGCCGGTGGCCTCAGACCCGCCAAACGTTTCAAGGCCTCGCTTAGCGTCACCGAAGTGCTTGAGGATGACCGCGGATGACCATGTATGTGGACACCAGCGCGTTGATGAAACGCTACATCTCTGAGCGTGACTCCGTTGTGGCTGAGCATTTCTTGGCAGCTGATCCGGTATTGATAACATCCAGATTGACCGAGGTGGAGCTCAGACGTAATTTAGCAAGACTGTTGGATGGTGACGAGTTACTCATAGCGCGTCGACAACTAGAAGATGATCTAAACGCGTTTGCGCTTGTTGGTCTTGATGCCTCTACATGCGCTGAGGCGGCACGCATAGCCGAACAGACGTTGTGCCGGTCACTGGATGCGCTACACGTGGCAGCAGCTCGTAGAACCGGCGAATCGACCACACTTCTCACTTTCGACGTGCGTCAAGCACAAGCGGCTAGATTCGCTGGCCTTGCAGTCTTGGGGGTCTGACCCCGGAAACCCCTAATCCCAGATGGGCTCAATCAGATGACAGCCAGCCCGTTCGTGTGCCTCCCACACATCCCCGTTGCTAGGTGACCTAAACAGGTACTTCGCGATCTAAGGTGGTTTGTGTCTGAGATGAGCCAATCCGAACCAGACCGCTGAGAGCATCGTAGTTACCAACGGGTCAGGAGTCTAACGCCGCAATACCCACAAAACCGTCTTTGAGTTCCCTTGTGCACCTCCATTACCCCGTTTATTTCTGAGGCACCAGCAAAAATGCTGAGCTATTCCAGCAGAATCGTGTACACCCAGAGGTGAGATCACCCGCCCTAAAAAATTCTTGTCGCGTTTTTGATGCTATATGACACATTTTCGCGACAAGAAAAT
>JAPPJC010000017.1:0-25773 GCA_028820455.1 Acidimicrobiaceae bacterium
CACAAACACCCCAACAACCCACCACCAGCACAAAACAACGCGACAGCTTCTAAGAGAGGTGCTGACAACACGACGAGGAGGGTGATAGAGAGATACGCAAAAGCATAAAGGAATAACAATGACACACAGAGTATTAACAGTAATAACGTGTTTCGCTTTAACTTTCATAGTTGGGATGGCTGTGGCTACAACTACATTTAAGGATGTAGCTGACGATAATCCACATAAAGAAGCTATCTATGCATTGGCAGACACACAGTGTATTAGGGGGAAGACAGCAGACACCTTTGAGCCTCACAGCAAAGTAACACGTGGGCAACTGGCACACATCCTCAAATGTTATGTAGACCACAGAACAGGCAATACGACGACCTCTCCGTCTGTCACGCCCGGCCCAGTAGCGAACAGCAGAACTCTCACGGGGACAGGCAAGGACGTTACGGAGGCCATACCTCTCTCTGCGGGAGCATGGAAAGTCACCGCAGAGGTCGCAGGGAACCACAATAGACATAACAACGGAAACAATTTCATTGTGCGCGCTGAGTCTCTGCACTACAGTCGCCTAGTAGCAAATGAGATAGTTACTGCAGGAGCCTTCAGTGATGTTGTGGTAGTAGGAGATGATGGTATTAGCATTTGGTTTAGTGTAGACGCTGCCCCATCTGCAGAGTGGACTATCACAGTAACACGACATGCGTAACAGCAGAACGGAATAATACGAAACAAACAAAACCCCGAAGGAAAACACCCTCGGGGTTTTACCGCGTAATAGCAAAGAAAGGAAAACAATAGAAGTAAAACCGAAAACACTAACCTCTCTTCTAGAAGAAACAGCCGCACTAGCAAGAGTGACAGAAGTTGCACCAGAAGCAGTAAAAGCAAAGACAAAGACAACAAAAACTGCCGACCTCACATCAGCCGCCGAAGCAGAAGAAGCACAAGCTGGCGTAACAGCAAAAACTATAACTATTATAACAAAAGCAAAAAATGTATCAGCAGCGGTGTATTAATTAATAACACAATTGCCAGTGTTGGGCTGTGGGCAACATACTGTGAAGCGATCTGAGTGCTGGCGGGGTCAAAGCTGTTTGATGTCGATACTGATATAGATCACCCAGGTTACAGAGTCAGAAGCTTCCCGCATGTGTTGTCACTGTCATTATGGCTGAGCTGCGCCCACTGGGGATCTCACCCACTAAAACAGCGTTATTGTACACCCAACGCCACCAATCCAAAAGGTGGATCCAGGTTACGCAACTGCTCTGACAATAGGGTTCTACATACAAGATACCAAAAACTTCCTTTGTGCATCCGCAACCTCCCTCAACACTGCTGACGACACCCTAGGATTAATCTACAGATCCTAAATCAGCTACCTTGAGCGAGAATCGCTGACAATGAAAGGAATGCTATGCGACGTGAAACAAGTGAGTGGAGTGTGAGGATGCTTGCTGACTTCCGCGATCGAATCAATCTTGATGCAGAATATCAGCGCGGGATCGTTTGGTCTAAACCTCAGCAGCAGTTGTTGCTAGACTCAATTTTCCGTGGTTTCGATCTTCCAAAAATCTTTCTGCGAAAGCTTCCAGATGGTTCCCAGTATTTGTTTGATGTTATTGATGGAGTTCAACGGTTGACAGCAATCTGGAGATTCCTGTCCGATGATTTTCCTCTGCTTCAGAGTGAAAAATATCCTACAGATGATGCCATAGGTGGAAAGCGGTGGTCCGAGTTACCACAGAACGCTCAAGATCGTCTTCAGTTCGCTAAAGTGACCATCACAGAACTCGAGACCGACAATGATGATGAGATTCGCGAGCTATTTCAACGTCTACAAAACGGCGAGCCGCTTAATGCAGCAGAGAAACGCAACGCTATGGATGTGCCTGTACGAGACTTTGTAGCCAATCGGCTTGCAAATCACCAACTCTGGTCCGAGACAAAGATCACTAGCCGACGTCGCTCATTGGACGAGATGTCAGCAATAATTCTGGCTCTGGTAAGGGCCGATGGTCCGACCGGGATAAAAGGAGCTGATCTGTTGGCACTGTATGAAGATACTAAATTTGATCCTTCTGGTGACATAGCAACTCGAACGATCTCATTGTTTAAACGAATGCATGAAGTTGCTACGGTTGATTCAGGACAACTACGTACACGTTGGGGAGTAGTTGATCTCGTCCTTACCCTCATGCGACTAGAGAAACAGGGCGTTCAGACAGATCCCCCGGTTGTAATGAGATTCTTTCGCGAGTTCGAAGATGAGCGCCGCCAAGCTACCGCTGCCCTTTCAGACCTGCGGAGTACAGTCATGGGACTAACAGCAGCACGTGAGGTTAATGCGGAAGAGAAACTGGAATTGCCTGAGATTCAGCTTGACATGCTGACGTATGTTAATGCGTTCACGCGAGAAGGTGCCACGAAAGGTAACATAGCTGCACGTGCTGAAGTGATGTTCACGCGACTTCATAAGTATATTCAAGACAATTAGTCGTGAACAATCAATTCAGTTGGACGAACTTCGTGTGGGGGCCGTACACGATAGCGGCCACGACTTTGGTATTAACATTATTAAGCTTCCTAGACAAAAATAACCGATTGTGGGTTTTAGTCATACTGGTTGCCGTTTTCGTATTCATACACACAATTGTCAGTGTTTTTAGAGATCAAAACATAGTGCGCCGTTTAGGAAAGAGATATGATGAAATACAACGGAACGCTGTTCAGATCATAGCTAGCCTTGGCGATCTCAGTGGGAACCACTTCGATCTCTGGATGGTTGATCTTTATTTACCTAGTCGTCGTTGGTATTTCATGTGGAAGATACCATTCATTGGTTACAAGCGGAAACTCTCGAGACAACTAGCAGTATCTCTAGTCGATGTAAGTACTGCACAGCCTTCTTATGACTTAAAAAACAGCCCTCACGGACAGTGTTTTACTTCTGCCAAATCTAGAAATTGGTACAATAAAGAATATCGAGGTAATCTCGATATTGGCACTTGGGGTTCACTTGATGAGACAGGAAATTCAGAATTAGCGAGTAATTATGGCATATTAAGTCTTTCACCGATTGTCGATCAACTCGGTAGGAATTGTGCTGGAGTCTTAGTCGTTCATGTAAAACCTCAGGAGGATAAGATACTTAGGGCTATCGGTGTACTCCAGTCCTCTCGAGGCAAAAGACTTCTTCATAATGCTTGCATTACACTTCATGGGTTACTTATGAAATGATCGCTTAGACTGGCAGTAGGTGGGGTACTATCATCTACACAGGGGTAATTCATATTGCTGACAATTCGCAAGTTATGCTGGTGTTAGCATGCTAATTCAAGTTTTGAGTTAGATTCTGTAGTGTTACAAAGTGATTTGTTGGCATCATCTTCATGAACAATCATATAATCATCTACGTGTGGCTTTCTGCAATCCCGCTGATTTCTTGAAGATCATAAAGCTCCACACAGGTGGTTATAGTGCAGTTGCAAAGTCGAGCGCATAGTTCTGCACGAGCAAGCAACAGATTACATTGACCGTTTTCTGGTCGAACATTCTGACAGGCTTTGGTTTCAAGTATCTTCCACTGTCTTCTACCAATTCTGTATCTTTGGCTGCTTTCTCTAACCATTCCTGTCAGAGTTAAAACAGTCGCATAGTCATACAATCCTCGCAATCAAAACCACGATTTTTATGCTAAAGTTACATCGGCACACAACCAGGAGCTAAGATAAAGCATTCGTGTTGTCCACTATTCCCGGCACCATCTGCTATTATCATACGAACACTGTGACAGCAAAGATGAAATGGTATTTCCCGGAAGGTAGCAGCAACGTTGGTTTCAACACTCCTGGACTATGCTACTTTGCGGGTGATGTCGGATTGTTTCGGGAAGTGGTTCAGAACTCATTGGATGCCAAACAGCCCGACACAGAAAAAGACGTGACCGTTGAACTTCGCTTGATAGATCTCCCGACCGAAGAGTTTGACGGTAAGGGACTGAAAGCCGCTTTGCAGCGTTGCCGGTTGTAGCGGTGGATGCCTTCAGATGGAGATGATCCGTTCACCCAAGCAGAGAAATTGCTAACTCAAGAGACTATCAAGACGCTGTCCATAACCGATGTGAACACGACAGGAACAACTGCTGAAGCAGATGGCAACGACGTCACAAAATGGGAGGGTCTGACTGATTCTGCAGGAATGCCTGTCGATAAAGGAGTGGCATCAGCCGGATCCTACGGTTTGGATAAACACGCCCCTTTCACTGCTACACCACTGCGAACCGTTTTGTATTCCACTTGCTATCATGACTCGGCAGGCCGCAAACGTAGTAGGTTCATCGGTCGTACCATATTGGTCACCCACTACGATGACAACGATAAGCAGCTGTCGCATGACGGGTATCTGGCTGATGAGCGGAAACCGCTCTGTGATGACGACATTCCAGACCGATTCCGTATGAACACACGTGGCACTCAAGTGCTGATCCCAGGCTGGGATTGGAAGAACACGAATGGGACGAGCTGGGAAGTTGCAGCACTTGACGTAATCGTTGAGCATTACTTCTACGCCGTACTCCAGGAATGTCTAGGGATAACCATTGAACGGCAAGGCAGTAGCCCATCCGAACCCTGGGATACTCTGGATCAGTCTACGCTGCAACCTGGTGGTGACGTTTACGAATTGATAGACGGGCTTGAACAAAGGGGATTATATACGTGGCTAGCCAATGTCGTAGTGCGCGGTATGATGGGGTATGAGCGAAATAGATAGTGATTACGCATTCTGGCGGCGGTTCCCCGACGAATCGGCTGCTGTGAAGCATGTTGAGAATGTGTGCTGGCCCGAGGGTGTGCGATGCCCGCACTGCTACTCGAGTAGTGTGGCCGCTGTGGGGAACGCTAAACCGATGCCGTGGAGGTGCCGCGACTGTCGCAGGCATTTCAGCGTGCGCACGAACACGGTGTTCGCTCAATCCCGCATCCCCGTCCACACGTGGCTATTGGCAGCGCATAAGCTGAGCAGCTCACGCAAGGGTATATCCTCCGTGCAGCTGGCGAAGGAGATCGGGGTCACTCAGAAGACGGCGTGGTTCATGCTGCACCGGATACGCGAGGCCATGACCTACAGGGGAGGGCTACTAGGCAACACGGTGGAGGTTGATGAGACCTATTTCGGCGGTCGTGAACGCAACCGCCACGCCAGCGAGAAGACAGGCCTCGGCCGTGGCCCCGCAGGCAAAACGGCTGTAGTCGGACTCAAAGAACACGGTGGAAGCGTCAAAGCATTCACGGCTGCGAGAACCGACCGCAGCCACCTGAGTGCTGTGATCGTGGAGAATGTGCGGCGTGGTGCCACGCTATACACGGACGGAAACCCCGGCTACAACGGCCTGAGAGGTTACGCTCACAGAGCGGTGAGCCATAGTAGCGGCGAGTACGCCCGCGGGGTGGTGCACACCAACAGCATCGAGTCGTTCTGGTCTCTGCTGAAACGCGCGTATGTCGGGACGTACCATTATCTCAGCCCGAAGCACTTGCAGCGGTATGTGGACGAATTCGCCGCACGCGAGAACACCGGGCACAGCGGCATGAGCATGATACGCAGCGTCGTAGTGGGAGCCGTGGGGCGAAGACTCACCCACGGACAACTCGTCTCATGACCACCAAAACCGATAGCCCCTATTATGGGCGATTCGACGAGATCGTAGCCGCACTGGCAGCGAGCGGGGAGGCTGCGGACAGATTCCCGCCGCAAGGCACCCCGACGGGGCTAGCCACGTTCGCTGACCTGTTCAGCGGAATCGGGGGGTTCCACGTCGCAGCGAGCCGCCTCGGGATGGAGTGCGTCATGGCGTGCGACATCGACCCCGCTGCCCGCGAGGCGTATCAAGCCAATTTCGGGCTGCTACCCGCGGGTGATGTGGAGAAGATACACGCCAGCGAGATACCAGAGCATGACGCCCTGTTCGCGGGTTTGCCGTGCCAGCCGTTCTCGATCATCGGAGATCGCAGGGGCCTAGCCGATCCGCGTGGCACGCTCTACTACGAGGTCGAGCGGATCGTAGCCGCCAGGCAACCGCGGGCCGTGCTGATAGAGAACGTGAAGCAGTTCACCACGGCGCAGGGTGGGAGGGCACTCGACTACGTCGCCTCCTCGCTAGCCGATCTCGGATACGGCGTGGACTGGCGAATCTTGAACGCTCTGGATTTCGGGCTGCCGCAGCGGCGTGAGCGGGTGTTCATCGTAGCCCTACGCGGCTACCCGCATCAGTCTTTCCCGTGGCCCACTCCCTGCGAACCGATGACCCCCCTGGCTGATATCCTGGAGGTCGACCCACCCTCATCGGCTACGGTCTCAGAGCGGATACGCAGAGCACGACACGCCGCTCACACCGCGGCGGAGCGGCCCGCAGTATGGCATGAGAACAAGAGCGGCAAGGTCACCAGCCACCCGTACTCGTGCGCTCTACGCGCGTCGGCTAGCTACAACTACCTGCTAGTGGACGGGGAGCGCAGGCTCACCACCCGCGAGATGCTCAGACTCCAGGGCTTCCCCGACGAGTACACCCTCGACGCTCGGATAACCGCTGCGAGGCGGCTCACAGGCAACGCCGTGGCGGTGCCAGTGGTGGAGGCCGTCCTCCGGGAGATGCAGAATGCCTGCGCGTGACACGCCGCGGCTGAGAGGCTCACCCACGGTGCACGAGGGGCCTTGGCCTGTGGGCTGCCTCCCCGACGATGCCATTCTGCGACTGGCGGAGCGGCTAGCACACCGCAAGGCCCTGGGTTTCAAGGATTTGGGGGGTGATGATGCCAGCACTATGATCGCTGCCGCTTTCGAGGGTGAGCACCTGGGTAGCCCTGTCGGACTGGCAGACATGGTAGCGGACGGCGGTACTGCCTGGTCGGTGAAAACCGTGAAACAGGAACTGCCGATCAACACGAGGCTAGTGCGACTCGTATCGGGGCGTAACTCGCTTGATTATTCGTTCGGGGTCAGCGACCCCCGCAAGGACATCCAGGCCACAGGCAGGTACGTGCTCAGCATATGGAACAGCCGCGTGAACGCCGCGCTGGACGAATTCAACGAACTGCGCGTAGTAGTGCTGATCCGCAACTTCACAGCGGGGGATTACGTGATCTTCGAGCAACCCATCCAGCAGTACGTGTACGATGACTATGACTGGAGCGTCAACAAGCAAAGCAACTTCGAGGGGCGGGATAAGCGCAGTGGGTGGCATTGGTTCACTTGGCAGCCCTCGGGTGGCCAGTTCACGATCAGGCGGCCAGTACCCGGTTCGGCTCGCCGTTTCAGGTTCACGCGGCCGATCCCCTACCACTCGCAAGAATTCGTGCTACGAGCCATCGGCTACGACAACACCTGGGTCGACATTGGCTAGCCACGTATATAATCCCCCTTAAAAGCCCTCTTCAGCGACCTCCCACCGATGGGCCGTGAACGAGACGTTTGATCATGCAAAGGTCAGGGTGCTGACCGACACCGGCTACGGATTGTTGCATCATTTCGCACGAGACGCACCTCATCTGTTACGGGATGGTAATCCTGAAACATTGTGGGAGGAAATGCAGCGGCGGCACGCTGAAACATCCAGCGATCCGGACAGTCCTTTATTCTCTCAACGATACTGGGACATAAATCCGTCACAGCCTCTATCCAGTCTGATCGAAGACGCAGTCCGAGGTCCCGGCAAAGACGAAGACCACGCTAAACAGTTGTGTGACGCATTACCTGAAGTTACCGCCGCGGACATGGCCGACCAGCGGGTTCTAGCATCAATCAACTGTTTCCACCTCGCTGACTACCCCGACGTCCGCTGGCAGAACAGTAACCTGTGGAGTAGTACAGACCCCGACAAGCAAATCAGATTCGTGGTCAATCATTGGTTGAGTGACGATAGCGGGTTCAGAGAATCGAACACAGCGGCTCGCTTGTGGTGGCTTCATTATTTCGCACGACAAGCCTCTCAGCATTCTGAACACAGCACAAACGAGCTATTGCATGAGATGGCCAACAACATCAACTTCTATCATCCACTTCTCGAGTATCCCTACCTCATGGCATCCGATAGGATAAGAGCCGCCATATTGGACGTGTCCATACGTTGTGGACTGCCTGCTCGGAACCGGGACTCGGACACGCGTAACATGCTACGGGCCCTGAACCTGAGAGCAGGAGCGATCAGTTTGGACATCCTATCAGACACCGAACTGCGTAAGATTGTGGAAGAGGCGATGCCCTCATAAGGGCATACAGGCCCCACCCCTCGGTGCTAAGAGTTCTCTTGCTGAACAGTGGCACCTAAATAAAAAGAGGATTACAGACATGGGTAACCTGGACCGGGCTACTGTCCACGACGCTTGAGGCTCTTCATCAGGCACCTATTGCCGCTGTTGCTTATCGAAAGTCGCTGCGCACAACGTTCCAGAAGATCACGCCACCACGGGATGATATTTCCCGGGTCAACCCCTCAATGGGCTATTCCAAGAAATGTCCTTGGCAGCTGAGATACACGCCGACAGTATCGATGCCGCTAGCTTGTTGTTCAGTCGCATGCATGCCGTAGCCAGTCGTTGTACTATCCTATTCGGCCACAGCGATGGCCAGCACTAACACTGCGACTGACTGCTTCACTGCTGGCCTCTGTGTCATCATTCTGGTTGCCCGTCTTACTCACACAGCCGCTGTGTTTTTAGCAGGTAAACGTAGCCTCCTGCAAGCCCACACCAACGAAAAAGCCGCCAATGGGGAAAACAATAATATTCTCAGAACGTAATATATATCATATCTATATCTTCCTATAAGATGATAAAGATCATATGTTCCTATTTCACAAGATCTTCCTCTATAAGGATCGCATAGTATCTCCACTGAACCAACAACTAGTGCGCTGGCGATAACAGCGAGAATAATAGCCATGAAAATCATGCCGTAGCTTATGACAACCGCTGCTGCGCTGCTCTTGGCGAATGTCGAAACCAACACACAGACAATCGAGACAGCCATACTCGACACGACCAACCATACACCGGTACCAACAGTGGCCAACAACCAATATGCTTCCTCCACCGTGGATAGTTTATATACTTCCACCATGCCCGTGAGCGACAGAAGAGAAAACAGTAGCCCCGTAACCATGCAAACCCCAACGGGAAACAACACAGGGGCAACCGAAGCAACGACCTTCCCCCAAACAATGTCAAACGGTCGAAGCAGACTCACACGAACAGACATCAAAGTACCACTCCGACGCTCACTCACAACAGAAGTAGCCGCCAAAGCAGCCACCACAGGAGAACCTATTAAAAATATCACTCCCGCAGTATCAAGAAGCAGGCTCCTGAACACGCCAAAGCTATCAATACCTAGAAGATAGTTCACCCAATAAGAACAATACACGAGATAAGCAGCATACGCGACTATCGTGGATCTGATATACGCTTTGCTCTTATACCGCTTGAACAACGCTAAAGCAAGAACTGGATTCTTGAAACGACCTAGCATAGAGTACCAGGACACCGAGGGGACGGGCATGACCAGAGCGACAACCGATTCTTGAAGCGACCCAGCATGAAACCCGTTCCTTCTGGTGTTAGTGCCAGAGTCTGCGTGTTCGCCGCTGTGGGTAAAGCTGGGGAGCTGCCCGCTGCTAGCTGCCTTCTTCTTCGGGCGTCGCCACTCTGCTCTCGACTTGTCCATCTTATTCCGCCTTTTAAGCCCACTGTGAGTCACTATAGTGGCTTCTAAACTGATGCGCGCCTTATTGTGATGTTTTGCGGCGGTTGTGCTAGCTTCTGCTGTCCCTGCTTCAACACGCCGCCGCTCCGCCAGGACGACTACCAAACTGTCCCGCTGCTGTGGCGTCGATATCACTGGCCACCCGCATCCCCGGTGGTGGTAGGATTGCCCGTAGATGCTGCCGCTCACCGTGATCCATATACGGGTAAGATAGCCGCGGTGTCAAACATGGCATTATGTCACACATGGCATTACACTTGTAATAAATCATTGTCTGTGCTGATCGATATTTTTCAAATATAGCAAACGCAAAGCAAGTTGGTAGGTGTTTTGAACATGAAGTCAATAATAGGTTTTCGCTGGATTCTGATTTTTGCAGGATTGCTAGTTTTTGCTGGTGCTTGCAATGACGATGATGCAGATGACACAACCGACGAAGACATCAACAGTAGCAGTGTGTTAACTGATTTAGAAGGCAGAGAGATCACTGTGGCTGTTGAGAACGCCTACCCGCCGTTCAATTATTTCAACGCCGAGACCGGTGAAGGTGAAGGCTGGGATTATGATATTCTCGCCGAACTTTGTGAGCGTCTCAACTGTGTGCCCATGTTCGTGCCCATGCTTTGGGAGACAACACTTGAAACGGTTGGCCGTGGGGATATAGACATGATAGCCAGCGGCGTTGTCATTACCGATGAACGAGATCGAATCGTAGATTTTTCTGACAGCAACGCAAGTGCCTACCAATATCTTTTCGTCCGTAACAATGAAAGTCGTTTCAGCGGTGCGGGTGATATCTCAGAAGGTGATTATGTGATCGCCGCGCAAGCGGACACGGTCAACTCCGAAAAAGCAGGTGAACTGGTAGGCGATGAGCGTGTTATAACTTTTCCCATCCTCGGAGATGCTGTAGCCGCTGTGGTAAACGGGGAAGCAGACGCTTTCATTCACCTGCTGAGAGAAGGCCAGGAACTCACAGGACAGGGTGCCGACCAGGTGATGATCGCCGGTGAGCCGTTAGCACAACTTGACTACGGCTTTGTCTTCTCCGAAGGCAGCGACCTGGTGGCTGCCTTCAATGAGGCGATAGCAGCACTCAAAGCAGATGGCACTTTCCATGAGTTGGACGAACAATACTTCGGCCCATCATTTTCGCTCACACCCGAAGACACTATCCCACCCACATACGGCTAACTCAGAGGTTGCAACAGCAGTGAACAGCAACCCCAACACTATCCCATCTATCCCATCCACATATGGCTAGCCCCAAAATACCAAAATTCTGCTAGCTGTTAGTAGTCCAGTAAGACTCTGCTAGTACTAGCAGCCCAGTTAGCTACTAGCAATCCAAACCTAAACTTGTTTTGCGGAGCTGTTCATGCCCAGCGGGTCTCGGAAGCCACATCAAGTACAATAGTGTTGCTTGCGATTGAAGTGTAGAAGAATATTCAGCTTACGCGGCAGCTCTTGCTTCTGTTAGCCACTCATCCACTTGCTCACGATTTTCGGCTATCCACTCAGCGGCGTGACGTGCAACATCTTCTTCAGTATTCTCTCCGCCGTCATATCGCACATTCTGCAATGTAACATCAACCACACTGATTTGCACAAGCTCCAGCAGTTTTTCAGCTGCCGGGTTGTTCGCTAGGAAATCGTTATTCGCTGCCACCAGAATATCGGATGCTTTGAAAGCGAGATAACAGGGGTCTGCGGTACACTTGTCAAGCTCAATCGCGGCGGGAGCACCCCTTTGGTCCAACTCAGGTGATATGGAGCCATCATGAACTGAGCTTTCCTCCAGTGCCAACCACATAACATTGTCGCCTGGTCGCAGTTTGGTCAAATAACTGCTGGGAGTCCACGAATACACAATGAACGGCTTGCCGTCATCGGCTCGCGCCACCGCTTCAGCAATCAGCGGATCATACGTCCCAACCTCTATTTGTTCTATGTTGTCCCAACCAGCTATCTGAATGGTTTCTTCAATCGTAACCTGGCAACCCCAGCCTGTGGGGCATCCTAAGAGTTGAATTATTCCGTCACCCGGCGTGGTATCCGCTGCATCGTATATGGCTACAAGTTCCGGGGAGTTGAGAATATCGTCGATCGTTGTTATCCCATGTTCTTCAACAAGTGACTTGTTGGTGAGGAAACCCTGTAAACCAGCTTCTATCATTTCGGATCCGATAGTCGATACATGATCCCTCACTCTTGTCCCATCTGTCAATGTTCCATTTAGAAATACGCCGTGCAGCTGAACCCAAGAATTAGGCCAGAAATCAAACTCTCCTTCAGCCATGGAAATGTAGGCTGAAGAGGGTGGAAGCTCTAGATCGGATGGGTCTGTCACGTCATAGCCCAACTCCTCAAGCAGATCGTGATAAATGCGAGCCTGCAAGTAGCCTGCACTCCAGTTGCCACGAGCCATCCTCACGCTCACACCTTCACCAGGCATCGTCGTCTCGCTGTCAGCCGTACTCGGTGCCTCGCCCTCAGCCACAGTCGTAGTAGTGCTTACATCATCAGCCTCAGCCACAGTCGTAGTAGTGCTTACATCATCAGCCTCAGCCACAGTCGTAGTAGTGTCTGTGTCCGACTCATTGCCACCGCATGCAGTAGCGAACAGCGCAGTGACCGCCAGACCAACAAGCCACAGGCACATCCGTCTGCTGTTTTTACGCACACTCATTATCGGTCTCCTTTTTTGCGTTAGCCTTTTCACTTTAAGATATCGTTCGATATGTAATATACTCAGCAGATATGTAATATACTCAGCATTATATTCAGAAATATCAGACATTGTATCAACGGGCACCTAGTCGAGCACTTACACTCTCTCCCATCCCTTACCATACTTAAGGGCTGACAAAGATATGCAAATACGAGTACTTGCGGGGATTACTGCTCCACATAAACCTTCGAACGAGCAAACTCCTTTAACATGCCTGTTGTGGACAGGAATAGAAAACCTCCAACAAAGCATAAAAAGGCACCTACGCCACCATTGAAGTTGGGATCGGCAACCCTCGTGACAGATCCGATCCACGCACCTCCGACAACCATCAATCCAACACCCACACTAGCCACAGCAGCATTCCATCGCCATCGTTGAAGTTCATCACGAACTAGGATTCCCACCGCAGCGGGAAAAGTGAGAGCTACTCCCACAAGGGCGAGGACAACACCTAGGTAGCCTAGACGGGGACCGCCATCAGCGAAGCCGTTCAAGACGACAGTTTTGGTTAATCGGGCTTGACTGGACAAACCAGAGATCTCGGCAGCAATCTCCGCAGCTTTGGATGGCTGTTCAATAGCCTCCTGCTTGAGTTCTTCTATTTGTTCCAGTAGCTCAGGCGACACCACTGTCTGCACACGCTGATCGAAGTACCAGCCTGAAAATCCTGCAATCACAACCAGCGCACAAGCGACCAGTCCTGCTCCGATCTGCCTGAATGAGATCTTGTCTGAAAGTGGCCTACGGGTCGAATAGGGAGCCACAAGCAATGCCGTGGTTGCCCCTAGAAGAGTGACTATTCCAGCGGTTATCGCTACCCACGGCCCTACGCCGGTCGTGTGAGAAACGTTGACATCCGGGGGTGGAGTCCAAAGGTAGGCAACCGCTGCGATGAGAGCAGCAACGGAGAATACCAGCACATTATGAGATGCGAACAGGCGAGGGTTTCCACCCGGCTGAACCAGCTTCTTCACAACCGCAAAGATTATCAGAACAGACATACCCAAAACGATGACTCCGTAGAAAGAACCTCCCTCGGCTGCCAGACCGATGAATTCGCGGCCTAGCATCGGATTGTACAGTCTTTGTATCTCTTGGCTAATCTCCGCACTTCTGCGGAGTATCGCGGCATTTTCCTCATCTGCTGGAGAGGCGAATTGCGTCTCAGTGAGTTCAGTGAGTTCAACCTTCAGCTCATCGATTCTGCCTGCGTGTTCCTCAGGAGGATCAAGGCCGATTGACTCCTTAAGCTCAACCCGCCCGGGGTTGGTTTCGACATACTCGTAACGGCCAGTGTCGAAGAAGCGTGCATAGCCGGAGATTCTGCCTGTGTCGACGCCCCACGGCAAAAACACCGATACCACTGCTGTGATCGCACCGACAGCTGCGATCACTAGACCAACCCGCTCCGCCTTTGCGACAGGCTGAGGCTGCTCACGCGTAGGAAAAATCAACCCAGCAGTCAAACTTCTCAAAAACGACTTAAAAGGCTTTGAGTTATCTGGTTTGTCCACGGCTTCAGACAAGCCAGCATGAGTATCAGTCATCTCAACAGGTGGGGTTGCCATCTCAGCATTAGTATCGATCATCACGGTATGGGTGTTAGTCATCACCGACATCTGAGGCAACTAGAACCTCGGGAGTGCGCAAATGCTGCCAGGCAAAGCGGATACGTTTCAACAGACTCTTGTCGAGCGAGGTTTCCGTCTGTGATATTCGATCCAACACGACGGCCACGATGAAAAGAGCCAGACCAGCAGAAGCTGCCAGTCCTATATCTAGATTTTGCACCGCTCTGAATACGAGCAAACCCAGCCCTCCTGCTCCCATGATGGCGGCAATTCCCAACATCGAGATCGACAGCAGAAGTGTCTGATTGAGTCCGGCCATTATAGAACGCGAAGCCAAAGGAAGTTGAACATCGAATAGCACACGCCACTCCGGTGCTCCGTAAGCTCGACATGCTTCAACCACATCTTCGGGCACCTGCCGTATACCAAGATTGGTGAGACGAACCAACGGGGGCAAAGCAAATACCATTGTAACCATCGTGGCAGGCTCAGGGCCTATTCCGAAAAAGGAAATAATAGGCAACATGTAAACGAAAGGATGTACGACCTGCATAGCATCCAAAACAGGGCGTATCGCGCTCCAAACGCCGTCAACACGACCGCACAGTATGCCCAAAGGGATGCCGATGATCGCGCAGAGCAGTACTGCCACTATGATCATGCCCAATGTGAGTGCCGTCTCCTCCCAGTATTCGACACCAAGCAACCCACAAACAACTAAGGCAAGAGCTGTGAACCCCCCAACCTTCACATTGCGCACCAGCGAACCGATGACAAAAAAAGCCAAACAAACCACAACCCAAGACATATCAGTGATCTGCCACCAGGGTTGATGGATGGCGTCGTCTCTCACAAACGTGAGAAACAATAATGAGAATGGCCATTCAATGATCTCTAGCGGGGTTTGCAGGTTCTGGTCGATCCACCCGACTATCTGCTCAACCCATTCACCGAAAGGAATTGTCCACTGGTCTAGAACCTTGTTATCAGTGAACCCGGGGCCTGCTGTGGTTGCCGCCGCCACATTTTGAAGAAAAAGCAGCATCATGTCAAAACCTCACACTCGAAGCTGCCCACCAGGCTTTCGACTCGACCCATAGCTTTCAGAATATGGCGACTATCGAGATTACCGACTAGTTTTCCTGAATCATCACAAACAGCTATAGGCACGTCCCGGTCCGCGCAGGCGTAGACAGTGTTAAGGTGATCAAGCGGATGACAGATGTTGAAATCGGTGTGCATGACCTTGTCGAGTTGACCATTCCCAGTTCTACTGACTCCAGCGCAATCGCTAGACGCAACGACATGTGTAGGTGCGCCATTCGAATCGACCACGAAAACACCACAGGAATCATCGTTTTCGTCGAACCTGGTCAACACATCGGGTAATGCAATGTCCTTACCGATGGATATGGGCGGTTGCATGACATCTTTGATTTGTATGACCCGACCCTGATCGACATCCCTGATGAACTCTGCTACGTAGCTGTCGACAGGTCGAAGGAGGATGTCTTTAGGGGTGTCGATCTGTACTACGGTGCCGTCCTTCATAATGCACACCCTGTCACCGATACGGAGTGCCTCATTGAGGTCATGAGTGATGAACAATATCGTTTTGTGGAGTTCCCTATGAATCTGGAGTAACTCGTCTTGCATCTGGCGGCGGATAAGCGGATCCAAAGCACTGAAGGCCTCATCCATCAGCAAAATATCGGGATCCGACGCTAAAGCCCGTGCTAGGCCAACTCGTTGCTGCATACCACCCGACAGCTCCGCGGGCATGCTCATAGCGTATGCTCCCAGTCCTACCAAGTCTAAGGCTCGCATACCGGCTTCTCTGCGTTTGCGCCTGGAAAACCTTTGAACTTTGAGGCCATAAGAAACGTTGTCAATAACGTTGCGGTGCGGGTAGAGAGCGAAATGTTGAAACACCATGCCCATGTGCCGACGACGGAAGGTTTGCAGTGCGTCGCCTCTTAATGCTTGAACATCGGTGCCTTGCACCGTTATCCGTCCAGCGGTAATATCGTGGAGCTTGTTAACCGTGCGTATAGCCGTAGACTTCCCCGACCCGGACAAGCCCATCACCACGAATATCTCGCCTCGACCCACCGAAAGAGTCACGTTGTCCAAACCTATGACGTGACCGGTTTCGGTTTTTACAGCGTCCTTACCTTTTCCGGCTACGGCAAGATCGTAGGCACGACCATTGGGTTGAGGCCCGAAAATCTTGTAGACACCGTCCAGCACTATGACATCTTCAGCGTTAGCTGTCATCGCCTGAACCCTTCAATACCGACTTTTTTTGAAAGTATAGAGTATAGGATGTGGATGATTTGGCCTACTGACAGGATTGCTGTTACTTACGTGGCGTGTCCTGCGTTGGGAACATACTCAAGCATTGCCGATGTGTTGCCGTTATTCATTGGAGACGTCTGCAGAGTGCGACCATTAACACTGAACTCTTGCAGAGGTCGATAGCCATTAGCGTGAATTAGATCCTGGGGTTAGGATCTGGGCATGCTCGTGTAATATCCATTCGCTGGTTGCAATTTTTTAGTGGCAATGAAAATGAGATCAATCGCCCACCAAATTCCCAAGCCTCCAAAAGTAAAAAGTTTAAGTATGCCTAAACCTATGTACCCCAGATAAAATCTGTCAATACCCAAAGTACCAACAAGAGCGGATAGCAGGACTGCTACGAGATGATCCTTGGGTTCACCTAGTTGAGAGGGGTATCTGTTGGAGTCTGGTGGCAGCGAACCATGATCGTGGCCAGAGCCGGATGTTCCGTAGTGGTTATTGTGTTCCATGCTTGGTAGTATAGCCACCAACAATATCATTTACCACTAAGGCTTAGTGATATTGCCTGTTCAATTCAGTTTTGATCCCATAGTTGTGTCATTGTCTGATTCTACGAGGCGTTTTTTGTTGTGATAGCCGACCTGGCAATCGCGCAGACTAACTGTTACTGGAGTCTATTAATCCTTGTAGTCGCCATCTTTAGGTTGCAGTCTTTTGGTGGTGATACGAATCATATCTGCTATGTACCAAATGAGTGCGGTCAAACACATGGCCAGCAGAACAACGATGGCCAGTACTAGTGCTATGACAGTACCAGCACTAGTCAGTTCGGCCTCATTGACAACTGCCCCAAACACAACTATTATGCCGCCTAAGATTGGTAGGGAACAACCTACCAACAGTTTGATGATACCCGATGTGATATAGCCCAAGTAGAATCTATCAACACCGAGCGCGCCCAAAAAGACGGATAACAGGACTACTAACAGATGATCTTTTGCTTGTGGGTTGTCAATATCCTGATATGGGGAGTCAGTGGGAGGGGGTGCTGGGCTGAGACGATTGTTCATATGTGTTCATTTTACATCGTTCGCCCGTGGATTATATGTAATAACCATCTTCAGGCTTCAGACTTTTGCGGCAAATGCGTACAATATCACTTAACCACCACTGATAAGACGGGTTTCTCAGCTGTTGATCAGAGTGTGTGCACCGCAATGCCAGGTTCGTTTTCCACACACCCTGCGCATGAGCCGGTTACTGTGGATGACGACCTTCCGGTTTCTTCCATTTCTTCGGCGTCTTCCATTCTCATCAGCAGCGTTGGCGCAATAGCTGCCAACGACAAAACTCCTGAGATTCTAAAGAGACTTTGGAATACGTCGACACCGGCATCCACTAAAATCCCCTCAGTTTCCTCAAAGCTTGTGTCAAAACTCACATCACCGGTCAGGCTATAGAAATGTTCTATCCCCCATGTCGACAAAGCAGCTAACCCCAAAGCCATTCCCATCATCCGTGATGCAGTTATCAAAGAGGTCGCAGCACCCCAGTGGCTGCTAGGTGACGCGCTCAAGCCACTCACACCTATGGGGGGTATTACCAGGCCAAACCCCAAGCCCGCTGTTACCAGAGGCAAAGTCAGCTTAAGTTCACCTACTTCTGTTCCCCAGTCGCTCATAAAGAGTAGTCCTGTTCCAATCAACACAAGGCCGACCACACATACTTCTCTGACTCCCAGCCAACGGACAATATAGCCTCCCAGCACTGCGCCCACCGGAATGGCAGTTGTAAGACGTACTAAATGCAAAGCACTCACCCATACTTCTTTTTCCATTACGGTGTTCGCCATGAGAGGCACGCATACTAGAGCCATGATCAAAGCCACCCCCACCAAAAATTGGCTGACGTTGGATGATATGAAAGCTCTGGACTTGTACAGGAAAGACGCCAACAAAGGTTGGGCTGCTCGCTTTTCCACCATGATGAGAACAGCTGCACAAACAGCTGCCAAAGCCAGTGTGATATAAGGCAGAGGAGATGCCACATCGAAGACACCCCTTTGAGACAGTGCCACAGTCAAAACTGTGAGAACTGCTGCCAGCGTTATCCCACCAAGATAATCCATCTTAGCTTTCGGGTTGGCACGGTTTGGCAAAATCGCTATGAGAGCTAACAGAAAGAGGCTCTGAGGTACGTCGAACCAGTATATCCACCTCCAGCCAATCCACTCGATAATTGCTCCACCGTAAAGTGGCCCGACGACAGAGCCAGCTTCAGCTGAAGCTGCCACAAGACCGATCGCGATCCCTCTTCTGTCTTTATCCACTGCTGCTACGGCCATGGCCAGGCCTATGGGAACGGTAGCACCACCCCCAACAGCTTGAAGCACTCTAGCGGGCACAATCCAGCTGAAGTTAGGGGCTAATGCCACAAACATCGAGCCTACAGCGAATACGATCAACGACATTTGAAACATTCTGACACGGCCATGCACATCAGATAAACGCCCAGCCAATGGCATGGCTACCGTATAGCTGACCAGATAGCCGGTTATGATCCAGGATGCCTTATCCAGGTCGGTCAAAGGAATCTTTAAATCCATCATGACCAGAGGCAATGCAGAGACCACTACAGTCTGGTCGAGAGCAGTCGAGAACACTCCCAAACAGATAACACCCAGAACAACTGACTGTGAAGACAACAGCCGATTGAAACGAGAGCGTATGATACTCATACTATGTTACTTCTACATGATGCCACAGTCAGGCATAGTACGCATGGTACTCAGTCAGGAAGCAACTTCGGGAAGCTCAATGGTAACTGGAACGTCGATATCTTCAATGACTAGAAAACGGACAGTTTCCGGGTCGTCTCCATCGAATAGCCTGCCCACAATTTTTAGTTGCTTCAATGCGAAGTCTGTCTCACTGATCCAGAAGGTTACGGCCACTTCATGCCCAGCATCCGCCGATGTGACCAACGGTGTCAAATCCTCAGATGTGATAACCCCCCGAACGCTCATGGTTTGGCTGCCTTGCACCTCTTCTCGGCCTACCATAACCAAGTCCCGAATTATGGTGGGTAGAACAGTGAACACTGTCTTCAACCCGGTGAAATTGAAAGGTATCTCATCTACAGGAATCGAAGCCCAAGGAGCGTCATCAGAAAGTTTCATGGCAGCTTGATCACCGACTCTTACCATTCTGACTTCCACAAACCCCAATGCCGGATTCAAAGCTCGGATAATTATATCAAGACTGTTGGGATCCTGAATTGTTGCTTCCATATCCTTGAAAGTCATCCCATAAAACAGTTCACCTGATTCTTTCTCGTCAACCATGGTGAACTTTGCTGTAGAGATACCGGCAACACTCTCCGATACTGCCGCAATATAGTCAGCTGCGCTAAGAGCAAGAGTTGTGGTCGTGGAAGTAGGTGTAGGGCTTTCAGTAGACTCAGCAGACTCTCCACCACAAGCAGCTCCCAAGAACATCAACATCACGTAAGTCGTCAACACCACAATAGGTGGTCTACGAATAAGCAGTGATTTACGAATAGGTACTCCGAACAATTGCGCTATCTCCTTTTGCAAACCGGCTAAATTATAGAAGACTGATGTTGATAATACCTGTCCAGCCGCAAACTCGGCTGCCCCGAAGCTCCGCTTACAACACCGCGCCCTCTGCTCACAGCATTGACAGTCTAGTACATTCGCTTTGCGAAAAGGACGGAAAACCGCTATTCATATCGGTAGTTCAACAAGTAATCCATCTTTTTCGCTTGTTGCGTTCAACTCTTCGCCTGAGCGAAATCAGTATAGACGATCCCAATCTGGGTCATCTTACTCCCGTATCGAAGTCTGCTCGACCCAAGTCGTCGGTGTATATGGTGCGGTCACCGTCCAGGCTACTACGAGGACAACGGTATATGAAAGTGGAGTCACTCTCCACTTTCGCCATCCAGCTTGAACGATACTTCAATGGTCCAGGACGTGCATCACAATAAGCGAAAACCGAGCGAATCGTTCGGTCTATACGGGTACGGAATCGCATCTCGTTGTTCAAAACGATGATGTTGGCGAAAAATACGCCATCATCATTCAGTCGTTCTCTTGCAATCGTGAAAAACTCGTGGGACAGCATGTGCGTAGGCGCATCTCCCCGATACGAGAAAACATCAAAAACTATGAAGTCCCAACGCTTGTCTGTTGTCTGCAGGAACACTCGACCGTCTTTGATTGTGAGTCCGCCCGGTGGATCACCATAAAGAAACTCATCTGCTATCTCGCGTTGGTAGGGGTCTATGTCGACAAAAGTGATATCCGCCGAGCAATCACGCCCCCGTCCGAGAGTACGACCAGCAGCACCAAGCACAAGAACCGTTCTACTCTCCGCTGTGCAAATATCGTCCTCGATCAGCTCGACATAATCGAATCCTCGTCCTTCAGGATCATCCCGTGACATATGCGACCCATTCATGGATAGTGCTCGACTGGAATCGGCTGTGGATTCCTCAGGGTACTCAATGACTTTGTAATCACCGTAAACGTTACGATGCAAGAATTCCCCGTCATAGTCCAATTGCCCATACAGAACAACCGACACAAAAACGAGAATGAATGTCACACTAACGCTTGTTGTGAAAACGGGTGCTTTCGGAGCGGCGATAGCAGCAGCGATCAGTAGGCAGACAACGATAATGATCATAGCGGCCGAAGTCCCGAAGAATGAAAGTATCACAAACGCAGTCAACAACGAACCAGCAACATTCCCCACCGTGGACAGGGCAAAAACATTCCCAGCCCGCTCCGATGGATTCTTCGGTTTTGCGCAACCGTAGGCAAGAAGAATACTCTCTGCCAGTAACCAACCTATAGGAGCAATTCCCAAAACAGAATACAACACAGTTGACAACAACCCTGGAAATTCCCAACCCTGTCCACCTACGATAGCCTGCGGAACATCAAAGACCAATGCTATACCGAAGTCAGACAACCAAAACGCTGCAAGGCAGGCAGCTATGGCCAAACGCGCGCCGAGCATGCTCCTCAAGTTTCCTCCAGCTGCTGCCAACTTGCCACCACGCTCGTAACCTATGGCAAGTGCAGCAAGATAAGCAGCCAACACAATCGAAGTGACCAACACCGTCGACCCGACATGAGGCACCAACCGGCGAAGTCCAAGAATCTCAACCGACAAAGATGAGTACCCCTCAGCCAGCAAAATCGCACCAAGAGCCCCAGATCCCAAACGTTTATAAGAAGTTTCAGCGCGGGGGGGGGAGGGTGGCTCTTCACCCGCAACTCCCGTATCTTCCACTTGAGTTTCAGTTACCTCATCGTCAGCTACCTCAGTCCCCTCTGTATCCGCTTTTTCAGCTTCAGCTACCCCGGTGTCTGCTTCTTCAGCACCCACAACCACTGTATTCGCCACCTCAGTTTCCGTCTTACGTCTCATCAGTGTTCATCTATCCCGTTTCCTTCTCTCCTGTGTTCATACAAGTATGGAAAACAGCAGTACTGCAACATGTCTTTTGTCATTGGCCTTGCGTTCTTGCGTGACCGTTGCGGGAATTGTAGTGAAACTGGCTTGGTATTCATCCTGCTGAAGCCTACTGAATTCGGTTTATGGTATATTTTCTATTCGAAACACCGACAATGGCAACCAGCTTGTTGCCATGTGGCTACCAATTTGCTGCTATGTACTGTGTTTCACAGAATTCGTACAAACCTTCGCTTGCACCTTCACGACCAAGTCCGGATTGTTTCATGCCCCCAAAAGGTGCTGCTGCATCAGACACCGCAGCACGATTAACACCGACCATGCCTGCTTCCAAGCTTTCAGCCACCCCTAGGCCGCGGGCAAGGTCTTGCGTATAGACGTATGCTATCAATCCCATTTCGGTGCTGTTGGCCGCCTCAATCATTCTATCCGCATCACTGAAAGGTATTATCGGAGCTACCGGGCCAAAAATCTCATGCTCAGTGATTGCGGATGGCACATCTACATCAACAAGCACTGTGGGGTCGTAGAAGAATCCTTTTTCGTCTGAGCGGCCGTGACCGATAATGCGTTTTGCTCCATCTTGAAGTGCTTTGTCTACTAGGTCGTCAACTCGTGCGACCGCAGCAGCGTTGATCAAGGGGCCGCACGTCACATCAGGATCGAAACCGTTGCCCAATGTCACAGTTTTCATGGTTTCGCTGAAACGTTCCACGAATTCGTGGTATATCGGTGTTTCAACGAAAAACCGATTAGCCGCTGTGCAGGTTTGAGCGGAGTGACGCATTTTAGCTATCATGGCACCTTCAACCGTTGCGTCAAGATCGGCATCAGCAAACACGATGAAAGGTGCGTTGCCGCCGAGTTCCATAGTAGTTTTCAACACCCGGTCAGCACTGTGACGCAGAAGTGTTCGGCCAACCCCTGTGGAGCCGGTAAACGACACCATGCGCACAGCACGATGAGCAACCGCAGCTTCAAACCACTCTCCGGCCGAGTATGTTGGCACGATGTTTATCACCCCTGCCGGTACACCGGCATCTCCCAGCAACTTGCCAACAAGAAGAGCGGTTAGTGGTGTGTCTTTAGCAGGTTTTATCACCACCGTGTTGCCAGCTGCCAAAGCAGGAGCCGCTTTGCGTGTTATCATAGCGGCAGGGAAATTCCATGGCGTGATCATCAATACCACTCCCACAGGTGGATGGCGTACAATCATTCGCTTATCCCCCGCTGGAGACACCCCAAAAGATCCATGCAACCGTGCGGCTTCTTCAGCATTCCAACGCAAGAATTCAGCCGCATATGCTACCTCACCAAGAGCATCGGCCTGCGGTTTACCGTTCTCGTTTGTGATCAGATCAGCTATTTCTTGTGAATGCTCGATTAGTACCTCATGGCAATCCATTAAGATTTCCGACCGCTCACGTGGGGATTTCGCAGCCCACCCAGGCTGAGCTGTAGCAGCACTATCGCAAGCTTCTAAAGCATCAGCAGGTGCGGCTGATGCGACTTGTGCTATGACATCGCCGGTAGCGGGGTT
This sequence comes from Acidimicrobiaceae bacterium, assembly GCA_028820455.1. GTDB lineage: Bacteria > Actinomycetota > Acidimicrobiia > Acidimicrobiales > Aldehydirespiratoraceae > JAAXHB01. The sequence continues at coordinate 23,407 of JAPPJC010000017.1, forward strand.
TACCACATCAAACCTTTTTTCGTCAGCACTGTCGCTCCAGCGGCCACCTATCAAAAGCCGTGTATACATAACGATCATACTAGACGATTATAACAGAAAGTGGCCTGAAAAAAAGATACAGATGCCTTCACGTTACCGGCGAATCAGCCACCGAAAATCATAAATCCTTGACTCTTGAAATCCTCGTCAAGTTCAAATGCTCGATAGGAGACTATTCGTTTTGTTCCTTGTCCGGCAGGCCTGCCAAACGAGCTGCTTTCGTGTTGAGTTCGGCTATCTCTGCGTCTACGTCAAGTGTGGTCAACCGGCCTTGCTCAACTACTCTGCGACCAGCAACCCAAACGTCGGTTACTGAATCCGGTGAGCCCGACCAAACAACCTTTGCGAATATGTCGTCTTCATCCTCAATCACGGGATGCCACTGCGATGCTGATACCGATAGTGCCACCATGTCAGCCCAGTATCCAGGTGCTAGTCGTCCTAGGTCATTACCCCGTCCTATCACATCAGCGGCTCCGGCTGTGGTCATCCACAAAGCTTGCGCCGCTGTGAAACGTTGAGCGTCTCCGCTGCTTACCCGTGCTAAACGTATAGCCGTTCGCATTTCTTCGAACAGGTCGAGCCGGTTGTGTGACACAGGCCCATCAGTGCCTATGGACACTGATATCCCAGCAGAACACATATCATGCACGGGGGCAATGCCTGAAGCGTGTCTAGTGTTGGAACACGGGCAATGCACAGCTTTCACATTATTGTCAGCCATCAAAGAGATGTCTTCTGGCGATAACCACACACAATGAGCTGCGATCAGTTGTGTTTCCATGAAGCCAAGCGACTCCAAATATTGCGGCGCAGAAAGCCCTGAGGATAGTTCTCTTATAGCAGCGTCCTCCCACTTCTGCTCAGCCAGGTGAATATGCACTGGCATGTCGAAATCAGAAGCTGCTTCAGCTATGCGTGTTAAGCAGTGTTTGCTCACAGAGTAAAGCGCATGCGGGCCTAAGGCAATGTCTATCAGATCATTGTTCTGCCATCGTTCGCTAGTGGCCACCAAACTTTCAAGCTGAGCTTGCCAGGGACCCAGCAACTTGCTGAGTTTTTCGTCCTCCAACACCGGTGGTGCCACCAAACAGCGCAAACCCGCAGACGAGGCAGCTTCTGCTATTGCATCACCAAAAAAGTACATTTCCAATGAGGTTGTAATACCATTGGTTAGCAACTCGGTTGCTCCTAGTTGCATCCCGGTAAACACAGCATCTGCTGTAAGACGACTTTCTCGTGGCCAGATCACTTCTTTCAACCATCGATCCACTGGCAGTCCCTTACCAGCACCGCGTAGCAACACCATCGGTGTGTGACAGTGTGCGTTGATCATGCCAGGCATGACGATGCCATTTATCCTGTGCGTTGTGACATTAGAACGGTCAGGTGCGTTTTCGATGGTTCCGCTCCAAACGATACGACCATCTTCACCTACGTCGACCACACCATCAGGTATAGGCTTCCAAGAGGCCACCGGTGGTGAAGTTTTTTTGTCTTCACCTGTTGGCCCGTTATGTGCCATTGTCAAAAGCAGATCACACAAGTAGCGTTTCATGTCGCTTAGTCTATAACTGCCTTGGTATATTCTGTTCTCACCGCTGCTTCATATGCTTTGTTCAAGTAGTCGGTGTGGGTAATGCCAGCATCACCGATCAGCCTTGATGTCAACGAGTCGTCCACCCGTTCAACTGCTGTATGCGTGTCGAAGTGTGGGTCAATTCTGTGCTGGTAATTTTTTGTCTACCTCGTTTTGATGTACAACTTCATCGTATATCAGCTGCATGAATCTCTTCAGAAATAAACGGTCAACTCCAACTTCTTCTGCCAATTTTTGCAGTTGAACGATCTGTTCCTCTTCCCGTTTGCGATGTCTCGCGGGTAGGCCGACACGATTCTTATGCTCGGACAATGCTCGGGTGATTTCAAATCTCTTAGCCAGCAGGCTTACCAGCTCCCTGTTGATATCGTCGATATTCCTGCGATAATCCGCCAGCAAGTGGTCTTGAGTATTCATGGTAGTTTCCAGCTCACACCTAGTACATCAGTGAATTGATATTTACACATCAGTGGGCCGTAGAGGATTTGAACCTCTGACCCCCTGCGTGTCGAGCAGGTGCTCTAACCGAACTGAGCTAACGGCCCTGGCGAAATGAATCTTATTCAAACCAATCGTAGCATACAGACGTTGTTGCTGTTTTTGTCGTTTGTTTGGTTTCTAGTGTTGCTTTTATTTCTACTTCTGTGATTTCAAGGGGCTGCTAGTAGGAGTTTTTTTTGGGGGGGGGGGGGGGGGGGGTTGGGGTTGTTTGTTTTTCCACCCAAAAA
>JAPPJC010000017.1:25783-63778 GCA_028820455.1 Acidimicrobiaceae bacterium
CCCCCACTACAACCCCCCCCCCCCCCCCCCCCCCCCCCCCCCCCCCGCCGTCCCCGGGGGGGCCGCCGCCGCGCCAGGGGGTTCATTCTTATTCGACCCAACATCAGCCAACCGGCAAAAGACGAGCGATCGCGTAGTGACTGACCTTGTCAATGCCAAATCTGCACCAATTCTGAGGGGTTGACTGCGGCGGCAACAGAAAGTGGCGACAACGCAAGTGTGCTCTTGCCCACACTTGCCTCCCTCACACGGCAACCCCGCTTTTGGAGCACCGGGCGGGATTTGAACCCGCGACTTTACGGCTTTGCAGGCCGTTCCCTTGGTCCGCTCGGGCACCGGTGCTTAGGAGTCAGTTTAGTATTCCAAGGTTCTTTTCGATCAACTTGCCGTACTAAACCTGCTGTACTATTAGTGCGAGTGCGTGCCGCCACAAGTGCTATAACACTAGTGGCCCCAGCTTTTCGCAACAAAGCAGCCAACATTCTCAGAGTAGATCCCGTGAGGATCACATCATCCACTAGTATGACAGGCCATCCCACTTTACTTGTTTTCATATGACTTGTTTTCACCGCGTATCCAAGCTCAGCCACACCACGATGCCTCAGATCAGGAGAGACCTCACGCAAGCGCAGCTTTGTGTTCTGTCGGGTTAGCAAACCGGCGACATAGGTTCCGACTCCTGTCTCTGCTAAAGCTTCTGCCAATAAAACATTAAGCTGAAAACCAGCTTTTTTGCCACTTGAAGGCACTGCAGCTATCAGGGGTGCCTTCTTGTTTTTCGTAAAACCTTCTACTTTGCCGACTTGCTTTCGCAATGTCTTGAAGAGGTCTGCTAAATCTCTAGCAGCGTTGAAATCTCCGCAGTCTTTGGCTCTGTAAACCAACTTCCCTATGTGTGTGCGCTCTGTACGATCAGAAAACCAGTAATCATCCAATACAAACAAGGCATTCAACCCGGTAATCGGATTCATCGTGTTCATCTGGATGGGTTTGGATCTTCGGAGCGGACGACCGGCTTCGAACCGGCGACCTCAACCTTGGCAAGGTTGCGCTCTACCAACTGAGCTACGTCCGCGTATAGTTCCTATCCTAGCAAGTTGCCACGACGTCAACCACGAGCTTCACGTGGACGCAGATCCACAGTAAGCCGCAGAATACCTTCTTCGAATGATATTTCAGAATCGCCGATAATGGCGAAATCTTGAAAATCCAACTGGGCCTGCTCAAGAAATTTTTTGCGTTCTTCGCCGGCTACAGGAGGCAAATCCCGGCGTTTCACACTGTCGGCACGTTCACGGAAACGTTGAATCATGGCATCAGGGTCGAATGTGTTTTCGGAGTTCACACTGGCAATCTAGTGGCTAAAAAGGTTGATCACACCAATTTAGAAGTTGTTTACGTATCCGATGAGCTGTCTGTTATTGGATTCAAAAGTTTATCCGATGAGCAGTTTTTTTGACCTTCAGGTCGGCGAGACAGCGTGCGGTGTTGATCCGGATTCAAGAGTTCAGCTTCCTCATCCGACGTGTCATCGGCCTTCTTTTTCAAATCAGCAGTACGCATGCGCCGTCGTGGGCTGGTATGCCACAAGAAAATTATCAGCAAGACCACAAGTGAGGCAGATATTCCCACAAGAGCTAGCTTCACGAAGTTCAGCCGACGGCTACTGCCTGAATCGGCTTCAACAGTCTGAGTTCCCAACACTTCAACAGTCTGGGTTTCCAGTGTTTGAGCTTTTGAATTCTGGGTAGGTAATCTGAATGTCTGTCGGACGTTACTCGACTTCAAAGCCGTCTCGAGTTTCAAGGGCATTTGAGGGCTCGCCAATAGGCCGACAAGAATCACGCTGAATATCGAACTCACAGCACTCAAGTGCAAATACTTCAAGTCATGCATACTGTTCCCATTGCTTACACGGTTTCGTGTATTTCGTCTAAGAATGCGCTTATCGGCTTGTACATTTGTCCTGTTTCCAACAGGAAAGCATCATGACCTTCGTCGCTGTCGATCATCACAAATCTGCAATCACCGCCTCCGTTGACAACTCCATCATAAATCTCTTGTTGTTGGTAGGGTGGATATAGAATGTCACTGGAAATGGCTGCTGTTAAGACTGGAACTTTAATGCGGCTCAGCGCAGTGGCTACTCCTCCTCGGTTTCGCCCGATATCATGCAAATCTATGGCTTTACTGATTGTCATGTAAGTATTCGCGTCAAACCGTCTTACAAGTTTCTGTCCATGATGGTCTAAATACGATTCGATTTCGAAACGTCCCCAAAGATTGTAAAAATTGTCCAAATCAAAAGAATCGCGTCCAAAACGATGATCGAACATTGCCGAACTCCGATAGGTCACTTGCGCTAATTCACGTGCTACAGCCAAGCCCCACCAAGGCCCGGAAGGCTTGTCGTAATAGTCGCCGTTATGCCAGTGAGGGTCACCGGCGACAGCAAGACGACCCACAGCATTCCAGGCAATTTGTGTGGGACTACTGGCAGTACAAGTCGCCAAAGGCAGAATTGACCGTACTCTTTTGGGATACATGACAGCCCATTCCAAGGCTTGCATTCCTCCCATCGAACCGCCAGCCACCGACAACCAGCAACGAATACCAAGGTGGTTGGCTAGCAGTGCTTGGACTCTCACCATGTCTCGTATCGTCACCACCGGAAAACGTGAACCGTAAGGATATGCCTTATAGCCAGCATCAGCCTGTCGGCTAGAATCGGGGGTGGAAAACATAGTCTCAGGTTCAGGTGGTGCATCTGCTGGACCTGTAGTTCCTTGACATCCACCCAATACATTGCTGCACACCACAAAATAGCGATTCGTATCTATTGCCTTGCCAGGCCCGACCACGTTGTTCCACCATCCACCTGCAGGATAGGCACTGGTTATTTCACCAGTAGCGTGCGAATCTCCCGTGAATGCGTGGCACACCAGTACAGCATTACCGGCGCCCTCGTTGAGCGTCCCCCAAGTCTCATAGGCAACTCTTATTTCTTTGAGTCGGCCACCACCTTCCAAAGCGAAAGGATACTTGCCATCGGCGATATTGAAAAAAGAGCGATCCCCAGGTGGATCAGCTGGAGTCCATGCCCCGGTAGTAGGCAAAGCAGACGGAAAACGTGAAGCAAGTAACTCGTCCATGAATTGAAATCCTAATACTGACCTCTGTGTATCCGTGTATCCCTATTACCAAAACCTAGCGTCCATAAGCTCTTAAGGTCACCACTCACCAAAAGTTGAGTTTGAACAATCAATAATACAAGCAACTGTCACAGCAGTAGCTTAGTATAGACTGCATGAATCCCACCCGATTTTCAAATAAACCACAAGTCATTCAACAATCAGAGGAGGTAGACAAATGACACATCCTTTTCGTTTTGGAGTGCTTCTCAGGTCACCATTGCCAGATCTTACTTGGACTGACACCGCCAAAAAATTGGAGGATTTGGGTTTTTCCGCTTTGAATATTCCAGATCACTTCGGTGATCAGTGGTCTGTTACTCCTGCATTAGCCGCTACTGCAGCAACTACTACCAAACTACGTCTCGGTCCTCTGGTGCTCTGCAATGATTACCGGCATCCTCTGATTCTCGCCCAGGAGATGGCGACAATAGATGTGATATCCGAAGGACGTTTGGAGTTGGGGTTAGGTGCTGGTTGGATGCGGTCTGATTATGACGCGTCAGGTATTGAGTATGATAGTCCAGGCACTCGGATAGAACGTTTAGAAGAAGCCGTTCAAGTCGTATACGGATTGTTTTCCTCGGATTATTTTAGTTTCAGTGGCAAGTATTATCGAATAGGAGAACACTACGGTCGTCCTGACCCGGTGCAAACACGTGTGCCTTTGCTTATAGGCGGAGGCGGCCCAAAAATGTTGGGATTAGCTGCACGTTATGCCGATATTGTAGGGGTCAACGCAAATTTGCGATCGGGAAAGATAGATGAAAACACGCTCGATGATCTCACTGAAAGCAGATTTGACGAGAAACTGACCTGGGTACGCGACGCCGCTGGAGATCGATTTGAGCAGATCGAACTACATGTGCTGACACAAATAGCTCAAGTTACTGCAGGAGGCCAAGCTACGAAAGACACGCTTAACGCTACGGCTTCTTTTGTCGGACGTCCTCCTGAAATAGCTGAAAAATCACCTATGCTTCTGATCGGTTCTGCCGAAGAGATGGCAGACACCTTACGCGAACGGCGTGAAAGATGGGGATTCAACTATATCAGCATTCCTGGTAGCAGCGACATAGAAGCCTTTTCAGCAGTTATAAACCTACTAGACGGTGAATAATAATCGGGAGTGATAACCAACCACAGCAGGTAGGCTACCAAGCATCGAAAATTTTGATAGAATAAGGTCGTTCACATTTTCACATATAACCATCGATAGTTGTTCAATAGTCGCCGATGCCGAAAACCAATCAACCCAAGCAGGAAATGGATATCAATTGAAACCGACGGATGGTCTTAGTTCGAAACTTGCCCAAGGTGTTGAGCGTGAACAAGGTATTGAGCCGGTGAGAGATGCTAAACCAGCAGGAAACAAAGTACACTCCCGCAAACCGCCCGATGATGGTACAACAAATCACGCTAGCAACACCTTGAATCAAAATAGCAGTACTACAACTCACGATGCTAATTCACCAAACTTTGAAGAATACGGCGAAACCTTTGAAGAATACTGTGAAACGATTTACGGTTTGAACGAGGACAACCTACAAGTTATTCAGGCTCGCATAGCGGAACGTCTTGAGGTGTCCCCACCTGCAGTTTCAGAAACAATCAAGCGAATGAAAAAGGCAGGTCTCGTTGAAAGCGATAGCGACACGATAACACTCACAGAAGCCGGAAATTTCTTGGGTGCTCAGGTAGTGCGACGTCATCGGATAGCTGAACGGTTTCTTACCGACATACTCAACCTACCCTGGGCACAAGCTCATACTGAAGCGAGTAAATGGGAGCACGTAATTTCAACTGAAGTAGAACAGTCGATGATGAAAGTGCTGAATCAGCCCACTACATGCCCTCACGGCAATCCCATTCCCGGATCAGAATATGAACCACCAAATCTGGTGGCGTTGAAAACTTTGGGGGTTGGAGACAGATTCACCATACGTCGTATACTCGAAGAACTAGAGTTTAAAGCAGGAATGCTGAATTTTTTGGAACAGTCACGTATTGTCCCCGGGGTTGAAGGCACTATAACAGCGTGCTCACCCAACGGCACTTCCACACTCGAAATCCAAGGGACATCCGTAGGGCTGGACAACTACATCACAGCCAGAGTACTTGTCACCAATTCTTCAACAGATTGAGTGGAAAACCTGGTAGGCTAGAGCAGGCCAATTAGCGAAAAAATTAACAGAAGCGCGTATGCAGATGACGCATCCGCATACCCTCACACAACCTCTAAGTACTCTAACACAGCTTCTAGCAGTAGCTAGTAGGCCGTACTGGTAGGCCGATACTTTTTCAGCTGGGCTATAAGAGAGGTGATATCCGGCTTCTGATTTTGGTTTAGCTGTTCGTCTGTTAGCTGTTCGTCTGTCTTCATAACTCTGTTTGTTGTTGCCTGGTTTTGTTTGGTGTTTGGTGTGATTGCCCGTTCATGTGGTTGGAAGGCAACTGTTCGAGTGCCGTTGTGGTGGATATCCACACAGGATCCAACTGCAAATCTAGGTGCACCACTAGCCCGACATCGCAGCATCGTACCACAACCCACTCGAATATAGTAAAGAGTGTCGTGTCCGTAGTACTCAAGATGATCGACAATTGTCGTCGTACCTTCTCTCAGAGCAAGCTGTTCCGGCCGTACCAACACGTCAACCATGCCTGAAACAGATCTTGAAAGGGGTATCTTCCCTAGCGAAGTTTGAGCTATTCTCCCAGAAGCTGTTCCAGGTATTATTGCAGCATCACCCACAAAACCGGCGACCCAACGATCTGCGGGATGTTCGTAAATAACATTTGGAGGGTCTTGCTGAACCACGGTTCCGTTACGCATAACAGCAACATCACTGCCCAAGACAAAAGCTTCATTTTGGTCGTGCGTAACGAATACACAAGTAATACCCAATTCTCGTAACAGCAAAGCGAGATCTGCTCTTATCTCAACTCGCATAGCAGCATCCAGGTTGGAGAAAGGCTCATCAAGCAGCAACACCGATGGTTGCGGTGCTAATGCTCGCGCTAAAGCCACTCGTTGGCATTGACCTCCTGATAAGGAAGCCGGCAGGCAGTCTGCCAGCTTTGCAATCTCAAGCAGGTCGAGTAGATCGGTCACTCGTGGCGAGGTTGATTTTCGTTTGAACCAACGATTCTGTCGTTCGGTGCGAGGCAACCCGAATGCTATATTCTCAGCTACTGTTAGATGTGGGAATAATGCCCAGTCCTGAAAAACCATCCCCACTCCCCTCTTATCCGCAGGCACATGTACACCGTCTGAGGCCACAACTTTGGAGCCCAAATTGATAACACCGGAATCTATTCGATATAGGCCGGCTAATGTGCGCAGTAAGGTGGTTTTGCCGCATCCACTAGGACCAAGTATCGATAACGTACGACCTGCCAATGCGGTCATCGACACGCCTTTGAGTATTTCATTCTCACTCAGTGAAACGCTGACGTCGTCTACAACCACTTCAACATTTGTAGAACGACTACTGTGCGATGAATCAGTCAAAAAAGAATTATTAAGCATAGTTAATACCCTATTATAGTATCAGTTATTCTCAGCTGTTAATTACAACAACTATTGTGTCGTTCATCTAACAAGAACAATTAACATCGCATGAGCTCTTTGAAAGATGCCGCCCTACCCCACCGAAGCCGTGTTGTCAATACTGGTTAGACGATTATCACCGGGCTTCGTTCTGATTGTGTCGAAAATCACTAAGCCAGTATTGCCGAGTTAGCCTACAAATGAGTTGCAAGTGTGTTTTCTTGTCATGCGAGGTATTAGCATCATCTATATGTTTCTACTGGTTGTACATCGGAGCGTTTATTTTTTATCAGGTGGGAACTGAACACTCAACCCACGGAGAGGAGAACTTATGAAAATCACTGCATTACGTCGTTTGCATTCTCTGATTGCAGTAGTGGTCATGTTAGTAGCACTCGGCACAGCCTGCGGATCCGACGAAAATGACGACACTGAACCGATTGACTCAAATGAAGGAACAACCACTACGACGGTAGCTCCTGATGTTGATGATCGTGATGATGATACTGATGGTATTGATGATCCTGACGATATGTCCACTGAAACTGGTGACAACGGAGAGATGGTCGACACAGAGGGCACGGACACGAACACCGGCACAGAAACTGAAACACCGGATGATAGCGCAGCAACCGCTACTACAGTACCCGTTGAAGAGCCTGTTTCCTTTACAGAGGAAGAACAAGCAGTGGCAGACGCATGGCTCAATGTGTTCAGCCCGGATAGCACTTGGGAAGAAATGCGGCCACACCTCACCGGTATTGAAGAAATCGAAGATTTAGCTAGAGAATACGCCGAAACGAAAACAGATCAAACATTTCCAGGTGTTACTTTAGAGGTTGTTTCTGTGGATATCGCAGGAACTACAGCCGATATCACGTTTGATATTCTGCTCAACGGTTCTCTCCTGCAACCAGGGAATTCCGGAGTGCTGACACTTGTTGACGAAACATGGGTCGTACAATACGACACGTTCTGTGATATGGTCGCACTAGCCGGCTACAGTTGCGATTTGTTGGCTTGGAACGCTTAGACTTCCCTTTTGGGGAACACGCTACTGACACTTCAAACAAGATACTGCTTCAGGAGGGGTGATCCCTGTATTTCAAATAGTCGAGATTAACAGTTCGGATTATTCGCTAGTAGCTGAAGAGCAGTAGTAGTCCTTGTCGTAGCTGATATCGCTAGTAGCTGAAGAGCAACAATAATCCGGTGGTGGTGAAGAAAATCATAGCTGCTACCATCGGATATTGTGAGCGCAATGCCAGTTCACGTCGGTAGCGTTCTAAGGCACGGTCGTGCGCTATGACGATACCGATTATGTGCCCTACTACGATGGATGCGGTCTGCACCCAAGCTATAAGGGAAGGAGACAAAAAAGTATGGTTAGGTTGGTATGTCGCAGTATCAAACATGTCCCAGGCGCGACCAAATGGATCTGATATGTGCGTTATCAGTTTCTGCCCATCAAGCAATAGGAAGCTGAAGTAATGCGACACCATGTAAGCCACGCAGATTGGTATTAAAGATGGCACAAACATATCGGCCAATTCTTGCTCGCTGTCCTCAGTGATCACAGACATGACCTTTACAGCAGTCCGATAGATAAAGAAAGTGATACTTATAGTTAGTAGCAATCCAACCGTGTTATAGGCGGTCAGTGTCCATCCTTTGTACCGGTACACAAGATCGAGCCAGAAAGACGTGCCTGTTAGACTGTCGAAGGCTGTGGCACCTATCACGATCAACACCACTGCTTCCGTGCCTGGAAGTACGGATATGTTAGCAAGTCGGGTTAGAGGCCAGCACAAACGCAGCCGGTTGTTGCTGTCATGCTGAAGCGGGCCTATAGCACCAAAATATTTGAAGAGAACACCGAAGCCATCCGCGTTGAGGGCCCAGCTTCTACCACGGAAGGCAGCACCTAGAATGATGAATGCCGTGTAAGCAGACAGGAAAACTCCTATAGCACGTGGAGAGCCGGAATTGTGATAAGCCAATTCCAGCCACACAAAAACCAACAGCACAGCAGCCGCCCACCAATGGGTGTCGTTTTTCGGGGTGCGCTGATTCTTGATTTTGAACACGCGGGTTTTCACCCATTCAGCTCCTGTTGCAAAGGTTGACATTGGGTTGAATATCCGCCATACATCACCGGCCAATATAGACAGCACGGGTATCCCAACCCAAAACAGGATGTAAAACGCAGCTGGTGCTATGTTTACAGACTGATTTATATTGCCGTATAGGGCTGCGAACAGTGTTACAAAAAAAGCGGTCAAACCGATAGCACGGGCTGCAACGATTGCAACTTTTTCGAGTGTTCGACTCCATGACTTCACCGCGTAGACACTTGGCAACAAGAACGCTGCAACGATTGCAACTTTTTCGAGTGTTCGACTCCGAACCTGTTTGGCTCCCGTACTGTCATCCACAGTGGCTGTTGGTTGAATTGCGAGTTTGCGATCGGCTAGTTCACGAAGTCGGGGTTTATACCAGAAAAACCCTACCACCAAAAATGAGATGGCTACCGCACAAACCGAACCCCAGACAACACTTGCAAGCGGTAAAGGCAAATCGGAACGACCGCCCACACCGTGAGCCGCTGCGGGAGCAGCAACAAAAAGCAAAGAGCAACCTACGCTGACAGTAGCTGATACTAGATTCGTGGCTATGCGGCTTGGGCGACTGCTGCTCATAGATTCATGAAGAGATCAGTGAAGTTCACGAGGAGTCTGTGAAGTTGACTGTGGTTCCTTTGAATGCGAATTCCGATGCGGCTTTGCGAGTGTTCGGCTGCTCCATTTTCTGCAGGGGTTCTGGTAGTGTTGTAGGATTACCGAGGTGGCCTATTACAAAACCGCATATGATCTTTGCTTCTTCGGGGTTTATGTCGAGCAGTTCGTGGGCATCGTCTACGTGTATTCCACCCATTAGGTGTGCGTATAAGCCGAACATCGTGGCCTGTATGAGCATTGCCATCGTTGCCGACCCTACGTCGAAGTCACGTGTACGACCCGATCCACCTTCCAAAGTCGTGCGAGCGATCACAAGCCCGACCACGGGCGCGCGCTGCGCCCACTGGCGGTTGCGCTCCGTGAAGATGTTGAGGATATCCTGACGGTTTTCGCCGTCGGTTTCGTAAACATAATACCAAGGCTGCTCGTTGTAGCATGAAGGTGCCCAACGTGCAGCCTCGAAGATTGCGGCCAGTTGTTCCTCTGCTACCGGCCTATTGCTGAAAGACCTTGGCGACCAGCGGTTCAGGAACACCTCATTCATAAGCGAGGAGTCGGATATTCTTTTGTTCATATATTGTCCTTCGTAATTCGAATACCTTGTGTAATCATAACGTAATGTTTGTCATCCGGTGTGGGCGATACTGGACTCGAACCAGTGGCCTCTGCCGCGTGAAGGCAGTGCTCTAACCAACTGAGCTAATCGCCCGCATCAACATCCTAACAATCTGAGCAACAAAGCTTACAAACAAAAAGTCGCACGTAAAAATCCGCGGCCTATCACACACGCCGACACCACAAGATAGAACACCATAGCAGTCTTGCTGATAAAAGCGGCAAACGAAAACGGTATCTTCAAAGCTTTGTCAAAGCATCGACTAGTCGTTCCAAACCAGCGACACGTGAGCCTTTAACAAGCACGGCAGTATCCACGTCCAACCCCCCCAGGTCATTCAAAGCTTCGAGTGCCTCTTCTCGGTTGAGCACGTGAATGATCCTCCCCGAGTTTGAGAAGTCAACATACTCGGGGGCATTTGCGGCTATGATTTGCACATTTAATTCAGCTGCCGTAGCAGCGATAGCAGCATGTTCATCGGCAGAATGTTCGCCAAGTTCAGCCATTACCCCCAACACAGCTACCCTGCGCTTACAAGGTAACAAAGCCAGAGAATGCAAAGCAGATCTCATCGACAACGGACTAGCGTTATAACAGTCGTTCAAAATCATGCCGCCACTTGCTGCGTGAACCAAATCCATGCGCAGTGGAGAAAGCACCGGATCAAGTAGGCCCTTCGCCACATTACGGAGCGACACACCAAGCCGCAGACCAACGGCCGCGGCTGCTAAAGCGTTAACCACAGAATGCAGACCCCGTGCAGCGAGCGTCACCCGAATCTCGTTCACAGAAAAGCCGTTCCTAGAATTTTCCACTGCACCGCGGTTGACTAAAGTAAAACTCGACGTCAAATCATTATTCATGACTATATTCTCGGCACCTACATCAGCCTCCCCAGAAGTGCCGAACGTAATGACATCAGCTTCAGTACTACTTGACATTGCCATCACTTCCGGCACATCAGCATTCAGAAATGCCACGCCACCATGCTCAGCCGCCGGCAGACATTCGACTAGTTCCCTTTTGGCAGCAGCCACTTCCCGTAGTGATCCGAACTCACTTGTATGAACAAGCCCGACGGTAGTAACCACACCCATGGTAGGTTTGGCGATATCGCACAAATGTTCAATATGCCCGCTACCCCGCGATCCCATCTCCACAACTACAGCATGAGCATCTGATGCACCGTCAGCTACCACTGACTCCGGCACCGCCAACAGCGTGAGAGGAACACCGATTTCATTGTTATAAGAATGTCTGCTGGCATGAACTTGTCGGTCATACTGCAATACTGCTGACAGCAAATCTTTAGTAGTGGTTTTGCCAACCGAACCCGTAATACCCACAACAGGGGTTTCCCCGATTCGCTTGCGAGCTGACTCCGCCAACAACGTAAGAGCGTCACGTGTGTCCTCCACTTCAACGGCAGCAACCGCAACTTTTTCATCAGTAGCAGTCGCAGCTATCGTAGCAATATCACTTGTGAGGCTTAGTCCCTTTTCGGCTTGAACGATTCTTGCTTCCCGAGCGATGAGATAGGCGCACGCCCCGGCTTTAATGGCTTCCGCAATATAATCATGGCCGTCGCGCTTCGCTACAATAGGCACAAACAGCGAGCCTGCGCGCGCTTGGCGGCTGTCTTGAGTGACATTGTCGACTACATTAGCACTGGAATCAGACACAGACAGAAGACAGCCACCTGTTATTGCTACAATCTCATCAACAGTGAAACGCACGGTCAGCAATTACCAACCAGTCAGATTAAAATGCTACTCATCAAGACTGACATCACCAACCGATTTTAAAGGCATCACAGAAGTTCACAACAGCCTACTCAGCCAGTAGCCACTCCCTCTTCGATTAGTTGCCATAGTCTTTCCCATCTTCATAATCCTTCCCATCATATGAGACGACTGCCATTCCGAAAATCAAACATTCCAAAAGTTAGGATCATTCAATGGACAGCGGCCGTGCATCTGAATGAATAGCAACCGTATCAGGACTTGTCATAATTCGGGACTGTCCAATAGCTGCAAGACTTAGGATCATTTGATGAATAGTAGACCTTTTGATGAGTAGTAACCGTATAAGACTCGTAATCCTTTTCGGGGGACGTTCTGCCGAACATGAAGTGTCATGTGTTTCAGCCCGTCATGTGGTCGCAGCCACCGATACCCGCAAATACGAAATCGAACTAATGGGTATCACCAAAGAAGGCTGTTGGGTGCAAGTTGCTCAAAGATCACAAAATCCAACAGTCGAACCCAACGAACTGCCTACTGACCTGCAAGCAGTCGGTACCCCAATCGATCCCCTGGTTTATCTCACAAGTTTTGCGTCCAAGCAACCAGCATCCAGTGCTCAACCCCAAGGTATCGACTACAAAACCGGAGACGGAGACACAGTCACTCCCAACATCGAAGAAACTCCCACTATCGTGGTTATGCCTGTTTTGCATGGTCCTATGGGTGAAGACGGCACAGTGCAAGGCCTGTTGGAACTTGTCGATGTGCCCTACGTGGGATGCGGAGTGCTTGCTTCAGCCGCCTGCATGGACAAGGTAATGACAAAAACTGTCTTGTCTGCAAATGGCATACCCCATACCCGTTTCCGAAGCATCCGTATCAGCACTAGCACCGACGGCACATCCACCGCACACTCTGAAGCCAAAGCAACAACCAGCCTAGACAACGATCAAGAGTTGCACTCTCAAGCTGTGAGTGCTGTGGAGTGTCTAGGTTTACCGTTGTTTGTGAAACCAGCCAATATGGGCTCTTCAATCGGTATATCCAAAGCTTCTACTTTAAAGGAAGTCAAAAAAGCGGTATCGTTGGCTGCCAACTATGATCGAGTCATAATTTTAGAGGAAGCTGTCAACGCCCGAGAGATTGAAATATCCGTGATGGGCAATCAGGCATACCTCACCAGCATCCCAGGTGAAATTGTGCCGGGGGCAGAGTTTTACACTTACGACGACAAATACGAGGACGGTGCTGAACTGCTGATACCGTCCCCTCTAAGTGTCGATGAGATCAGAACCGTGCAATCTTTAGCTGTTTCTGCTTGCCGTGCACTTCAAGTGGAGGGACTGGCTAGAGTGGATTTCTTGTATGAGGATGGACGCAACGGACGTGGGAGTCGTGGCTGGTTTGTGAACGAATTGAACACAATGCCGGGATTCACTCCTATCTCAATGTACCCCAAATTATGGGATGCCACTGGAATCTCGTACACCGAATTGATCGACCGTTTGATAGGTTTAGCCTTTGAACGTTACCTCAACAAACGTCGACACACTCGCATCGGCCGTTGAGTTTACAGCCGATAAGCTGCAACAAGTGCAAATGCAACCAACATTCATTCCAGCCCATTCAGTTGTTCAGCAAGCAAAACACAACAAAACCAGACAGACACAAACACCAAGCAGAAAAAACACAAACAATATCCAACGTAAGTAGGAGCACAAAGAATTATCACCGTGATTGTTGAGTCGTTGACAGGAAAGCGAATACTGATAACAGGAGCTACCGGGTTCCTGGGCACGGCACTAGTGGAACGCTTGTTGCGTTGCATACCCGAATGTGAGCTGGTATTGATGGTGCGCCCTGGAAGACATGGCGCAACCGAGCGTGTGAAGCGAGACATTTTACGAAACGAAGCGTTCAAACAACTCCGCGTTGCCTGCTCACAAACCGATGAAACTTTTGAAGAAACGATCAAGAGACGGATTCATGCTGTGGCTGGTGATGTCAGCATCGACGGACTCGGTCTTGACAGTGCGGGACGAGATTTGCTCGCTAGTTGTGATATCGCAATTCACGCGGCGGCTACTGTCAGTTTCGACTCAGCTTTAGACGACGCAGTAGAAGTCAACCTGCTTGGACCGAAACGGATAGCCGATGTCTTGCGAGAAGTCTGTTCACCAGCTCATCTTGTCTGCGTGTCAACCTGTTATGTGGCCGGCAACCAACGCGGTGCAGCTTACGAACAACTTATCACCGAATCCCCCTTTTTTGTCAAGGTAGACTGGCAGTACGAAGTAACTTGTGCACGTCAAGCACGTAACAACGCAGAACAAAACAGCCGTCTACCCAAACGCCTCGCCTCTTTCAAGGCTCAAGCACGGCGTGAACTAGGTGCAGCTGGAAGACCTGCTCTAGCAAACAAAACAGAAAGCCTACGCCAGCGTTGGGTTAAAGACACTATGGTTAAAGCAGGTCGAGCCCGTGCCAGCAGTCTCGGCTATCCAGATGCGTACGCTTTCACTAAAGCTTTAGGCGAACAAGCACTTATCGAAACAAGAGATGGCCTGCCTATCAGTATTGTTCGGCCATCTATAATCGAATCCGCCTTGGTTGAGCCTCGCCCCGGGTGGATTAGAGGTTTTCGCATGGCTGAACCGGTGATCGCAGCCTATGCTCGAGGCTTGCTCAAAGAATTCCCTGGTGTACCGGAAGGAATCATCGATGTCGTCCCAGTTGATCTCGTGGTATCCGCAATTCTGGCTGTAGCAGCTAGAGGGCCGCTTCATACCGGTCCTGATGTGACACAAATAGCCAGTGGATCCATTAATCCACTCAAATATGCACAACTTGTGGACTTAGTGCGTAACTGGTTCATCAAACATCCCGTCTACGATGAACATGATCAACCCATAAGCGTGCCAGAATGGTCATTCCCCGGACGTGGAAGAGTTACCAAACAACTAAAAAAAGTTCAGCTTCTATTGGAAACCGCAGACCGTGTCTTGACTTTACTGCCACTGCGAGGACGCTACGCAGAGATGAGTGTCAACCTGGACGAACAGCGCGCTCTTTTGGAAAGGGCGAAGGAATATGTGGAACTCTACGGTGCTTACGCAGAATGCGAAGCCATCTACCAGCTTGACCGGTTAATGGAGTTATGGGAAACATTGGACAGTGAAGACCGAGCTAATTTTTGTTTTCACCCTTCGGTGATCAACTGGTCAAACTACGTGCAGAACATCCACTTACCATCCATGGTCGTTCAAGCTCGTTTGAAAATGACCGCCAACACTCACAGCAAAAAATCTCACTCTCACACAGATCGCAGGCGACTTCAAGTGATGAGTCCACAGCGCCATCTTGCGGTTTTCGATCTTGAAAACACGTTGATCGCATCTAATGTAGTAGCCAGTTACGCCTGGTTAGCCACACGTGAACTCGACGATTTGGAACGTGTCGTGTTCACCATCAAAGCACTTAAAGAAATACCCCGGCTGCTGGCTTTAGATCGTAAAGATCGCAGTGACTTCCTCCGCTACTTTTATCGTCGTTTTGAAAAAGCACCTGTCGATTTGATAGCAACCGAATGCCGCGAAATGCTTAGTGACTTGCTTATCAAAAAATCTTTTCCACAAGGATTGCGGCGAGTGCGCGAACACCGTCAAGCAGGCCATACCACTCTGCTTATCACTGGTGCGCTGGACTTTGTAGTAGAGCCTTTGCGTCCACTTTTCAACCATGTGATCGCAGCGGAAATGGATGTCAAGGATGGCTGTTATAACGGCCACCTACTAAGTGCTCCACCTACAGGGGAGTCTCGCTATCAGGTGCTTTTGGAGTTTGCGCGTGACCACAACTGTGACCTGAGAGAATCCGTGGCATACGCGGATAGCACATCCGACTTGCCAATGCTGGAGGCAGTGGGTTTTCCGGTGGCTGTCAATCCTGAAATCAAACTAGCATCATTAGCCCGGCGCAGAGGATGGTTGATAGAGAATTGGTCTACAAGCGCAGGAACACCGAATAAGCTCATACCTCTAGCTCCAAGACAAAAACACCGCACGTGTCACAGCTAGCGTACCCGTTTGTTTCGAACATAAACGAACAAACCAAACCCCCAGACAAAAACACCGCACGTGTCAGCTAGTATCTACCATGACATTGCCTCATCGAACTGTCTCATGAACCGCACGAATCACACTGAGCCACACCGGGTCATAGCCGATAGAACCCCGAACAAAAGATCCATCTCGCACTTTACTACAATTCACTCTTACCATACTTCTACTGTAAGGACTGCATAATTCCATGGCCACGCAACACCGTCACACTCCACGCCCGGGTTTAGTGTTGGAGGTGGATCGCTCCACCCCACCGGTGATGTTCCACCACGGTGAAGGTTTCCGTTTAGAGAAACTTCCCCCAGGACGTAGTCGCGTGATCTACCCTGCAGAACCGAAAACAGGAATAGCAGACCCGGACAATGCCATCCGTCAGGCACTCCTGAACCCCATCGATGAAGACCCTCTGCCTTCATTGATGCGGCCGAGCATGCGGCTTACCATTGCTTTTGACGATCTTTCGCTGCCGCTGCCTCCGATGCGTCGCCCGGACATTCGCCAGAGAATCATTGAGCAAGTTTTGGACATAGCAGCCGAAGCAGGAGTAGATGACGTGCATCTGATAGCTGCTTTGGCGTTACACCGCCGTATGACAGAAAACGAGTTGCGTCACGCTTTGGGTGACCGTGTTTATGATGCTTTCGCTCCACAAGGTGCTCTTTACAACCACGATGCCGAAGACTCTCATGGGATGGTCACCTTAGGCTACACTTCACATGATGAGATAGTGAGAATGAACCGCCGTGCTGCTGAAAGCGACCTACTGGTCTACGTGAATATCAATCTGGTGTCGATGGATGGCGGATGGAAATCAACGGCCACCGGTTTGGCAGACTACCAGGCACTGCGACACCATCACAATGTTGCCGCCCTGCAACAATCCCGTTCATTCATGGATAGGCACCGTTCGGAACTTCACCACTCGAATTGGAGGCAAGGTGCCGTGATAGATGCCCACGGCCCACGTATTTTCCAAATCGAAACCACCGTCAACAACAACACTTTCGGCCGTTCCGGGCCTTTAGCAGTTTTGCAGAAACGTGAATGGGAGTGGACATTCAAAGACCGTGTGTCTTGCATGGCTATGTCGAAATCCCTTAAAGTGACGCCCCCAGCGATACAGCGTGCCATATTCCAGGCTTGGCGTGCTCCTTACGAACTAACTTCCGTACAAGCTGGAGCAGTTGAAGCTGTACATGAACGCACCACCGAGAACGTCTTGGCGCAGCATCTAGTGCCGGTAGAAGGACAAACAGACGTAGTGACTATGGGGCTTCCCTACATATGTCCATACAACGTTAACTCAACCATGAATCCAATCCTGGTTATGTGTCTTGGGCTAGGATATTTCTTCAATCTTTACCGTGGTAAGCCAGTGGTACGCCCAGGAGGGGTGGCCATTATGAGCCACCCGACTCGTCCGGAGTTCCACCCTGTTCATCATCCCAGCTATATCGACTTTTTCGAACAGCTGCTAGCAGAAACCACCGATCCCGCTGAACTTGAAGCCAAATACGAGCAGCAGTTCGCGACAGATGAATGGTATATACATCTATACCGTAACAGCTACGCTTACCATGGCGTTCATCCTTTTTACATGTGGTACTGGGGGGCACACGCCTTGCAGCATTTGGGTCGTGTGATAATCGTGGGTGGTGACACCGCAGCTGTCAGAAGGCTTGGGTTCCAACCAGCTTCCACTTTGGCAGACGCTTTGGAGATGGCAGCCGATGTGGTGGGGTCACAACCAACTATAACCCATCTACACAACCCTCCGATTCTTATGACAGACATGGCCTAAACCTTCATTGGAACTGCTATGAAAAAGATTTACAGGTTTTTACTGCGAGCCCCTGCCACGCCTGAAGGCGTGGAACCTCTCCCTCCTCAAAAACGTGTGGGAATGCATTTCAACACCAGCTGGGCTAGACGCTGGCCAGCACGCGTTGGCCGTTTCGCAGGACTTGAAGGCCCTTTAAGAGTCGCTGTCTGGTTGTTCGCAACCCCTAACCGTAGAGGCCTGGAAAACCTTGATAAAGTGAAGGGGCCCGTGATATTCGTGGCCAACCATCATAGCCATGCAGACACCCCTTTGTTACTCATTTCACTGCCTATGAAGATACGACATAAAACAGCAGTCGCTGCTGCGTCCGACTATTTTTTTAAAAACAAGATAACAGGCGTTGTATCCGCGTTGTTCATCGGGGCAATTCCTGTGGACAGAAAGCGAGTGGGACGCCAATCTGCCAAATTGTCGGCTGAGCTTCTCGCTGAGGGATGGAATCTGTTAATCTACCCTGAAGGAGGGCGTAGTCCCGACGGTTGGGGTCAATCATTTCGTGGCGGGGCTGCCTATCTATCAAAACGTTGTAACACACCCATACTACCAATACATCTGTCTGGCACAGACCGGGTTTTACGCAAGAATACTTTCATACCCCGCCCGGCTATCACCACAGCAACTTTTGGTAAACCCATATACCCCTCAACAGAAGAGAGATCAGCCAAATTAGCTTTACGAGTGGAAGAAGCTGTGAACGCACTAGCAGACGAGATTCGAACTGATTGGTATACTGCCCGGAAGCGAGCTCACGGACGCCAGAATCCAACTCTTACCGGGCCAGCGGTAAGCGAATGGCGTAGAGCTTGGATAAGAGGCGACCAATCCCGAAAAAATAAACGACCCAAAAATGCTTGGCCGGTAATTTAGCAGCTGAATGCATTATCACAAACCAACACCACACGAACACCACCACATGAAAAAACATGACTAATACTATGACTGTGAGTTCTAAAACCCCTTTGAAGCTGGTTTCAGAGGTTTACGCAACCCTTGATGAACGTATTGACGGCATCCGAGAACAGCTTGGACGACCTCTCACCCTTGCGGAAAAGATTTTGTGCAATCATCTTGACCCCCAAGTTTTGAGCGGCTGCAAACCCTTTCCGAAGCGTGGATCGACTTACGCTGATCTCTGGCCAGACCGCGTTGCCTTGCAGGACGCCACCGCGCAGATGGCGTGGCTTCAGTTTATGACAGCTGGTCTTGACAGAGTTCAGGTGCCGGTGACCACTCATTGCGACCATCTAATACAGGCTCGCACCGACGCTAAGCGGGATTTGCTAGCTGCTTTGGCGGATAACGATGAAGTATACGATTTTTTACGTGGTGTCTGCGCACGCTACGGGGCTGGATTCTGGAAGCCTGGAAGCGGGATTATCCACCAGGTTGTGCTAGAAAATTATGCTTTCCCTGGTGGGATGATGATCGGTACTGACAGTCACTCCCCCAACGCTGGAGGCTTGGCAATGCTGGCTGTGGGGGTGGGCGGGGCTGACGCTGTTGATGTAATGACCGGTTCAGCTTGGAATGTGCGTTGGCCCAAAATGGTAGGCGTGTACTTGTCAGGGCGTCTCAGTGGTTGGACTGCTCCTAAGGATGTGATCCTGAAAGTTGCGGATATTCTCACCGTGTCGGGTGGCACTGGCAGTATCGTGGAGTATTTCGGCCCCGGTGCTGAAACCATCAGTGCTACCGGTAAAGCGACGATATGCAATATGGGTGCTGAGATTGGTGCTACCACATCATTGTTCTCTTACGACCAAGCTATGGAACGTTACCTTGTCAGCACTGATCGGGCAGACACCGCAGCTGCTGCCAACACGGTTGCTCATCATTTGCGTTCTGACCCGGAAGTAGCAGCCGACCCGCAGCATTTCTACGACCGTGTAGTGGAGATCGACCTTAACACGCTAACACCTCACATCAACGGGCCTCACACTCCCGATCTGTCACGCCCTACGAGTGAATTAGAGGCCGACACCAAGCGAGAGGGCTGGCCTATCGAGATAAGCTCAGCTCTTATCGGTAGTTGCACGAACTCATCTTATGAGGACATCACTAGAGCAGCGTCCATTGCCCGTGATGCTAAAAGCAAGGGACTGCAAACTCGCACTCAGTTGTTTATAACGCCCGGCTCAGAGCAGGTTCGTGCGACTATCGTGCGTGATGGGTTGATGGCCGATTTCGAGGCACTCGGGGGCACAGTATTGGCCAACGCTTGTGGTCCTTGCATAGGACAGTGGGATCGATCTGTAGACGAAAAGCATAGCCCAGGCCAACCTAACGTAATCGTAACTTCTTATAACCGCAATTTTCCTAAACGTAATGATGGTGATGCGGCCACACTGGCTTTTGTTGCTTCACCTGAGACTGTCATGGCTTTAGCCTTAGCCGGTACTCTCGATTTCGACCCACTCAACGACACTCTCACCAATGAAAACAACGAAGAGGTCTATCTAAACGAACCGGTGGGTGTGGAATTACCACCAAACGGTTTCAACTCCGGGGCTGACACTTTCATAGCTCCACCCGAAGATGCTGACAGTGCTGCCGCTATTGAGATACGAGTATCACCGAACTCACAGCGTTTGCAGCTACTAGAACCTTTTGAAGCTTGGGATGGTAAGGACTACTTCGACTTGCCGATCATTGCTAAAGCTAAAGGCAAATGCACAACAGATCACATATCCGCAGCAGGCCCCTGGCTGCGATACAGAGGCCATCTGGAGAACATATCAGACAATTTGTATCTCGGCGTGGTAAACGCTTACAGCCCAAACAATACAAGCCGTGATGAGCGATGTGACTTGGAACAGGATGATCCCCACACAGCGGATGGCCAGGATCCTTCGCCCTCGCAAGAAGACAACCCCGCACGGCAAGATGAGTATGATGTGGGACATGGTAGAAATCAGCTGACAGGTGAGATTGAATCACTGCCCGCTATTGCACGCTCTTACCATGCTGCTGGGCTGCGCTGGGCTTTCATAGGGGATCACAACCTGGGTGAAGGTTCCAGTCGTGAGCATGCTGCTATGGAACCCCGTTTCCGTGGTTGTATGCTGGTTGTGGCACGCAGTTTTGCTCGCATACACGAAACAAACCTCAAAAAACAGGGTGTGGTGGCATTGACTTTCAATGATCCTGACGACTACAACCGCATTGGCGAGGACGACCGGTTAACGGTTTTGGGATTAGCGGATTTGGCAGAAGGTAAGCCCGTCACTGTTGAAGTTACTACTCCTCAAGGCACAACCTGGGAGTTTGAAGGTTCACATACTTTGAATGACGAGCAGATTGAATGGTTTCGAGCTGGCAGTGCACTCAATCTAATCCGTCGACGTTCTGCTCAGGAAGACTCTGAGCCAGTACCCTCAACTCGGAGTTCTTCGCAAAGTCCTACCCGAGTCACCTCTCAGGATGTCTCATAGAATTTTACTTCGAATTATTTCGAGGTTCGACATCATTGGGATTCTCAAAGGTTGATAATCCGGCTAGACGAGACTATTGCAAGTTTTGAGGTTCGACATCATTGGGATTCTCAAAGGATGTTGCCCGGGTTCAGACTACTCAGACACCTTGCTAACACAACCAGACATTTACGGTAAACATCAAAATGGAAGCCAAAACGCAAGACATCAAAGCAGTTTTACCCGCGAATTCCCGTGAACTGTCACGGTCTGATGCTCAACCGCTGTTCAGTGTGCGGTCGCGGATTGTCGTAGTTGAAGGCAGAACTTTTGTTCAAGTAGACGTCGGACAAACCGATCTGGCTTCAGTTGCAAATCAGCAACCCGTAGAAAATCAAACCCTTTTTGAAAACGAAACCCTTCTCCAAGTAGACCGGAGGTTTCAGTCAGACAACAGTATCACCGGCAACAATACCAGCCCGGTCAACACCAATCGCAACAACAACGGTCACGCTCAGTTGACATCCAACGATGCTCGTGCTATCGCCGCGGCTGCTCAAATGTCAAAAAACCGAAAAATACCTTTGGTGCTACGCATAGTATCAGCCAGTGTCGACCTCACAGACGGTGTTGACGCATTACACAACTGGGGTGCAGCTGTCAAAGAGATGACAAGATGCTCCGGTGTGGTACCGATCATTGTGATAACGAACGGACCCAACGTGTCAGGCACTTCGCTTCTACTGGGATTAGCGGATTTTGTGATAATGACCGAAGCTTCTTACGCCTTCGTGGTGGGGCCAAGGATAGTGCAACATTTCACCGGTGTTGACACTAGCAGGGATGAACTAGGAGGTTGTCACACGCATTACAACAACTCAGGTTTAGCTACTTTCGTTACTGACGACATGACAGAAGCTGACGAAATTCTGATAGAACTTCTGAGCTATATCAGCGAACACAACGACGCTGACCCTCCTGCGTGGAGATGCACCGACCCGGTAAGTCGTTCAACCCCAGAAGTTCTTGATGTACTACCTGAAAGCCTGACTGGCAGTTATGACGTTCGTGACATCGTGTGTGGCGTGGTAGACGACGGAGTCATTTTAGAACTCAACGCCGGTTGGGCTGATAATTTGGTAACCGCTTTTGCCACAATCGGAGGTCGATCGATTGGTGTTGTAGCGAACCAGCCGCAATCGAAAGCAGGTACCCTGGATATCACCGCTTCTCGCAAGGGCGGTAGGTTTGTATCTTTTTGTGATGCCTTTAATTTGTCACTTGTGACTTTTGTGGATACTTCCGGTTTCTACCCTGGAAAAGATTTGGAGTGGCGTGGTATGATACGTTACGGTGCTCAAATGGCATTCGCTTATGCACGTGCCACGGTTCCCCGAGTGAATGTTACATTGCGTAAATCATATGGTGGAGCTTACATTGTGATGGACTCCAAGGCTATGGGCAATGATATTGCTTTAGCCTGGCCGTCAGCTGAAATAGCAGTGATGGGTGCTAAAGGTGCGGTAAGTATCTTGCATCGCAATGCTTCACCTGAGGAAGCGGTCAAACTTGAGGCAGAATATGAAGAACGGCTTCTCAACCCTTACCTAGCAGCAGAAAGAGGGTTTGTGGATGCGGTGATCGACCCAGCCGACACCCGCAAAGAAATCTATGCTGCTTTGGAGATGCTAGCTGCTAAGCGAGAACGACTCCCTCACCGTCGTCACGGTAACACCCCACTATAGACATAGGATAACAACCCCGCTCAGTAATCTTGATAATGAGATAATGAGGAGAAGGCCATAGGGGTGAGTTGTACAATCTCAAAGTTTTCCATACGTTAAGGACCGCTGCTACGACCACCGTTAAGGAAAGTGCTGAGTAAACCCGCTACAACGTCAAGATCATCAGGGTCGGGGGAAGTATCAGCTTGAGAAAAATCAAGATGTGCCAATGACTCTATGGGAACCACATGAATATGCACATGGGGCACATCAAAACCGGCAATCATCAACCCTACCCGGTGGGCGGCCAAAGTGGCTTTTTGAGCTTTAGCTATTTTGTGAGCTATCAGCATCAGATGACTAACTGTTTTAGGATTGAGATCCACCCACTCGTCGATCTCTTCGTTCGGTATCACTAGAACATGACCACGATTCAATGGTTGGATATCCATGAAAGCCACACACTGACTGTCCCGCCATACAAAACGGGCAGGTATATCACCCTGAATTATTTTAGAGAATAAGCTGGGCACAATTTGAATTGTACACTACTCAACAATGAAATATAAGCTTAACACCACAAAAGATGTAGTTGGAATCACAGATACCAGCCAGCCTGAATCTGCTTCAACGGATGTATCTGCAAAAGGAACAAGATCAACAACAGCAGTATCACACTACCGGATAGTGACTATTCCCAATGTGATCTCAGTAACACGCATCTTATGTATACCGTGGTTTTGTTGGTTACTTTTCGGTGCTGAAAATCGTTGGTATGCTGCATTGCTGCTAGGTACTTTAGGAGCTACCGATTGGGTTGACGGTTGGTGGGCCAGACGTTTCAATGCGATTAGCGAGTTGGGGAAATTGCTTGACCCTGTTACAGACAGGATCGTATTCATTGTGAGCACACTCACCATCGGACTCGACGGGGCAGCTCCATGGTGGCTGATCATATCAGTATTAGCCCGAGATGTCTTGATATCAGTGGGTGGTGTAACGCTGGGCATCCTTGGGGTTAAACAGGTTGATGTCACTTGGTGGGGCAAGTGTGCTACTTTCGGGCTCTACTTTACTTTTCCGCTGTTGCTAGCTGGTGCTTCTCATATCAGTGCAGCCAGCGTATCGCATTGGATAGGATGGTTATTCGCAATACCATCACTGATTTTGAGTTATTTTTCGGCTTTTCTATATATTCCCTTAGGTATGAAAGCGTTGCGTAAAAGTCGTTCGGACGATTAACGTCATTCGTCTTTGCAGCAATGCACTGGCATTGCCATTGAACTAGCAGGATCAATGTTACTTCGCTGTGGTTACGAAGGTCGGGTAGAACAGAGATTTCCATTGCAATCAATCCAGTCACTCCGCCTATCAGTGTCGATACACGTGAAAGAACATTACAAGAACACTTCAATAAATGGCTGTTAATAGTGCTATCTGTCCTAATATAATTGAACACAGCTAATATGACTGGACACAAGCTAAGCATGCATTCATGCAAGCTGAACACTGGATACCGCGGTCGCTTGGTCATAGTCGAGTCATAATGGTTGAGTCATATTGCAAATGCGTTTTCCATGTTGAGGTTACTACATGAACATTCCAGAAAATCTGCGTTATTCAAAAGACCATGAATGGGCTCGAGCCGAAGGAGATCTGATCGAAGTAGGCATAACCGATTACGCCCAGGACGCCTTAGGAGATGTAGTCTACGTTGAACTGCCGGAAATTGACAGCCGACTTCAACAGCATGAAGTGTTCGGTGAAGTGGAATCCACAAAATCAGTTTCCGAACTTTATGCGCCGGTAAGCGGGACCGTATCAGAAGTCAACGATGACCTATACGGAGCACCTCAAAGGTTAAATGAAGATCCTTACGGCGAAGGCTGGATTTGCAAAATCAACTGCGAAAATTCAGATGAGCTTGACAACCTGCTAGATGCGAATGCATACCGTCAGCTAATCAGCGAATGAGCGATCTACTTAAACCGGAAGAACCGTACCATTCAATAGGCCAGGTTCTTTCACTTCTGGCTGACGAGCACCCAGGCCTAAGTATCTCAAAAATCCGCTTTTTGGAGAGTAAAGGCTTGATATCACCCGAGCGTACATCTTCAGGGTACCGTAAGTTCTATGCCCATGACATTGAAAGGTTGCGTTGGATACTCATACAACAACGAGACCAATATCTACCTTTAAAA
The DNA here is from genome assembly GCA_028820455.1 of Acidimicrobiaceae bacterium. Lineage (GTDB taxonomy): Bacteria > Actinomycetota > Acidimicrobiia > Acidimicrobiales > Aldehydirespiratoraceae > JAAXHB01. Next base: position 50,923 of record JAPPJC010000017.1, read on the forward strand.
GAAATAAAACGACGTCTTGATGAAGCTCCCGGTTTGCTGGACGATGATTTTTCAAGCAATCGACAACCCCGTAAACCAACAGAAGTTCAGTCGGAAACTCTTATAGGCCTATCATCAACAGAGGAAGAAAGCTTTCTAGATCAAGAGCAAAACCTAAGTGATGACGTAAGCCTTCATGAACAACCTGATCCGAAAAGTGCAGTGCCTTTACTATTCGCATCTCTTGCGAAAGACGATGTTGCATCAGACTCCAAGAAAAACACTGCAGAAAGCAGATCATCTATTTCTGAAGAACAAAACAGCCCCCTTGAAGGGGACGACACTACAACAAAAGGCTCACACCAGTGCCATGCAGAAAATGCTGTAGAGCACCGATACGAACCAAGAGCCTCCCTGGATAATCCTGCTGCCGTTACAACAAGCAAAACCGCTACCACCGAGAAATCGCTGCTGCACAATCACACACCCACACTGGAAGGTTCAGTGAGCTTAACTACTTCCGATCTTGCTCAAGCAATGGACGTGGACCGTCAAGTGATTATTGATCTGCAACGTTTGGGACTCATCATCCCTGTTAACAACCCATCTGAGAACACCGAAAATGAGGCTGTGTTCAGTCATGAAGCATTGATCATGGTTAAAGCAACACTGGAGTTCGCGGCCCGAGGTGTTCCTGCCCGTAATCTGCGTATGTACAGGATAGCGATTAATCGTGAAGTAGGCGTCTACCAGCAGATTATCGCTACCTTAATTGCACGTGACGATCGTGCTCGACTCCAACGAGAGTTAAATGAATTGCTTGATCTAGCGAACACGATACGTCATTCGTTGTTGCGAAGTATTCTAGGCCCATATTTGAATTGATCATTCCAATACCAGAGTTAAGCCAAAGCATTGGATCACCACAAAGCATTGCTGCAAAATTACGTGCAAATCTTGCCTAAGCTCCAATCTGACAGTGTTGTAGTCTTCAAGCTTGGGTAGGATGACACTATGCAACAGATGGAACTTATCGGAGTTCGGGTTGAGTTGCCATCCAACACCCCCATAATGCTCTTACGTGAAAAGGACGAAACCACTCGGCTGTTACCGATCTTCATCGGTGCAGCTGAAGCCACAGCAATATCCATTGCCCTCGACGACATACACACACCCCGTCCTATGACTCACGACCTGCTGAACAATGTGGTATCCAAGCTATCAGCCAACTTGGAACGAGTTGTAATCACCGAACTGAGGAAAAGAACGTTCTACGCTGAGCTTCACCTCAAGAATGCGTCGGGTTTGACTGTGATATCCAGCAGACCTTCCGACGCTGTTGCATTGGCGATTCGTTCCAATGCACCGATCTACGCAGATGAGTCGGTAATAAATAGAGCAGGGTATCGAGCTGATGGCACTCCCATCAAAGACCAACAGGAGACAGCTATGTTAGAAGAGTTCAAAAAATTCATAGATACGGTCTCCCCCGAGGATTTCGGCAACTAGCAAATATTCTCCTTCTCCCCTCTTAGCCGTTGTTTTATCTGTGATACTTATCTGTGATACCATTTAGAGTTACAACAGTAAAATCTGAGTCTGTACTCGCACAGGCTGTCAACGATTGGGGCTGCTGCGACTCTATATAGACGATGACGCCAGAAAACACCACAAACAACAGTGCTGATCATAGCACTGAGAAGACCACTCGCCGAACTTACGAACAGGGCTTTGGCAGTATGAGTGCTGTTCGAATCGCAGGTATCACTTACCGTCAGCTTGACCATTGGGCGTCACAAGGTTTAGTACGACCGTCGTTAATAGAAGCTGCAGGCAGCGGTAGTCGCCGTTTATACAGCTACAACGATCTAGTAACTCTGCGAGCCGTTAAAAGACTTTTGGACGCCGGGCTTCGGCTTGCAATAATCCGTTCGGTGATCAACAAACTCGATAAAGAATTCGACACCGATTTAGCGTCATCCAACCTTGTTATTGACGGTACCACTCCAGTACTAGTCACGAGTGAAGACGAACTAATCGATCTACTCAAGAACGGTCAAGGTGTTCTCAATGTGCTACCCATGGTGTCGGTCCAACAAGAAGTCGACGCTTCTATTATTGAACTGTTTCCCAAAGCTGCTATCACAGGATCTCATCAAAAAGAACAACAAAAAAGGCATCTATGACCACATGGAACACAGCCTAATTTAACTATGCGCTACTCACCTTTACACAAGCTTCACGAAGAAGCTGAAGCTCGGATAGTGGACTTTGCAGGCTGGAATATGCCACTGCACTATAAGGCTGGCACACTGAAAGAGCACCTCGCCTGCCGAAAAGATGCTGTGATGTTCGATGTATCTCATCTAGGCACTGTCCGTCTTATAGGTAGAGGCGCGTTCAGAATTCTACAATGGGCGTTCACAAACGACCTTCAACGGATCAGTCCAGGTAGAGCCCTGTACACGCATATGCTAGACCCGGATGACGCTTCCGTTACAGACGATATCATCGTCTGGTGGATACGTGAAAACCACTTTGACGTTATGCCCAACGCATCTAACACCGGTCGGGTGATGGATGCTCTTGCCACTGGACTTGGAGCAGCAACCAAAACATCAGACTTGCAAATTGAAGATATAACATCTTCACGGGCGATAATTTCGGTCCAAGGCCCAAAAGCACGTGAACGTGTCAGCGCTATCGCTTCTGATGTAGCAGAAGTAGGACGCTTCAAAGTAGCTGAAGTGAATTTTCTTGACATACCGGTCACTGTCGCTGGCACTGGCTACACTGGCGAAGACGGTATAGAAATAGCAGTCCCTGCTGAACACTCTACCAAAGTGTGGCAATCATTGCTTGAAGCAGAAATCCAGCCAGCAGGATTAGGAGCCCGCGATACACTACGACTTGAAGCTGGTTTTCCTCTACATGGACATGAGCTAGGGCCAGGTATAACACCACTGCAAGCCAACCTAGGATGGGTGGTACGCTTCGGCAAAGGCGACTTCCGAGGTCGAAAGCCGTTGGAACAAGAAAAGACAATCGGTCCTCAGCGGATTCTTAGAGGACTACTCGCTGAGAATCGACGCCCACCCCGTGAAAACTGCATTGTATACAAAAACGGCAAAAACGTGGGAAAAGTAACAAGCGGCAACTTTTCACCCATTTTAGGAAGAGGCATAGCCTTGGCTTTGCTGGATGCAGCCTGTCAAAAAGACGATCAGGTGGTGATAGATGTAAGAGGGAGAGAACTGAACGCCACCATTGTAAAACCACCCTTTCACCACCTCAAAATCTGACACTCTGCCAACCCGGCGGCAGCGGCCGTAGCCTTTCACCACCTCAAACTCCGACACTCTGCCAAACCCTCACCACCTGAAACCAGGCCTTCGCTCAGCCTTTTAGCTTCTGATGTTGCTTTTCTGCTTACAGTGTTGCTTTCCTGCTTACAGCAACAACCGTAATCACGGCAGATTCTCCAGATGTGGCAGTACATCCACAGCACGCTGCAGCAACCACAAATCTGCCAACACGAGCAGTGCCATAGCTTCCACTATGGGAACAGCCCGAGGTAGAACACACGGATCATGTCGACCACGAGCAGCCAACGTGGTTTCTTTCCCTTCCCGGTTCACCGTTTTTTGTGGACTAGCTATAGTTGATGTCGGTTTGAATGCTACACGAAAAATAATGTCAGCCCCGTTGGATATGCCGCCCTGCACACCACCCGAATGATTGGTGGAAGTGCTGATTCCTCCAGATCCATCAGGAACAAAAGGATCGTTATGGGTTCGTCCCGTTAAACGCGTCCCTGTGAAGCCACTGCCAATTTCAAATCCTTTAGTGGCTGGTATTGAAAGCATAGCTGAAGCTAAAACAGCCTCAAGTTTGCCAAACACGGGTTCACCCAACCCTGCTGGTATGCCACGACACACACATTCCACCACACCCCCCAAAGAATCACCGTTGCCACGAGCTGTTTTGATGGCTTCAATCATACTATCCGCTGCTTTTAGGTCAGGGCACCGGGTTGGTGTTGATTCTACTTCTTCTTTGCTTACGTTATCTGCATCAACTGACGCTTCGATCTCACCCACTGAAAGTACCCATGCTAAAACTTCCACCCCCGCTACGGTGGCTAGAAGCTTGCGGGCCACAGCACCCGCTGCGACCCTTCCAACAGTTTCGCGAGCGGAAGCTCTGCCACCCCCGGTCCAGTTCCGGAACCCGTATTTGGCATCGTATGTATAATCGGCATGTGAAGGCCGGTAAAGGTCACGCATATGCTCATAGGCTGCTGGTCGAGCATCCTTATTGCGTACTAATACTGCTATGGGTGTGCCCGTGGTGTAACCATCGAACACACCAGAGAGTACTTCTGCTGTGTCGTCTTCACTGCGTTGGGTGACAATGCGGCTCTGCCCAGGGCGACGACGATCCAGATCAGTTTGAAGATCAGCACTGCTGAGAGCCAGACGAGGTGGACATCCATCTATGACCACACCCACTCCTCCACCATGTGATTCGCCGAAGGTTGTCACCTTGAACAATGTGCCTATAGTACTGCGCATATGTTTTAAGGGAAATTCGTATTATTGCCGGATTTCAAGCTTGAAAGCAAACTACAAATCAACTTCTGCCAACTCAGAGTTCTCGTTCCAAACCTATCAGGGCCTGCTCAATCACTTCCGGCAAAGCTGGATGAATGTAATACTGCTCGTGTGCTATCTCACTAACGGTTAAACCAAAATGCATGCATTGGATGAGCTGCTGTATGAGGGTGGAAGCTTGTGGACCGATAATATGCGCTCCTAACAGGAGTTGCGTTTCACTGTCGGCTATAACTTTTACCACACTGGTTGTGTCTTCCATAGCCCACCCGTAAGCCGTGCTGCTGTAAGGATGCACATAACCAGCATAGGAAATACCATTACGCCGGCAGTCGCTCTCGGTGAGTCCTACGCTAGCTACCTGGGGACTACCGAAAACTGCGTGAGGTATGAATCGGTGATCAACTGTCACAGGATCATCGGTGTCGGTCAAAGTCAAATTATGACGCACAACACGAGCCTCGTGATTAGCCACATGTTTGAGCTGTATTGGGTTGGCGATATCACCCAATGCCCAAACATTGTCAACATTGGTTCGGCATTGATCGTCGGTCATGATATAGCCACGCTTATCCGTATCGATACCTGCGGCTGTCAAATTGAGTGGCTCAGTATTAGGACGGCGTCCGGTAGCTACCAACAAAACATCACCACGAAGCTGTTCAGATGTTTCGCCGTTACTACTAACGTGCAGCACGACTTCTCCACCTTCTCTGCAAGCTTCAATTATCCGAGTATGGAATAGAACATTGAATTTACGGTTGTAGGCGTCTGTGAAACGCGAGCTTATTTCGGTGTCTTCTCTGCGTAGGAAAGTCTCACCTCGCAATATAAAAGTCACATCAGAACCAAGAACTCCCATAACATTGCCAAGCTCAGCTGCGATGTAGCCGCCACCGATGACTAGAAGCCGGTTTGGCAGAGTATCCACACGCATGATCGTGTCTGAAGTGTGATAACCGCAATCCTCCAAACCCACTATCGGAGGTATTGAAGGTCCAGCTCCAGCAGCAATGACGATACGTTCTGCGGTGATCACTTCATTACCCACAGCTACCTGCATTGGCGCAACAAACCGCGCTGAATGCTCAAATACTGTCACATTGGGTAATCCGTGACGATATTCAAGTCCGGAAGCAGCTAGCGGATCTATACGACCAAAGATACGGTCACGTATCGCTGGCCAATCAGCCCTTTTGAAACGTGTGTCGAGTCCGAAGTTTTTTCCATGGTTGGATAGCTCCGCCAACTCGGATGTGTACACAAACATTTTTGAAGGTATGCAACCGACATTGAGGCAAGTACCTCCAAACAAAGCACGTTCAGCTATAGCTATATCCCAGCTGTCATGTTCAGGGCCGATAATCGAGTTTCCAGATCCTGCTCCTATGATTAGAAGATCAAAACTGCGCATATCAACGAGCTGACACTGGAGTGAACAATAACAGATCGTACGACACAGGCAATATGAGATGACTGCAATCCGGTCGGGGGTTATGCAGACTCTGAGTAGGCAAGAACTTCTAGCGGCGGACAACTGCAAGCAATGTTGCGGTCACCGTAGGCACCGTCTATGCGACTAACCGGAGGCCAATACTTGGAATTACGTAGCCATTCTTTGGGGTAGGCAGCACATTCGCGCGAATAAGCGTGTGGCCATTCATCCACTATCACATCTTCAGCTGTGTGAGGTGCATTCACTAGCGGGTTGTCATCAGCAGGCCAGTCACCACGGCCTACACGATCGGCTTCGTTCGCAATAGTCAACATCGCATCACAGAAACGATCCAGCTCCGCTTTTCCTTCGGATTCTGTGGGCTCTACCATAATCGTGCCAGGAACCGGAAAACTCACCGTAGGCGCGTGAAACCCATAGTCGATAAGACGTTTAGCCACATCGTCCACAGTGATACCATGAGTCGTTTTAAGAACTCGAGTATCGAATATGCATTCATGTGCCACAAAACCTTGATCACCTGTGTAAAGCACGGGATAAGCATCACGCAACCGAGCAGCCAAATAGTTGGCGTTGAGTATGGCAGTCTCAGTGGCTTGGCGCAAACCCTCTGGTCCCATCATGCGTATATACATCCATGAAATAGCGAGAATACCCGCCGAACCCCAAGGAGCGGCAGCAATAGGTCCTGGTGAGGTATTTCGTGGCCCTGCTTCCACTACTAAAGGATGGTCAGGCAAAAACGGTGCCAAATGAGCAGCAACCCCAATCGGCCCAACACCAGGACCACCCCCACCATGGGGAATACAAAACGTTTTATGTAGATTGATGTGACTCACATCAGCACCAAAAATACCAGGTTTGGCAAGGCCGACCATAGCGTTTAGATTAGCCCCGTCAAGATACACCTGACCACCATTTTCATGCACCACAGCACAGATGCGACGAATAGCCGTTTCAAACACGCCGTGCGTGGAAGGATAGGTAATCATCACAGCGGCTAATGTGTCCTTGTATTCGGAAGCCAGCTTCTCTAGCTCATTTATGTCAACGTTTCCTTTATCATCGCAAGGCACAACCACTAACCGCATTCCCGCCATAACTGCGGTAGCAGCATTGGTGCCATGTGCTGAAAAAGGCACCAGACAAACGTTGCGATGTGCTTCTCCCCTGCTTTGATGATAAGAGCGAATAGCGAATAATCCTGCTAACTCACCTTGCGCTCCACTGTTAGGCTGTAGTGATATGGCAGCAAATCCTGTGATTTCAGCCAACCAGGTTTCGAGCTGACTGATCATCAAATGATATCCACTAGCCTGTCCTGCGGGGGCAAACGGATGGATGCTGGACAACCCGGGCCAGCTTACTGGCTCCATTTCACTAGCAGCATTCAATTTCATAGTGCAAGAACCCAACGGGATCATCGAACGATCCAAGGCTATGTCACGATCGGCGAGACTGCGCATATACCGCAAAAGATCGGTTTCACTGCGATATTTCGAGAAAATAGGATGAGAAAGTATGGGTGTACTACGACGGTAGTGGGCAGGGCGTGGATCACCGACTTCAACTTCCAAATGGCAGAAATCGGCTGTTACACCGAAAGCTTTCCACACCTTGTTGATTTCAACATCTGTGGTAGTCTCATCAAGCGACACTGCAACAGTGTCGTCGTCAACACGACGTAGATTTATTCCCTCAGCCAAGGCTAGGGCCAGTACTTTACCGGCTCTTCCTGGCACCCTGACACAAACTGTGTCAAAAAATTCGTCATGAACTATTTGCAGGCTGGATTCACGCAATCCGCCACATAGCACCGCAGCAAGACGGTTGACCCTGACAGCTATACGTCTCAAGCCAGTTGGCCCATGATAGATCGCATACATCGAAGCTATGACAGCTAGCAGCACTTGTGAGGTGCAGATATTGGAAGTGGCTTTCTCACGACGGATGTGTTGTTCTCGTGTCTGCAATGACAGACGAAATGCCTGCCTGCCTTTACTATCAACGGAAACACCCACAAGACGACCGGGTAATCTTCTACTTAAACTCGGCCGAACTGCCATGAAAGCAGCATGAGGCCCCCCGTAACCCAAAGGTACGCCGAAACGCTGTGTGGACCCGACAACCACATCTGCATCCAGTTCCCCTGGAGGGGTGAGGACACAAAGTGCCAGCGGGTCTGAAGCGACTGCTATCATAGCCCCCGCAGCATGAGTACGTGCTACTATCGACTTGAGGTCACAGATAGCACCGGTAGTGCCGGGATACTGTACTAGCAGACCGTAAACACCATTGAGATCCTCGGTGGCCGGATCACCAACCACTACTTCCACACCGATCGGTTCAGCTCTAGCGGTGACTACGGCTATGGTGTGCGGATGACAATCTGTGTCAACAAGAAACCGCTTATCAGAAGGACTGGCATTGCGATTACCTCGTTGCAGTAGAACCATTGCCTCTGCGGCAGCGGTCGACTCGTCCAGCAGTGACGCATTTGCCATATGCATGGCGGTCAGCTCAGCGATCATGGTCTGAAAGTTGAGCAGTGCTTCAAGACGACCTTGGGAAATCTCAGGCTGATAAGGAGTGTATGCGGTATACCAGCTCGGGTTTTCCAACACGTTACGACGGATAACAGCAGGCGTGATAGTGTTGTGGTAACCCAAGCCGATCAAAGACACAAGAGTCCGATTGGCTTCGATGATCCGACGCAATTCTTGTTGTGCTTGCGCTTGAGTACAGCTATCAGGAAGATCAAGCCGATCGTGTTGGCGAATGTCGTCGGGAACTGTCTTGTCAATTAATTCGTTCATGCTGCTTACGCCAACGACTTTGCACATCGCGTCGATATCGGTGCTATTGGGGCCGATGTGACGTCTAGGAAAACTTCCTGTATAGAGCTCTTCTCTCAAAGAACAGGAGCCAGAAGTATAGTCGAAAATATGCATATCACTTTTTGTATCAGGCAAACATTGATTTATGGAATCCACCACTAATTTGAATGTATTGGACTTTGAAGCATCCTGGGTAACTTTAGCGCATAATACGTCTCTATATTCACATACTTCATATTCACATACTTCTTTTCTTGTTTTCTTGCCGATTTATCTTTTGAACTCTCGCCGATTTATCATTTAAAGTTATCACTGCTTCATGCTTCCATTAGTTATAATGAACAAACTTTTTTAAAAGTTTGTAAAGGCCAACACGCTTATATCCAAGCGTTAGGACAGAATTGCATTGAAAGCGATCGTTCGATTGCTGCTAATTTGAAAGAGATAAATATGAACAAAAAAGAACTGGTAACTGCTATAGCTGAACGCTCCGGCTTGACTCAGAAGAATGCTGACTCCATGATAAAGTCTTTCTGTGACATCGTATGTGAACAAGTGGGTAGCGGTGAAGATGTCAACTTGACCGGTTATATGAAGTTCTCACAAGTAGAACGTAAGGCTCGTACAGCACATAACCCAAGAACTCGTGAGCCGATAGCAATACCTGCTACCAAGACTGTGAAGATTCAAGCGGGTTCTAAACTGAAGGCTGCTGCCAAGACCTCTTGACTTGGCGTATGAACCGGTGGATGTTAGAGCCGTCATTCGGCATGCCCTCCCTCCATGCGACCAGTACTGCACAATCAAGAGCTACTCATGATCGATTACTATGGAGTTACCTGATATAAAGCTGCCCAGACCAATGGATTTACTGCCTCACCGGGAGCCTTTTCTGTTTCTGGATGAGGTGACTTTGCTTGTTCCTGGTAAGGAAGCTGCGGGTTACTGGCAGCTAACTGATGATCAGCCATTTTTTGCTGGTCATTTCCCCGGGCGTCCGATCTTGCCAGGTGTACTGATATGTGAGGCAATAGCCCAACTGGGAGCAGTAGCCGTGTTGGCCGATGAGCGTTATGCAGGGCGTCTGCCACTGTTTGGTGGACTGAACAAGGCACGATTCAGACGGCAAGTAGTTCCTGGTGACAAATTGGAAATGCACGTAAATATGGTTCGCCTCGGATCAAGAGGTGGAAAAGGTATAGGCGTAGCAAAAGTCGGCAATCGTGTAGCTGCTGAATGCGAAATGATGTTCATCATCATGTGAACAGTCTCATACCAAGGTCAAGTTGATGCCATGCTTCATCTCAGGTTATCAGGGGGGCCGATTACAAGGGTTCCGTTGTGGCCGCCAAATCCAAATGAGTTAGAGATGGAAATACCGGGCTCCCAATGCATCGGTTCGTCTGTTACGAGTCTGATAGGAGGCAACTGCGGATCGAACCTATTGATCCCCGTTGTCGGTGGGATCAGCTTCTTTTGTATGGATAACACCACTGCAGCCGCTTCTAAAGCACCAGCCGCGCCTAAAGCATGGCCTGTTACCCCTTTAATCGAAGTGACTACCGGGCCAGGTGAAACACCGAACAACCTTGTCAACGCTTCAGCTTCGGCTTCATCGTTCAAAGGAGTGGAAGTGCCGTGTGCGTTAACGTGAACAACCTCGTCAGGCTGCACACTAGCATCATCGAGAGCTAGTCGCATACATTCAAATGCGCCTCTACCCCCTGGAGCAGGTGCCGTGATATTATGCGCATCAGCTGTGGATGCTGAGCCTAGAATCTCGGCCAAAATCCTGGCTTCACGGTCAACAGCATGATTCCGCTCTTCAAGAACTAATACTGCCGCACCTTCAGCCATGACAAAACCATCACGACCTATATCAAAAGGCCTGCTCATACCACTAGACGACAAAGCAGTCATATTGGCAAAACCAGCCACAGCCGTAGGCGTAAAAGGAGCTTCAGACCCACCCGCCAATACTACATCACACCGACCATCAGCTATGAGGCGAGCCCCAGCAGAAATGGCATGCGTACCGGCCGCACAAGCTGTTACCACACTCTCAGACGGACCTTTCATTCCATAACGCATCGACACGGCAGCACTTGCAGCATTGGACATCATCATCGGCACCAAAAATGGCGACACACGACGAGGCCCTCTAGTAGCTAGAACTTTGATCTCACCTTCAAGCGTGGCAATGCCTCCGACTCCTGTGCCGATTAGAGTTCCGCAACGGCTGGGATCAGCATCCAACTCACCAGTCTGCGCTATAGCTTCTGCTGCAGCAGCTATAGCGAACTGAGTAAAACGATCAGCTCTACGAGCTTCTTTCGGATTGCTGTAGTATCCAGCTGCATCAAACCCAGTAATCCGACGCTCACCCACCAGTGCAGGGCCACACAAACCATCAAAATAATCTTCAACACCAATTCCAACAGCTGATACCACCCCAACACCGGTAACAGCCACTCGCTGGCGATTTCTTCTATCTTCAAAAACCGGTTGGCGGTTAACCATTTCAGTAACTCTTTTTTGGTAGCCCTCTTCTTCGCCAACCCTTTAAAGTTTCGAAACAATCAAGTTGTACGCCGCTGAAACCGTTGTTACTCCCTCGAGTTCTTCTTCATCAATACCAACATCAAATTCTTCCTCAAGAGTCATTACCAACTCAACAATGTCCAGACTGTCAGCTTCAAGGTCCTCAGCAAAGTCGGCTTCAAGCACAATCCTTGATTCCTCTACTGCCAACACCTCCGCTGCACATTTTTTGAAACGCTCGAAATTATCGCTGCTAGCTGAGTTATCTTGACTCACAATGTTCTCCTTCATAATTTCGCATATAATCATGCAACTTATTGTCTTACAACTTTTACAAACATTATTATCAATGTATTGTATAAAGGCACACGATACAGGCATACGGCGTACATCAAATAGCAACACTACTGTAGCAGCATCGTTCACCTCACGGTGACCATCGTCGATCTTTATTGCAGTTCTAATATTTTAAAATCAAAATTGACCGCAGCTGCCTACGGGAAACTGTAATCGAACCGAAAGTGCAGACATAGGATATCAAGATGCTATACTTTTGAGTATGAGGGGGTTGTCGATGAGTAGTGGACTATTGATGTGCAGTGTGGAAATTTAGTCATCTACAGTGTAGTCTGTGTACGCAGGCTACACTCCTTCGTGCATATGAGTTCGCGGGAACTCAATCACACTATGGACCGTCTAACCATATGTAGCCTTCGTGCAATATGAGTTCGCACCTTTGCAGCTTCTTTATGAGAAACAGACTTGTAATCGCATAAGAAACAAACGTATAAGTCACAAGTTTTAGTATATGAGCAATGCAATAGATGATATTTGCATGCCCTACCCACAACCATGCCCTACCTTGCAACAAAGAATACTTCAGCTTTGAAAACACTAAAAGCACAATGTGGTTCATAGCCCACGAGAGAATCCTAGAATTATGAAGTCACGAGTGGAATCACTGTCTCCGCGGATCATCACACTTTCCATTGGAAGCATACTAGTGGCAGTTGTTTGGACCATTGTCGCAACCAGCTGTAACGGTGACGAAACAAACCCGCCACCTAACTCGCCGACTAGCAGTGTTGCAACAACCACAAGCACCAACGGTAATAAAACGCCGAATCCAAGTGATCCTAATCCAGGAATAGCAGATGAAGATTTTGAGGTTATTCGCATTGAAACAATATCAGCAGGTGAAAAACACACTTGCGCAATACGCACAGACGATAAAATCATTTGTTGGGGCAGCAATTCCAATAGTCAAGTCGACGCGCCTACCGGAAGATTTACCGCAATATCAGCCGGAGGCCAACACACCTGCGCAATACGCACAGACGAAACAATCGAATGCTGGGGCAACAACGCCGATAGACAAGTCGACGCGCCTACCGGAAGATTTACCGCAATATCAGCCGGAGGCCAACACA
>JAPPJC010000017.1:63878-67145 GCA_028820455.1 Acidimicrobiaceae bacterium
CCTGCGCAATACGCACAGACGAAACAATCGAATGCTGGGGCAACAACGCATACGAGCAAGCCCAAGTGCCGGAAGGTAGTTTCACCACAATATCAGCGGGCGGTTGGCATTCATGTGGCTTACTCGCCAACCAATCCCTCGCCTGTTGGGGAAATAACTCTGACAACCAAGTCAATACACCGGGAAAATCATTCACACTCATATCTCTAGGCTGGGAACATACATGTGCCGTCCTTTCAGACAATACAGCTGAATGCTGGGGAAAAAACGACGCAGGACAAACCGACGCTCCATTGGGAATTTTTCTCGCAATATCTTCCGGCTGGGAACACTCGTGTGCCGTAAGATCAGACAATACAGCTGAATGCTGGGGAGAAAACGGCGCAGGACAAACCGACGCTCCACAATACGCCCTTACCACTGTTAGTGCTGGTTCAAGCTACACCTGCGGTTTACGTTTGAATCAGCAGATTACGTGCTGGGGCTATAACCAATCAGGACAAACCGAAGCACCCGAGGGTACTTATACTGCTTTATCTTCGGGAGACCTGCATTCTTGTGCACTGCGTACAGACAGCACTATCAGATGTTGGGGCAACAACAACGAAGGACAAACCAACGCGCCAGAAGGCAACTTCAAGGCCGTATCCGCCGGAGGCTCACACTCCTGTGGAATACGCGCAGACAACACTATCAGATGTTGGGGCAACAACAACGAAGGACAAACCGACGCGCCAGAAGAAGGCAGCTTCTCCGGTGTGGCAACCGGAGACTCCTATTCATGTGGACGGCGCTCTGACAATACGATCGTGTGTTGGGGTGCTAACGAAGATGACCAAACCAAGCCCCCCCAACGGAGTTTCAAGACTATGTCGGCAGGAGCCCGCCACTCTTGTGCAATACGCACTAATAACACGGTTGAATGTTGGGGCAACAACAACGAAGGACAAACCAACGCGCCAGAAGGCAACTTCAAGGCCGTATCCGCCGGAGGCTCACACTCCTGTGGAATACGCGCAGACAACACTATCAGATGTTGGGGCAACAACAGGCAACAACAGGCAACACCTCCTGGAGCCGAATCAATACGCGATAATCCTATATCGCCTAACAACAACTCTCCTCAGATTAACGACGAGTTCGATACGACAATTCCCGAAACAAGTCAAATCAAGTCAATCGCAGCCGGAAGTGGTCATACTTGTGCACTTCGTCATGACAACACGGTTGAATGTTGGGGCAACAACAACAAAGGACAGTCCAAAGCACCAGAAGGTCAATTCAAAAGTATTTCTGTCAACCGTTCTCACTCGTGCGGCATCCGTATCGACGATACCATCGCCTGTTGGGGCGATAATGCCGATGGACAATCCAAAGCACCGGATGGTAGTTTCAAATCAGTTTCAGCTGGGGAATCGCATACCTGTGGAGTGCGCACCAACAACACCATCGAATGCTGGGGCAACAACGAAGACGGGCAAGCCGGAAACATCTCCGGTAGTTTCAAATCAGTTTCAGCTGGGGAATCGCATACCTGTGGAGTGCGCACCAACAACACCATCGAATGCTGGGGCAACAACGAAGACGGGCAAGCCGGAAACATCTCCGGTAGTTTCAAATCAGTTTCAGCTGGAGACAACCATACCTGTGGAGTGCGCACCAACAACACCATCGAATGCTGGGGTGATAATTATAGAGAGCGGACACAACCACCTTCAGGAACTTTTACAGCCATGTCGGTGGGATCTAACCACGGCTGTGCCATACACACCAACAACACCATCGAATGCTGGGGTGATAATTCATCCGGGCAAACAGACGCACCCAATGGGATATTCACTCTTGTATCCGCCGGAGGCGGACATTCATGTGGTCTACGTACCAATGGCACAGTGCAGTGTTGGGGCAACAACACGAGTGCTCAAACAGATGCTCCCACGGAAACTTTCACAACCATATCCACAGGTACATCCCACTCGTGTGGTTTACGCACCGACAACACCATCGAATGCTGGGGTGAGAACTATTACGGTCAGACTGATGTACCCGGGGGAACTTTCCTGGCAGTAGCTGCTGGAGGCTGGCATTCTTGCGGGTTGCGCATTGATAATACAGTGCAGTGTTGGGGCAACAGCGTTTCTGGTAGGTCCGGTATTTCAAATAATCAATTCAAATTCATCTCTGCTGGCTCATCTCACACCTGCGGGATATACAAAGACAGTAGTAAAGTCAATTGTTGGGGCAATAACGATTTTTCGCAAACTTCCTCTCCTGAAGACATATTCATAGATGTGTCAGCTGGAATTTTCCATTCTTGTGGAGTGTTGAGCAACGGCGAAATCAAATGTTGGGGAGACAACTCCAATGGACAGGCTGATGTCCCTCAAAAAACAGTGCCATGCAGTCACAACGAAAAAGAACTGTGTACTGTTGTCTGGACTGGCTTTACTTCTGTGTCCGCAGGAGATAATCACACTTGCGCACTACATGAAGATACCACCATCATCTGCTGGGGAGATGAAGAAGTCGGGCAACTCAACGTCCCCGCAGAACAAGACGCAGATTGCCTTGTAACGAGTTTTAGAGACTGCTTTGTTCCCAAAACTGGCTTTACTTCTGTGTCCGCAGGAGATAATCACACTTGCGCACTAGATGAAGATACCACCATCATCTGCTGGGGAGACAACGAAGACGGACAAGCCAGCCCTCCTTCTGGTTCTTTCGTATCCATGCAAGCAGGTGGCAACCACACCTGCGGACTGCGTTCTGATAGTAGTATCGAATGCTGGGGAAATAACGATGAAGAACAAGTGGAAGCACCCAACAAAGTGTTCACCTCCGTTTCTACTGGTAAAGATCATTCCTGTGGGCTCAATAATGCCAATGTAATAACTTGTTGGGGCCAAAACTATTATGGACAAACCGATGTCCCCGACATGACTTTCACCAAAGTATCAACAGGAGATGATCATACTTGTGGACTCCAAGTCGATAAAACTATCGGATGCTGGGGAAGCAACGTATTCGACAAAGCTAAAGCACCTAGCGGAGATTTCATCTCTGTATCAGCATCGGCTAACCACACCTGCGGACTCAGAGCGGACAAAACAATAGCCTGCTGGGGAAACAACGAAGACGGACAGACTAACACTCCAGACGGAACATTCTCAGCAGTATCAGCAGGAAACAACCACACCTGCGGACTCAAAACAGACAAAACAATAGCCTGCTGGGGAAACAACGAAGACGGACAGACTAACACTCCAG
>JAPPJC010000017.1:67245-76938 GCA_028820455.1 Acidimicrobiaceae bacterium
CAACCACACCTGCGGACTCAAAACAGACAAAACAATAGCCTGCTGGGGAAACAACTACGGCTCGCTATACATTATCCCCGATGGCCACTTTAAAACTGTGTCGGTAGGTAGCTACCACATGTGCGGGGTGCGTATCAATAACACTATTATCTGTAAGTCTCCAAACCTTATTGCAACACCATTTTTTGTGACCTGGCTATAGCATTACAACCTCTATGGCATAGCAACACTCAGCATGGTATTGCTCAAGGTCTACGATTGAGTATGATCGGTTATAATCATAATCTCAGTTGTCTTTCAGCAATTCAATAAGCGCGCTGGTGTCCCAGTGGCCTTTACCCATTCGCTGTAAACGGGCATAAAACCGATCGACAATAGCAGTTACCGGTAATGGCGCACCTATGCGTTGTGCTTCTTCAAAACAAATCGCTAGATCTTTTCTCATCAAATCGAGAGCAAATCCAAAATCGAACTCACCGCAGGCCATGGTGATACCGCGATTCACCATCTGCCATGATCCTGCAGCCCCTTGAGAAATGGTATCCACTACCTGCTCGACATTCAGACCAGCATGACAAGCGAAATATATTCCCTCAGCTAGTGCCTGTAGAAGTCCGGTTATGCAAATCTGATTAACCATTTTGGTGAGTTGACCACTACCAGGACCTCCAAGTAGAGCAACATTTGCAGCGTACGACTGAATTGCGGGTTTGACCCGTTCAAAAACCTCAACATCCCCTCCACACATAACTGTAAGAGTCCCGTTTTCAGCACCGGATTGACCACCCGACACGGGAGCATCAACGAATCCGATATCCAGTTTTGCCGCTTCAGCATAAAGCTGTCTGGCTAAATCGGCTGAAACCGTGGTGTGGTCCACTAGTACAGTACCAGGCTTCATTGCTGCGAATACACCATCATCTGCCAGTGTTACGGCACGCACATCGTCATCACCTCCTACACATACGAAAACATACTCGGCATTTGCGGCCGCGTTTGCAGGATCACTGGCAGAAGTAGCTCCATAATCGGTTATCCAAGCATCTGCTTTAGAGGCAGTGCGATTGTATACAACCACCTCATAGCCAGCCGAAACAAGATGGCCAGCCATTGGATATCCCATCACACCCAACCCTATAAAAGCAGATTTAACCACAAATACTCACCTCAAACATCGCAACTCGACAATCAACCGACAATGTTGAACACCGCAGACAGCCAACTCAAAAAAACTACTTATGCATTATTGCGGATTCATATGGCGATAAGACTCTGCAATCATAGCAACTCGTCGGTCATGTGATGGCTATTCGGCTTCAAGCCAAGTACCCGGGATGGGATTCGAACCCACACGCCATAAAGGCAACCCGGTTTAAGCGGGCCGCGTCTGCCATTTCCGCCACCCGGGCCTTAGCAATACCGTAACAACTTCACTACTACTACATCAACCTACGGCATAACGATACTGGCAATACAATATAGCAAAGTTACACAAAAGTGCTAGCAGAAAGAAGCAGTGTTTGAGATATCTCACGGTATCTTGATCAAGATACCGTCGACTTTGGAAGACCCAAGTATGCCAGTCAATGGATTTCTTCCGGGAGTGCCCAGGGACTTCAGGGGGCTTGCCGGTTTCTAGAAATCGACGGTGATGTATTGTTCGACGACCGGATCGAACCGCCATCTTACATCCAAACTTGCCCGCACGAACCACTTGACATATGAATACCTGGTTCGCAGGCTGGGTAAACCGGCAGAAGGAACATCCAACTGGAAATCCCACTGCTGTGCCTGACCGGCTGTGAGCTCAACATCATGTTCAACGATCACCGCGCTCATGTCTTCAACGTGTCCCACATCGCCGAATCGTTCAACTTTGACAAGCTCCACCCTGGCCTCATAAACGGGAACGTCTTTCAACATCAAGACGTTCAAGCTGCCCTTCAAGATGCCGCCGAATCGCGCATGGCCCCCAACAAGAGACAACGTCAACACAGAATGATTCTTTTTGGACTCCATGACAACAGGAGAGGATGGTAAATCACCAAGCGACGGAGGTTTGAAAACGACCAGTGGCATACTCTCGCGAACATCTACAGCCTTAGGCACATCCAAAGAGACCCGTAATTTCCAAGCAATACCAGGCTTTTTCTGTTTCACCATCGCAGCATTCATCGTAGGTAGAACACCTTGCGGTACACACAACTCCACACCGTACTCATAATCACCTTCAGATCCATAATCCCTCTGTGACCCATAGCCAGCACCCGATCCATAGGCATCGCCTACTGGCGTGACATCGGTATTTTCCATGAATGTCTCTTCCGCTACTGTGACGGTATCAGTCCTCTTGTGGTAACTCGAACCGTGCCTGCCCGACACCTTATCCACATAGCTTTCCACACAGAGCAACTCCACTTTTCCCCGCCGAACATAGAAATCTGTCTTCGGTAATAGTTCCACACGAACCTGCAATCCATCACCAGGCTGCAAAGAGGTCTTGTCCACCCAAACTTTCACATCCACCTTGGAACGAAAAACATCCAACAAAAAATCCATGTCGACTTCTCTCTTCGATAAGTTGGTCTTATCGATCTAATCCACTCTATCCCACCTGCGTATCTGTTTTCCACCGAACACCACACTACACACTGAGCGACAAACTGCATAATCCCAATCATCTCAGCATTTGGACTCCTATTATCAATCCTATGAAAAACCACGAAACCACGCCTTCCAACGTTGACTATGAAATACCTCAGTCCACACTTAATCCAGCTCAACAAAAAGTAATCGACCTACTAGGTGTCCCACGACATGAAAGACCTGAGTTTGATCGAGATTTGGGTAATCGGCTGCGCACCGAACTAGAAGAGTGCCTACGACCTTTGGCGGAGACTATCGATTCGATTGAACCTAGCCATAGAAACTTGTATTTCAATAAGCACCGGTTAGGCAAAGTTCTGGAATGTGAACATTGTTACATGATTGAACAATCAAAGCCATTTCGGTGGTCACCTGCTTTGGCGCGTGGCACAGTGAGCCATAAAGCCATTGAACTGACAGTGAACTGGCCTCGCAAACCCGATCCATTGGATTTAGTGGATGAAGCTATTGCTCGGCTTGCAGATTCCAATCAAAGCATTAGCGAATATCTACGATCTTGCCTCGATGTGGAAAGAGCAGAACTTGCAGCAGAGGCAAACCAGCTAGTAGTTAAATTCTTGGAAAGTTTCCCTCCTATCAAGAGGGCTTGGACTCCTGTCACCGAGTCGAGCTTGCGAGCAACACTGTTGGGTGATCGAATAGTGCTTAACGGTAAGCCCGATTTAACTCTCGGACGCACAGAAGGAAACGTGGCTAGCAAAGTGATCATCGACTTCAAGAGTGGTGGCTCGTTTCCCACACACATCGAAGATCTGCGTTTTTATGCGTTGCTTGACACTCTCCGGCTTGGTATACCACCACGAATGCTAACCACCTACTATCTTGATTCAGGGGATTTGCATCCTGAACCTATGACCGTTGATCTACTGTTCCATGCAACAACCAGGGTCGTTACGGGAGTCACAAAATATGTGGAAATCGTATCAGGGCAGAGAGACCCTGTAACAGCACCACCGGGCACATGCTATTCGTGTGCTGCTCATTCACAATCCGATTGAAGCAAAGACCGCGCCAAACCGTCCAGTAAGTCACGTTCCGATACCAAACATTCCTCAAAACCGAAAAAACGCATGAACTGGGCTAGGATGCATACACCGGCTACTATGACATCTGCTCTGCCGGATTCTAAGCCAGGATTATGCATACGATCCACTAGTGACTCGGTTGCCAGTGTACGAAAAACATCCTCCACTGCTTCTTTTGATAAAGCAAAATGATGTAGTCTCTCACGGTCGTATGACACAAGACCGATTTCCACAGCTGCCACAGTGGAGACCGTACCAGCTACTCCCACCAATTCAGAGTCGAATAATCGACTTCCCATAATTCGAACAGCGTCATCCAAATGCAACCCCACCAACGACAAGCAAGCGGATAGCTCATCCGCACTAGGGGGGTCACTGTGAAGGTATTTTTCTGTTAGACGCACACTTCCGATATCAAGTGATAATGCTGACTCGATCTCTGTGTTTCCATAAGCAAGCTCGGTAGACCCTCCACCAATATCAACCACAAGAAAAGGGCCTTCATGCACATTCAGATCGGAGACAGCCCCCTGGAATGATAAAAAAGCTTCCTGCTGCCCGCTTAGAACTTCAAATGAACTCCCAACGACATCGGCTGCTGCATTGAGAAAATCATTACGGTTGGTAGCGTCGCGCACAGCCGACGTAGCAGTTGCGCGTACAGCGGCTACATCATAGCGATCCATATGAGCTCGATAATCGCGTAAGCAGCCCAACGTCCGTTCTATAGCCGCTGGATTCAGTTCACCGGTAGCATCAACCCCACGACCAAGTCGTGTTATAGTGCAGAGCCGTGCGAAAGGTGGCTCGGAGATGTCTTGCGTGATCAGCAACCGAGTAGTGTTGGTGCCGCAATCGATCACAGCTACCGGATGTCTGGTCATTGCCGGTTCGTGTTCAGCTGCTGTGCTACCCAACGTCCCACTGGATCGTCTCCACCGGCAAGATACCACGCATAATGAGCATGGAGGCATTTGACTCCACGCCGAGTTCCCCCAACCCCACCTGAGGGGATGATACCATTGTAATCAGCTGGAATGAAAGCATTTCTTTCAGCAGCATAACGGGCGTGTGCCTCCTCGAGTTCAGATGCATCCATAGCAGCTTGAGCGGCTTTTACCCCGCCTTGCGACTCGAGGTATCCAACCTGTCGGCAGGCTTGACGTCCAACAAGCCAGTAAAGGGTGGGCATAGGGCGACCATCCAACAAAAACGGAGCGTTACGGATCACCACCGGGTCACCATCGGAGTCACGGACCACCACTTCAAAATCCCCTTCCGGTGTACGTTTCAATAGCTCCGCAACACGCATCTTATCGTGTTCGGATAACCCCACATATGAGCTACCAGTGGAAATCCCGCTTCGACTATGGCGAGCTTCTTTGTCGTCTATAACCATTTTCGTAAATCCTCTACTGTGTCTATGTCATCAGGATTACCTTCGCAGGGCACTGCTTTCACAAGTTCTGGACGACGACGCAGCAGTACGCGACCACCTTGTTCGCCTGTTAATGGAAGCTGACTCCACAAGGCAGCACCAATACGCATGGGAGGACGTTTCTCGCCGTTGAAATCGGCTACTGCCAGATCGTGGTTGCAGTTGCCCAGTTTTGCCCAGCTTGAAGCAGGCACTCCTGGCTGATCAGCAAGTCCACATACTACCGCTTGATATCCCCGTGAACCTGCGTAGCTTACAGCAGCTATCAAAGAGGTAGCTATCCCTTGCATCCAGTCTTCGTTGTGAAGAACAGTAACATCATCCGGCAGCACACTAAGAATATCCACGCCGCCCATTACCACTATCGTTTCACCAAGACCGGCCGAGCGGGCAGCGTCAACTACTTTTCTCACAAGAGGTATCCCAGCAATCTCTGTCAACAACTTATGTCGCTTCCCTGTGAAACGACTACCAGCACCCGCTGCCAAAACAACAGCCGCCACATCACGTCTGATAGATTCTTCGCTGATAGTCAGTGGATTGGCATTTACACTCATTTTCTTCTGCATATTGTGGGGTCGCTCCATCAGCATTCAACTCCAAAAGTTGATTTACCCAAGAAATTGCCTGATTGTCTCTAGAATAACCGTGGAACAGCAGCATTACCATAAATGAGAACTACTTGTGGATCGGCCCGCGAGTAAGGGATAGAGGTTTGACTTCACGACCAGTGCGTTCGGCGATTATCTCAGCCATAATGGAAATGGCTGTTTCTTCGGGTGTGATAGCACCTATGTCGAGGCCTATCGGTGAACGCAACCGCCCTAATCCTGCTCTCGTAACCCCCGCTGCTATAAGACGTGCTGTACGATCCTCATGTGTGCGTCTGCTACCCATAACACCTATATAGCCAACCTGTGTGGCTAAAGCTGAGGTTATAGCTGGTACGTCAAACTTGGGATCATGGGTTAGGACACACACAGCGTCACCAGCCCCTAGTTCAGAACCAACAGAAGCCAAAAAATCTTGAGGCCAGGATACAACCACTTCGTCAGCCATAGGAAATCTACGTGAAGTAGCAAATATTTCACGCGCGTCGCACACGGTAACACGATATCCCACTAGCTGTGCTACTTTAGCCAAAGCCGACGTAAAGTCGATTGCTCCAAAAAGTAACATTCTCGGTGGCGCGGAAAAGGAATGCACAAAAACTGTTATCTCTTTCTTACGGGCTTCACCTTCAAGGCCGTAGTGGCGAACGCCTGAACGTCCCACTGAGAGCCAGGCGAGAGCATCCCGTTTTACTACTTGATCAAGCTTTTCTGAACCTAAAGTTCCAAATGAAACAGGTTGACAAGACAGCTCTGGCATCAAGTTTTCGGGCATGCCGGACGAAGACCCTGTTGCCCCAGAACAATCAGGTAACGCCAACGATGATACTTCAACCGATGGTGATCCGGAAGATGACACTGTCGTGTTGGACGATGACACTGTCGGATTAGTCGTGGCTGAGACAGTCAGCTTGTGGTTGTCGTATCTCACCAGCAGTTTCGCACCAGATTTCGGACCGCTTACAACCGTAACAACAACCACAGGCCGCTGCGCCGCAACATCAGCACACAGTATTCGATAAGTCGAAACCCAATCAAAAGGCTCAATGAACACTTCGATAGTACCGCCACAAGTGAGCCCTACCGCAAAAGCGTCGTCATCCTTATAACCAAAAGTGACCATACGAGGTTCACCACTTGCCAACACATCAAGAGCTTCGGCAATAACAGCGGATTCCACACAACCACCTGCCACTGACCCTGCTATCTCACTATTTGCTGTTACAGCCATGGTAGCACCAGCTTGCTGGGGGGCTGAACCATCTACATTCACCACCCGCGCGATAGCTATCTCCAAACCTTCACTCAGCCAACGATCAAGATCACAAAAAATTCTAGCACGAGACGTGTTTCCGCCCTGAAGACAATCCATCATCTTCCACGGCCAACGATTGAAAGGCTTGCAACAGAAGCTTTCCAGGCCACTAGCCGTGAGACGCAATACGAGTGGTACACGTTGAGGATGCCTTGGGCTTGCAACAGAAGCTTTCCAGGCCACTAGCCGTGAGACGCACTCGGTGTGATACTATTGCAAAGCCACAAACGAAAGCAGCTTTTCAGTAACATCTTCGGGGACTTTAACCGGTTTACCTTGTAAGTCGGTGACAGCGTTCCGCAGTTCTTGGTGCGCTACAATCTCTACATTTCTCAACATTTTCTGATTCCATATTAGAGACGCAGGGCGCAACTGCAGCAGCTCCGTTTCGATTGTGAGAATATCACCCGCCTTGACCGGACGTATAAATGATGTTTCAATGTGAGTCACGACGAAATGGTAGCCGATATCTGCGTACACGCTGAGACTGACACCTGCTTCTTCAAACAGCTCTATGCGGCTTGTTTCAAAGTACTGCACAAAAACCGAATGGTTTAGATGTCCGTATGGGTCAAGCTCATAAAAGCGCACTTTCAGCTGGTGGCGATGCGGCATGACCTGGCTTTGATTGTTCCCATAAGACGCTAGGGGTGGCTTACAACGCACCCATTCAGCCCAACGATTGCATATACTTCTGTGCCCGGCTCAACATATGGACCGAAACACAATGCTTCACGCAGACCACCTTCAGGGCTTGTTCGTATTCTCACTTGGGCAGTTAGTTTTGCTATTTCTTCATCAAGTAATTCTGCCTGATGCTCCGTTTCGATGATCTGTTGTCGCTGTTTAATGCTTGTCTTGACTGAGGACGCCCCGAACATGACAATAGTGCCAACTGTTGTTACAGCTAACATAAGGATGAATAGACGCCTCGCCCACACTGACCACACGGTATTACTCATTGCTCCGAATCAGCAACAACCGAACAGTTCGACCAGCAAAATCCGGCTAGCTGCAACCCGCTAGCATGAACCTGGACAGGCGTATGAAACCCCCTGCTCACAAAGCCCCCATCCAGACATTCTCGACTGAACGGGCAACACCAGCAAGAACAGCCGAGCCACGGTATGTTGCCGCTTCACCTAGCTGTTCAGCTATACGCAACAGTTGGTTGTACTTTGCGGTTCGATCACTACGTGCTGGAGCACCGGTCTTGATCTGACCACAATTCGTAGCTACAGCCAAATCTGAGATAGTAGTGTCGGAAGTTTCACCACTACGATGTGACATTATCACACTGTAACCGTTACGAACAGCTAGTTCCACACATTGTAGAGTCTCAGTCAGTGTGCCGATCTGGTTCACTTTGACCAAGACTGCATTAGCCGCACCTCTGACCACCCCTTCAGTGAGTCGTTCGCTATTGGTAACGAAAAGATCATCCCCTACCAGCTGCACCTGGTGACCAAGTGTCTCAGTAAGCGAAACCCAGCCTGCCCAGTCGTCTTCAGCTAGGCCATCCTCAATCGATACCACAGGATACAAAGAGCACAACCGTGATAACTCTGCTACCATCTCCGCAGAGGTGAGAGAACGCTGCTCACTGGCTAATAGATAATGTCCGTCTCTGTAGAATTCCGAAGATGCAACATCCAAAGCCAGGGCTATATCATCTCCGGGTTCAAGCCCGATCCGTTCTATTGCTTCCAGCAGAAGTGCCAAAGCAGTCTCATTCGATGGTAAGTCGGGAGCAAATCCTCCTTCATCGCCAATACTGGTAGACAATGCCTGATTTTTCAGCATTACCGCTAACTCATGGTAAGCTTCTACCCCCCACAACAGTGCCTCCTCATAAGATGCAGCCCCGACCGGCATCAACATAAACTCCTGAAAGTCTATGTTGTTGTCAGCATGAGAGCCACCGTTGAGTACGTTCATCATCGGTACTGGCATGACATGAGAGTTAGCTCCACCTATGTAACGCCACAAAGGTAAACCCAGATGCTCAGCAGCAGCGCGGGCTACCGCGATAGACAATCCCAAGATGGCGTTAGCTCCGAGACGAGCTTTGTTGTCAGTTCTATCGGCATCGATCAAAGCTCTATCAACAGACCGCTGGTCTAATGCGTCAAGGCCTCGAACAGCTTCTGCTAACTCGCCATCCACATTGGCAACAGCAGACCTGACACCTTTACCTATGAACCTAGTGCCAGCATCACGTAGTTCAACCGCTTCATAGGCTCCGGTCGATGCACCCGCAGGAACTGCCGCACGACCAACAGCACCCGAATCAAGTGTTACGTCAACCTCTACAGTAGGAAAACCCCGTGAATCAAGAATCTCGCGGCCTTTCACCGATTTAATCGTACTCAATCTAATAATATTCCCTAGCAGAATTTACAGAATTCACTAAACAGAATTGTGATGGATCCTATCTCATAAAAATAAAATGATGTCGCACCTATAATGCCATCCCTGCAATGTTACCAGACGTTGACACTTATTGAACTCTTATCCTTAGAGGCTGTCGCGTTAGTTTGTGGTGGTGGTGGGTTGTTGGGGTGTTTGTGTGAGTCGGTGTGGGAGTGTGCGTGCGTGGGCTGCCCATAGGTATCCTGTTGTGACGGCTGGGTCTCG
>JAPPJC010000029.1:0-7870 GCA_028820455.1 Acidimicrobiaceae bacterium
AACACTACCACAAAACAACCACAACCACACCAACAGCAAAAACATTCACGACAGCCTCTTAGACTGTGTTGTCATAAGCCATGAAATGAGAGACGAGCTTCAGCACTCCCCCACATTATTGTCAATCCCCATAAAGCCACTGCATCAATCCTTGATGGTTATGGTTGGATAAGAATCCACACAACCCACATCAGCACCACCAAATGATCTAACAACCGCCTAAAATAACCGTGTGACCGAAATACAATGAATAAGGTGTTTCTACTGCTTGACAGTATTGGAGTATCGGTATGAATCTAAACAATGACACACTCGGCAACGTAAACACTGTGATTCAAGCTCTCTCAACTGCGGTTAACTTGAAAGCTTCAGATATTCATATAGCGGAAGGAACACCACCTTGGATCAGACACGGCGGAACCTTCGCTCCCATTCAAAACCTTAATACGATCACTAAAGAAGAGGCTCACATAATCGTAAATGAATGGGGCGACGGCACTGACACATCAGAGACTGTCGTCATAGGCGAACACCGATGGCGTCTAACATGTTACGAAGCAGCAGACGGATTACGCGCTTCCTTTCGTCGGATCCCCTCCTACCCCCCTTCTTTAGAACAACTATGCCTGCCCTTCGAAATCAACCAATTACTCGATTACGCTGATGGCCTGATTATCGCTGCCGGCGCAACAGGAGCCGGTAAAACAACTACACTAGCCAGCTTTATCAATAGGATCAATCAAACCAAAAACGTTCATATTCTCACCATTGAGGACCCGATAGAATACCTATACCCTGCAGGCTATTCCATGATCAGTCAGCGGAACGTTCCCATAGAGGAACAACACACCGCACTCAAAACTGCTCTGCGTTCCGATCCTGACATCGTTTTCTTAGGAGAATGCCGGTTAGCCCAACACTTTGAACTGTGTCTGACACTTGCAGCTACGGGCCATCTTGTGCTTACATCCGTGCATGCGCGTGACGCTTCTTCAACTTGCCAGAGAATAGCAACAGCTACTGGAAATACTGGTAGATCCGCTTTGGCGCAAACTTTGCGAGCGGTGATAACACAACGCCTCATACCTGACGCCAACGAACGCAAAAACCGCCATTTAGTAGTAGAACTCATGCTGAATAACCCTGCGACCCAACAAGCCATACGGCCAGGTGGAGACCTTGGTGCCATACAAAGAATGCTCCGTGACGAACATAAGGGGATGGACCAAATGCTGGCGAAACTTGCACTTGACGGTCATATAACAATTCATGATGCTAGCAGTGAAGCTTTAGATCTTGACCATTTCAATTATCTACTCACGAATATGGCTCATCCGTCAAGGTCGAACAACCGTGAGGATCATCAAGATCCCTCGAACGCTCAGCAATACGAAAGTCTTGCTCAATTCGGTCGGTAGCGATCCGTAAAGCATCTTCGGGGTCGATTCGAAAACGATGAGCAAGTTCAACTACGGCTAGCAGCACTTCACCCAAGTGTTGCTCAAGTTGCTTGTCGTCAAGCTTGCACGAATCATCACCAAGAATCATAAAAGCCTCCTTCAACGGATCGACCGTTGCTTTGGCTACTTGATTACGCTGACTCCACGACATTGAAGCAGTTTTGTCAGAAGAGACGATAAGCCTGGCAGAATGAGCGCGCTTCAATACCTTGCTAGCACGCATTAAGGCTGGCAAGGAAGACGGTATGCCATCCATAACCGAGGCACGAGCCTTTTCATGCTTTTTGCTCATCTCCCAGTTAGCACGCACTGAGTCGATGTCCTCAGCTTTTACATCACCAAAAACATGGGGATGACGAACGAACAGCTTATCATGCACATCCTGCACTACATCATCGATAGTGAAAGCATCCCGTTCAGAGGCTAACAACGCGTGAAACCACACCTGATACAACAGGTCGCCTAATTCTTCTTTCAGGTTAAGATCCAACTGCGCGTTTATTTGCTTATCATCAAGAGCAGAACGTTGATCGATCGCCTCCAATACCTCATAAGTCTCTTCAAGCAAATGGCGGCGCAGACTGGAGTGTGTTTGCTCACGATCCCACGGGCAGTGTTTCCTCAATGTTACTACCAGTTTGTTGAAACCGACAAAGTCAGCTGCTGGTGGTTGATACGGTTCAGGTACGAATACTGCCGTAAGATGATCGGCTTCGACAACCCGATCAAGATCATCGCATGCAACTTCTATAATCGACTCATCTTCTAATCCAAGACGCTGCAAAACAACTACAGAATCATTCTGAGAGTCTACCGCTACCTTGATTTTTGACAAGATCTGCTGAGAGTAGCAGTTGGCTATTAAAGCAGTATCAGCATAACCGACAGTGTTGTCAATGAATTGACAACCATCCGACAAACACACCCCGGCCTGCATAGGGTCTATGCCAAGACGAACCCACGCCAGATCAAGAAAAGACACAGCAGGCAAAATCTTGATATTGTCACAGCTGCCACGGAGAAGCTCAACGGAACGTTCAAAAACAAGCGGAGACCCTGGTACTGCATATAAAATATCGCTGGTTTCGGCTTCCACTACCAGACGTTCGCATATGCTGTTCGCCAGCTTGTCGTGATCGCTGATACAAGAATTGCCGATACTACAGCCATCGGCGTCAACACTCAAAACGTCGAAACTGAACGCATCGCCTACAGCAACTGCTGCTGGATGCCGTGACGTACGAACAAAACGACGATCATGGCTAGCAATAGCTGCTAATGTTTCAGCAGTTATCAGGTCAACGGTGGCAGGACCTAAACCAACTACGGTTATAAGGCCAGCCATAACAAAAACATCCTAGCCAGCCTGCATTTTTTCTTTGTAGTTTGAGTTAAAGGGCAACCACAGCACAACAAAAGCAGAACTAGCATTATCACAGGAGCCTGACGAAAATTGACGTAAGCCTACTGCCTGGAACACTCGCTGATCACAACTGCCCGTAAATGCTTGTGGCCCTATTGGCAGATAATTGGAATGTAAGCTGTGCTGCTATGATAAGCCGTGCTAGAACTACGCGGAATAACAGTAAAACTTTCAGCGTCCCAAATGCCGTAACGATCATCGATATCAACTTTTTTACTGTAGTTGGTGAAGGCATCCCGGATGAGCTCCTGTTCAAGCGCGCAACGATCATGTTCCACCTGGTTTTGCAACTCCCTATACCCCTCATCAACGCCTGCAAACAAGTACTTGGCATCCAAGATCAATGTACCAAGTTCTTCATCAGTGAGTTGTGGATGACCAGCTCGTGTGAGCAGTCCTGAACTATGCACCTTGATCACATGGACGCCGGATTCGGTGACAACTTTGGTGATCTCTCCAGGTTCAACAGCGTATACAGCTTTCTCGTACTCGTCTAACCCCAACAGGGTCAACGATCCTTCCACAAAACACCCTGAAAAACCTCCCTCTACACTGGATGCAGCATCTGAGGACGACCCTGAAACCACCTCCTCAAACTTTTTACCTTCATCCAAGCGTCTTATCACATCGTCTGCTGCTTCTTCAGATTCTATCAAGATATGGCTCGAGCATAGAGCACGCATATGATTAACCTCTTCACTTTTGACCCGTAGCCAAACATCCGGTATTTCAGTAGTAAGCCATTCTGCAAGTTCAGCCGTCAAATCTTCCGACAATTCAGGCATGTAGACAGGTGGAATACTGTCATCGGAATCAAACTCGACTTGCCATTTCAATAAATCGCGGTCGTTCATTTCCAATCCCACGCTAGTGTAGATGGCCCATCGGGTCAACCAGGAAGCTACTTCCAACTTGGAGATTGCAGACCCGTTACTGGGACTCAGAGGAAACAAGCCCTCAGAGCTCAAGGCAACAAGATGGGAGTGGAAAGCGTCGGTGTGATACTCAGCTTGAGCGTGCTTATATTCAATCCAGGCCACAGGTGTGTTTGACCTTTTAGGAATAGGTGTTGCCCAGGAAACCAGCATGAAAGGCAGAAACGCAGCAAGAAAAAGGAAGCGGAAGCCAGGATTCAAAGGTTTGAAGTAGGAAGATACACCTATAAGGGAGAGATAGTGGAACGGATTCAGATACCTGAAATATCTGAACACATTCCAACGTGAATCTACTATACGCGAGAAATGAGTACCCACATTGGAATGGTGATCCCTGTAGTGTTGGAAATTTTCAGATAACTTATCAAATAGCTGAGACCGAAGCTTCTTTGTTGGCTTTTTCATTGCGAGGAGATTCTCTATGGGTTTCGGAATAATTCAAAACTACGAACTGCTGGCAGCTGTTTTGTCGGATGCGATTATTTCAGCAATCAGCTTCCGTAACTGCCTGACCACCGGGCCTTTGGCAGTACTCAGCCTAACATGAAGTTCCGCTAGGTCTGCTTTGTATACCGCATCCGGCCCGTAAAGCCGTTGCAAACGTGCCTGCCGACTGGCTTTCAAAAGTACTGCTGCAAGTTTCGCTTGGTAGTAGCCTCCACCTAATCCGGTTTCATTTTTGCCGAATTCGACAACCACAACTTTGTAAATGCCTGAACGTAAACAGTCTAGCCTGAGTCGACCTACCGCTAGAAGCGTTTTGACTTCTGGCGGGAGCGGCCCGAATCTGTCAATCCACTCGGTTTTCAAAGCTTTCAACTCTGAAGATTTCAAGATACCCGATAGACGACGATAGGCTTCCAAGCGTGAGGACTCCTGGGATATATAACTGTCGGGTATGTAAGCATCTACGGGAATTTCAAGGTGTACACCAATAGTTTTAGCAGGAGTTTCTCCTTTTAGTTCGGCTACTGCTTCACTCACCAACTGGCAGTAAAGATCATACCCCACCGCAGCTATATGGCCCGACTGAGCCTCGCCTAAAAGATTACCCGCCCCACGGATCTCCAGATCACGCATCGCAATCCGGTAGCCCGACCCTAAATCCACGGCTTCACCAATGGTTTTGAGGCGTTCGTATGCCTGTTCAGACAGGACACGATTTGTGGGATAGAAAAGATATGCGTAAGCCCGGCGGCCTGAACGTCCTACACGTCCCCTAATCTGATGAAGCTGGCCTAGCCCAAGCTTATCAGCACGATCCACTACAAGCGTGTTCACCGTAGGCATGTCGATACCCGACTCGATAATAGTCGTACACACCAACACGTCATACCTCTGCTCGGCAAAATCAAGCACAACCTGTTCAAGTGAATTCTCATCCATCTGACCGTGAGCCACTGCCACTCTGGCTTCAGGCACTAATCGGCGCAACTTCAGAGCTGATCGCTCAATATCGGCCACACGGTTGTGGACGTAAAACACTTGTCCTTCACGCATCAGCTCTCGACGAATAGCCTCTGCGACAGGGCGTTCGTCTTGCTCACCTATATAAGTAAGAATCGGTTGACGATCTGTTGGAGGTGTATTCAACAAAGATAAATCCCGTATACCCGTGAGACTCATTTCAAGTGTGCGTGGTACCGGGGTCGCAGTGAGCGTCAGCACGTCGACATCAGCACGCAGAGATTTTATTTTTTCTTTGTGGCGCACACCGAAACGCTGTTCCTCGTCGACCACCAGAAGCCCTAAACTCCGAAAACGCACATCACCCGATAACAGTCTGTGCGTACCGACAACCACATCTACTTCACCTGTACTCAAAGCATCAACCACCGTCCGGATTTGTTTGGTGGTAAGAAAACGACTCAACATTTCCACTCTCACAGGAAACGGCGCAAAACGTTCTTTCAGTGTCCGTGAGTGCTGATGAGCAAGCAGCGTGGTGGGTGTCAAGATTGCCACCTGCCTGCCATCTTGCACAGCCTTGAAAGCAGCCCTTAGCGCAATCTCAGTTTTGCCGAAACCCACATCACCCACTATTAGACGGTCCATGGGAACAGGTCGCTCCATGTCTGTTTTGACTTCAGCCAAAACTCTCAATTGATCGGCTGTTTCCTGATATTCGAAGGACTCTTCAAGCTCTCTTTGCCATTGTGTGTCTTCACTGAAAGCACTGCCTGCAGTGGTGATCCTTTTCTGGTAGAGCTTCACCAGATCTCGTGCTACCTCTGCCACAACTGTGCGTACCCTGCTTTTAGTAGCAGACCACTCTGAGCCTCCCATACGAGACAGCGAGGGTTTGTCACCTCCCGTGTAATGATGCACCTGTTCAAGTTGATCTGAAGGTACATAAAGTTTGTCTTCCCCACGATATGCGAGTAGCAGGTATTCCCGTTCATAGCCTCCTATGGTTCGCCGTACCATACCTTCAAATCGGGCGATTCCATGACGATCATGCACCACAAAAGAACCAGGCGATAAGTCTTCAAAAAAACGTTGACGACCTCGAATATCATCAGGATACGACGACCTAGAACTCCGAATGTCTGAACGTGAGGCCTGTTTCAGCGGTTTGCAACGACGAGAACGACGCCTGTAACCTGTAATGTCGCTAGCGGTTAGAACCGCTAGCTTCGTATCCGCTAGTATCGCTCCACGCTCTAATTCAACTGCTATTGAGTCACGTGTGATCTGAACATCACTATCAGCAAGTAGAGCGTCGATGCTGCGAGCCTCTGAGGGGGTAGCGCAGAACACTACCTTATATCCATCTGCTATTAGTTGTGCTACACGGTGAATTCGCTCTTTCAAGCTACCCGGCCCACCGGACATGGTGTCCCATCCGCTGGCTTTTACTGCGTGTACTCCCGGTGAATCAGGCAACACAGGCATAGTCCACACGGGAACACCATCTAGAGCGCGGATATCTTCAAACGCAGCGTGCAGACGCGGCACATCGACATTATTGGTTTCCCAGGTCTTAGACAATACCGACACAAGGTCTTCTTCCTCGGTTTGAATTCGGGTGATGCGATCTCGTAAACGGCGGGGTTCTATAAGCACTACCGCAGCACCTTCGGGTAGTAGCTCCACCACGGTACTAGGATTCTCCATCAACCAAGACCACCACGATTCCATGCCTTCGAACATCTGGCCGTCTGCTAATCTTTGCCAATTCTCTCGACCCCAAGGCTCACTTTCAACCAATGCAGTAGCTCTTGTCTGCAGTGTCTGATCCGGGCGCATTTCTCGGCAAGGGTATATCTCCACTTCATCCAGCGACAAGGAAGTCCGCTGATCACTTACTGAGAACTGCATGAGACGCTCGATCTCATCACCCCAAAAGTCAATTCTCACCGGCGTTGAAGCAGTGGAAGGATAGATGTCCACAATCGAACCACGTAATGCTATCTCGCCTTTGCATTCAACTTGATGTTGTCGTTGATAACCGAACATGACAAGCCGCTCTACTAGGATGCCCTGGTCGACAGTATCGCCTGCTTTTACCATTATCGGAGCGTCGACTGATGATTTGTGGACCTGCTGCGCCAAGGCGCGAGCTGAAGCCACAACTACCCTCGGTTTTCCTTGTGAGGCATCCGCGTCGACCAAACGATGCAACACCTTGATGCGTCGCCCCATTGTTTCAACGGACGGGCTGACCCGTTCGAAAGGAAGTGTCTCCCACGCCGGTAATTCCTCAACTTCATGCAATCCCAAAAAAGCTGTAAGATCGAACGCGAGACGTTCTGCCTCATTTCGAGTCGGGGTGGCCACTAGCAAAGGTCGGCGATCTGAGGCTATGCTGAGTCCCGCCAAAACCATAGCCTGAGCTGATTCTGGCACCACCAGTGAAGCACTCAGCCTACCGAGAAGGTTCGCTAAGGCAGGCTCCTTAGCCAACAGCGGCAACAGTGACTGCAAACTGCCCATTCATTTCACCATGCGACTTATGTGCGCGTGCTGCGAGGTCACTGCGTTACGTTGAAACTGTTTATGTGCGCGTGCTGCGAGGTCACTGCGTTACGTTGAAACTGTTTATGTGCGCG
>JAPPJC010000029.1:7970-12697 GCA_028820455.1 Acidimicrobiaceae bacterium
TGCTGCGAGGTCACTGCGTTACGTTGAAACTGTTCATGGTCGATTGCAGATCGTTGTGCACAAGATGCTCCACAGCGTCAGCAGCCTTGACCACTGCCTTACGTAGTTCTGGCAATTCGGTTTCGTCAGGCTGGCCAAGCACATACTCTGCCACTCCTCCTTGTGCCTCAACAAACCGACCTTGTACTAGCTCGCGGGATTCTCCGGAAAGACAGCTCGCCTTCGTATGTGGCACCGTTGCTGGAGATACTGGCCTGTCGACTGTGTTACACGTATCGGCTATAGCTCTCGTAGACACTGTTTGTGATCTCCGACCCGGACTGGATTCACGATTCGAGCTATAGGGCCGTTCAGGGTGACCGATACCTATACGTACTCGTGCAAACTCACTGACACGTAGGTGATCTCTAATCGACTTGAGTCCTCTGTGCCCTGCCATACCACCGCCGATTTTAACTTTGACCGACCCGACCGGCAGATCAAGTTCATCATGCAATATCATCAAATGCTCTAAACTTTCCAACTTGTAAGCACTTATCAGCTTTGCTACAGCACGGCCCGACTGGTTCATATACGTAGATGGAGTAGAAATCACTACGAGCCGTTCCCCCAACGTCAGCTCCGCGGTGGATGCTTGCAATCGACGACGGCGGTTCAACCGCACATCGTGTCGTTTCAGCAACTCTTCAACCGCCCACCAACCCACATTATGACGGGTGTGGGAATACGCTCTGCCAGGATTACCAAGACCCACTACCAGCAGCTCTACACGCATAGCCAGACAAGGGGCAAGAGGTTCAGAACCACAACACAGATTCAGCGTTGTGTTTCTGATTCAAGCTTCTGACAACGACTCTACTACTATTCAGCCAGTACCTCAGCCATCATCGTCAGGTTCTTCGGTACCGACTGCTTCACCGTCGGATGGGAAAACATTCAAAGTATCCTCCTGAGCTTTCAACTGTCGCAAATATTCTTTGGTAGAACGAGTTATGATTCCCACGGCAAATAGAGCTTCCCTGTCACCTACTGGTGTTACACCGGGCGGGAAATCAATATCAGCAACACGCAATGAAGTGCCAACCTCAAGTTGGCTTATATCGGTGGTTATCTGCACAGGTATGTCATCAATTTCAGCTCGCACCTGTAAATGATGCATTACCTGGTCGACCATTCCACTTGCCTGGGTGACTTTTTTGGCTTCACCGGTTAAAACCAAAGGCACCGTAACTTCTACTTCGCTGTCAGGATCGATACGCTCAAAATCAATGTGCAACACTTCCGAGCGCACCGGATGGCGTTGTAACTCCTTGACAATGCAGAGATGTTCATCATCATCAACTTCTAATGCTATAATCGCATTGAGTCCCGACTCCCTTGTAAGAGCATGTCGTAGCTCATGCAATCGAACCGACACAGCAACTGTATCCTGGCCCAGGCCATACAGCACAGCAGGCACCTTTCCCGCCCGACGTAACCGCCGACTGGCACTACTTCCCTTTTGTCTTCCGATTTCAGCTTGTAGCGATACTTTCGCCATATCTTAAACCTACTGCTCTACCATTAGTTCAATCGACTATTACCTGAATCATTGCTCCAACCGCCTATGCAGATAGCTTTCGCGTGCAACAGTGTATTTTTTGTTGTGCGAATGCATATTCTGCATGACCAACACTTTACAGCTTTAAAGCTCAAAATCACGTGGCGAGATTGTTACCACCAAAGATCTCGCTTACCGATGTGTCTTCAAACACAGCTGATATAGCTTGGGCTACAATTTCCACTACAGAAACTACTTTCAACTTCTCAAATTTTTGATGCTCAGCTAGAGGCAGCGTGTCTGTGCATGCAACCAAATCGATGGCAGAATCAGTGAGCCTTTCAATTGCGCGACCTGAGAACACTCCGTGCGTGGCGACTACCACCACTCTCTTAGCACCGTTGGCCATTAGCAGTTCAGCAGCCGCAACAATAGTTCCCCCCGTGTCGATCATGTCGTCAACAAGAACACAAGTACGGTTTCTTACATCGCCGACAATACCTAAAGCTTCTACATTGTTCTTGGTTTCCACATTGCGACGTTTGTGAATAATCGCCAAATCCGCGTTCAGCTGTTGCGTGTAACGCTCAGCTACTTTCACCCTCCCCGCATCGGGTGCCACAATTACCAAGTCATCAGCCTGCAGGGAACACACGAACTCTACCAACACCGGCATAGCTGTCAAATGATCAAGAGGCCCATCAAAAAAGCCTTGTATCTGACCCGAATGCAAATCGACAGAAAGCAGTCGTTTGGCACCGGCAGCGTGGAACAAATCTGCGAGCAACCTAGCAGAGATGGGCTCTCGTCCAGAAGCTTTTCGATCCTGGCGTGCATAAGAGTAGAAAGGAGCCACAACTGTAATACGTTTGGCTGAGGCTCTTTTCGCTGCATCTACCATCACTAATTGTTCCATGATGACATCATTGACAGATGCCTTATTCCATTTGGTGTGAGCCCCGAATATGAACAGGTCGCAACCTCTAACCGACTCACCATAGCGAGCATGTATCTCTCCGTTCGCAAAATTGTCGAGATGAACCGTTCCTAACTTCACACCAAGCTCATCACACACAGCAGCAGCAAAAGCTTGGCTTGAGCGGCAAGATACCACATGAAGAGTTTTGTGGGTTTGTTGTCTCATGATTTCTGCAACTCTCAATTCATTCATGCTTACGCAAACGACTCCTCTTAAGTTCAAAGTTCAAAGGCAGTCTCGCCCATATTTCACGGAATACCCTCACAAAACACTTTATAAACTATTTTCAAAGGGGATTATATACTTGTTACAACTATTGTCGGTGTGTGGTGATATGCTGAGTGTATGAGGAAAACACCCGAAATCAACAACCTAGTCGACGTGTTCGAGGCCTTCCCCAGCGAGGAAGCCTGCGCCGAGCACCTCGCCTCCACACGCTGGCCGGACGGGACTGTGTGCCCGTGGTGCTCATCCGCTCGCAGGTTCGTCCGCATCACCCGCTACCACCGCTACCGCTGCGGCGACTGCCGTCGGGAGTTCAGCGTCCGCAAGGGCACGATCTTCGAGCACTCGAAACTGCCGCTGCGCAAGTGGTACGCTGCCGTGTGGCTCTACTCCCAGCACGCGAAGGACATCTCCAGCCTGCAACTCGCACGCGACCTCGAGGTGACGCAGAAGACCGCCTGGCACGTCCTCGGCAGGCTCAGAAGCGCCAGCGCGAACCTCAACGCCGACGGGGGACTGCTGTCGGGCGTCGTGGAAGCCGACGAGACCTACCTGGGGGCAAAGAGCGGAACAAGCACGCACGCGAACGCTCCGGTCGACGCGGAACGAGCGGCAAGCACGCCGTAGCGGGAGTCCGTGAGCGCGGCGGCGGGGTGAGGACAGCCCACGTCGACCGTGCCTCAGCCGCCGAACTGCTCGGGTTCGTGTCAACCCACGTGGAGTATGGCTCCACCATCCACACCGACGAGTGGAGGGCATACTCAGGCCTGCGCCACCATTACACCCACCATAGGGTCGCCCACTCTCTCGGCGAATACTCCGGCGGGAGCGTGCACACGAACGGCATCGAGGGGTTCTGGTCGCTCGTGAAACGCTCATACGTCGGCGTCTACCACTGGTGGAACCGCAAACACCTACACCGCTACCTCAGCGAGCACACCGCACGCCACAACCTCGGCCCCGGCCCCGGCAGCTTCGACGCGTTCCCAGCGGGCACCGTGGGAGTGACACTACAGTACGCGATCTTGACCGCTTAGCGTCGTTTCCCGTGTCGGCGTGGTAGCGTGACCGCCATAGATAGAAGAGGAAAACATGGAGACACCCACACCCGACGATATCATGGGGAAACTCGAGGTACTGGACGGCAGGTTCGACAAGATCGACGGCAGGCTCGACCGCATGGACGGCAGATTCGACAAGATCGACGAGGATATAGCGAAAATACACGGCGACATCGGAACACTCAAAACCATCGACGTTGAAATCATCAAAACCATCAGTGTCCTGCAGGACACGCTGACCGTGCACAACGACCGCCTCGCGACGAACACCGTGAAGATCGACGCCCTCAGCGAGAAACTGGAACGCGTGCTGGAACTCCGCCCGCAATCAGTTGACGCGTAGGCTGGGAGTGGAGGAGGTAGAACGATGGAACTGGAGACACTGATGTCGATCATCGTCACTGAGGTGACCGTCCTGGGGGTGGTGGTAGCCGCTGGGTTCGGGTTGTACAAGGCCGTGGCCAGCGCGCAGCGCAGCGAGTTCGACAAGATCAACGACAGGTTCACCGCACTGGACGACAAGGTCACCGCACTGGACGACAAGGTTGGGAAGGTCATAGGCGAACTGGGCAAGCTCAACGTCGCCGTCACGCGCATCGACACTCAACAACGGGAACACGAGAAGAAGCTCGAAGCCACAGGCGTCCACGGTGAACGCATAGCGAAGCTCGAAGCCGCGCGTGAACGACCGGCGTGAGTGAGGCCGAAGTGTCATGCGACCGAGCCCGAACAGTCTGTACTACGGTGATTGCCTGGACTGGATGCGGCGGTGGGATGACCGCTCCGTCGACCTGGTCTACCTGGATCCGCCGTTCAACTCGAACCAGGATTACAACGTTCTCTACGCGGAACAGAAAGCGGGGGGGGGGGGGGGGGGCGGTTCAGGGGTTAAAGGGTAAGGGGTGAGTGGGCCGATGAACCG
>JAPPJC010000076.1:0-4655 GCA_028820455.1 Acidimicrobiaceae bacterium
GAACCGGGTGCTCGTCGCCTTCGGCGAGCACGACGGCACCGGCGTCACCGGCGGCGTCATGACCGCCGCCGAAGCCCAGCAGATGGCCAACACCCACAGCAGCCCCGTCTGGGACGAGGTCGTGACCGAACTCACCGCGCTCGAAGCGTCGGCGCAATCCACGCCGCCTCCGCCTCCGCCGTCTGAGGTCAACATCACCGCCGCCGTCGACGGCACCGAGGGCACCAGCGTCAGCTTCACGCTGACGGCGACCCCGGCACCGTCCGCGGACCTGCCGGTCAGCGTGACGGTCAGCGTCGTCGGTGACTACGGTGTCACCGCTGGCTCGCAGACGCTGACGATCCCGACCTCCGGCAGCACCACCTTCACGGTCGCCACCACGGACGACGACGCGGACGAGCCTGACGGGTCGGTCACGCTGACGGTGAACGCGGGCAGCGATTACACGGTGGGTGCACTGTCGTCTGAGACCGCGACCGTGGCGGACGACGACCCCGTCCAGGAGCAGCCTCAGATGCCGGTGGTCACCATCACCGCTGGAAGCGGAGTGACCGAGGGCGGCAGCGTCGAGTTCACAGTGTCAGCCAGCTCC
The DNA here is from genome assembly GCA_028820455.1 of Acidimicrobiaceae bacterium. Lineage (GTDB taxonomy): Bacteria > Actinomycetota > Acidimicrobiia > Acidimicrobiales > Aldehydirespiratoraceae > JAAXHB01. The sequence goes on from JAPPJC010000076.1 coordinate 593, forward strand.
GTCCCGGCCGCCGACCTCGACGTCACCGTCACCGTCACAGCTGTCGGTGACTACGGTGTCACCGCTGACACACGCACTGTCACGATTCCGACGTCGGGTAGTGCCATACTGACGGTCGCTACAGCCGGAGACGACGCGGACGAGCCTGATGGGTCGGTGACCGCCACGCTGGTCGACGGTGCCGACTACGACCTCGGCACACCCAACACCGTGACGGTCACCGTCGTCGACGACGACCCCTCGCCGCCCCTGCCTCCTGACACTGACGAGCCGGATCAGCCGGACGATGCAGTGCTGACCGCCTGCGCTGACCGCCCGACGCTGCTGATCAGCAGCCCTGAGGCCAGCCGCAGCGACGCCACCGTCGACTTCGAGGTCAGCCTCAGCTGCATCCCCAGCGGCAGCCCGATGATCCTTTTGACCCCAGTGCGCGACGGCAACATCGGCGAGAACATGTTCGTGGCCCTGTCAAGCGAGCAGACCTCGGCCACGGTCACCGTGACCATCGGCAGCGAAGACCAGCTCGGCCTCGCTCTCGCCTGGAACACAGGACTCGCAAACAGGAAGGCACAAGGAGACGTCACCTACACCGACTAACCAACGAACAGCACGGACACTGGGCTGCCTGTGATTCACCCGGGGACGTTCCTGTAGATGCCAACTGTCTTGCCGACTTCCTGTTTTGGAGCCCGAGACAGGAGAGTGATAGGCCGTGGCCCGGCTAGGTCATGAGGGCTTGTCCAGCCCGACGAAGCTGTAGCTGGTGGCGACGAGTAGCCATGCGGTGTCCATGTTCCTGGCATTCGGGTTCGGGGTCTCCATGGGCCAGCCACCGGCCCGGCACTGTTTGTCGCTGTACAGGATGCTCCACTGACTGAAGTCGCGCCGCTCGTCGTTGAGGTTGTCGAGCCTAGCTGCGGCTGGTTCCCGGGGCTTCCGGCGTGGACCACCGACGACACGATCTCCATTCACGAGGGCGCGGTCGCCCGGAGGATGTCGAGGAGGAGTTCGGTCAGCAGGAAGTGACCGAAGTAGATCACTGCGATGGTCGACTCGGATCCGTCCTCGGTGTGCTCGAGGTCACCGCGCATGTTCATTATGCCAGCGTTGCACGCGAGCCCGTCGAGGCGGTCGTGCTTGGCGGTGAACGCGGCGACGAACTCGCGGACAGACTGAAGGTTGGCGAGGTCGAGTCGCATGACCTTATGCGTTCCGCGAAGGCTGGCATCAGTGTAACAACGGCCCACCACCGTCGCTGGCAGGTCGGTACCCATCAACGCGCGCAGACACGTGAAACCGTCCCTGCTGCGCGGCGTGGTGCTCAGATCGATCACACCGATCTTCAGTCCCTCACCGGTCCAGCCGTTCGCATGTCACACCAGCGCGCCGTGCCCACGCGTACTCTGACCCACGACATCACCCCGCTCCCTGAACACAGACGGCATCTCACGCCCCCACGACACCCCGGACTGCTGCGTCAGCGAACCTAGCAAACCAAGCGGCAGATACACCTTGAGATAATCACCCACCACATTCGCCGGCGTCACACCACGGTCCGCCAGGAACTCCAGCACACCATCACGGTTGTCGTCCTAGCAGCAGGTGGTCAGTACCGCCTCGTCGGGTTCGTCCTGTTCGACCACCTGGTCATCGTTGTCGGTGGCAGTGACGGTGGTGGTGTCGCAGGGCGCGGCGTCTCAGATGACGACGACGCGCCTGTAGTAGTCGAGCCGCAGACGGAGCCGGCTATGCTTCAGGACTGCGCCAGCGGCACGCCACCAACGATCTCGATCGCTGATGTCTTCGTCAGCCGCAGAGACCAATCGGCCGAGTTCTTGGTCAGCCTCGACTGTAAGCTCAGCGGGACAGTGACGGTCTACTATGATGTAGGTGGTTGACTCGTGAACTCGCGCCTACAGAGTTCCACCAGTGACGGCGTCATAATTTCAGGGCTGTCAGCTGCCAACAGTACAGCAGGAGAAAATGTGGACGTGGTCATCATCGAGTTCAGTCCGGCGACGACACAGGTGACGAGGCTGCTGTCGGATACCGAACAGCGATCGGCGAGTCCTGACCTCAGAAGCCGGGTGGGGCTGCTTGTGACGGTGGTGGATCAACCCAGACATATTCGAAGTGACACCCAATGCCTTCAACACCGTTCAAGTCGTCAGCACTCTGCTCCAGGAGTCGGGCTGACTCACCGTGGCCGGAGCAGGCTGCACTCACCTAATCGGCAGTTTCAACTTTTGTTAGCTAAGTCAAATGCCCTGGTTGCTAAATGTTCAGCATCAATGGCAGCGCAATGCTGATTGAAACCATCCAAGGGCCCCTGCCATTTCAGGTCATCCGCCGATGCTGCTACCGGAGCGTCCAGAGCAACAGTAGCGACCCGCTTGAAGAGCAAAGCATCTTCGTATCTTTCGCGCAGTGTTCGTGCAAGTCGAGCAGCCCCCCGAACCTGAATATCCCAATCGTCAGCATCAAGCGGAATATCAGTAATATGGCCGTATCGCCACAACACTTCAGAAGTCGATTTGGCACCCCAACCCGCAAGCCCGGGAATGCCGTCCGCAGTATCGCCCACTAAGCCCAAGTAGTCGGGAATCGATTCGGGGCGAACCCCGAATTTGCCTATCACACCTTGATAGTCGTAGACAATTTCGCGCCGCCGATCATACTGCACGACACGTCCGTCCAGGGTCACGCATTGTGCTAAGTCTTTATCCGGAGTGCAGATCAGCACTTGTTTCACCTTAGCGTCGGTAGCGGCTACAACCGCAGCACTCGCCAAAGCATCATCCGCTTCGTGCCCCATTTGAGGCCACACTGTAAACCCTGCAAGTCTAAGTAGTTCTTCTGTTTCCTCGAATTGGGCCCGCAATTCGGGTTCTATGCCTTCACCGGTTTTATAGTTGGACAGCATCCCATTGCGGAATGACTCGATCACATGATCGGTTGCCACTCCAACATGCGTAGCACCGCCTTCCAGAAGGTCTAAAAGCGTTTTCAGCACTCCCCGTTGTGCGCCGTAGCGTGGGTCGCGATTATATCTGGCGTAATGAAACCGAAACAGTTCGTAGGTGCCGTCAATAAGATGAATTTGCATGTTGAATGCTTGCGATCCAGGTTTGCCGGGTGTTAATAAGATACGGAGTGATTTGTTTCCATTCAACCAGTTGTGTCATGTTTGCGGGTTGGGGTTATTCTTCAACGGGCCATATTCATACTCGCCACCAACGACATCGGCAGATTTTACCATGCCTGTGCAGGTTGTATTATATGTACGGCAGGTTGTGTCATGTGCACGAGCTGCGATTATTCTTCGACTACTTCACGGCGGCCCTCGAAAGCCCGGCCGAGTGTCAGTTCATCGGCATATTCGAGGTCACCGCCTACGGGCAGGCCACTAGCGATACGGGTGACCCGTATGTCTAGAGGTTGCAAATACTTGTGAATGAGTGCTGCAGTGGCTTCGCCTTCAAGGTTGGGGTTGGTGGCTATTATGATTTCTTCTACCGACTCGACATTTAAGCGTCCTAACAATTCTTTGAAACGTAGTTGGTCGACCCCAACTCCATCGATAGGACTGAAAGCACCTTGCATAACGTGATAACGGCCCGAGAATTGTCGAGTACGTTCTATGGCTTCTACATCCTGCGCATCTTCAACAACGCACACAAAACGGTGATCCCGTTTAGGGTCTCGGCATATTTCGCATTCTCTTCCATATTCAGAAAAATTGAAACAACGAGGACAGTAAGATACTCTGCTTTTAGCTTCACTGATAGCTTTGGCCAATCTGATAGCTTCCTCGGAAGGTGACTTCAATAGGTAGAAAGCAATTCTCTGCGCTGATTTCGGGCCTATCCCAGGTAGCTTGCCGAGCTGGTCGATGAGTTCTTGGACAGTAGAGGAGTAGCTCACTTAGCTATCATCCGATTTGTCGACAAACCTTGTTCCTGGAAAAGTTTTTGCTACAGTTTCTACTATATCAGGATTTGGTGGGGAGGTAGAGCTACCCGGATTAGCTGGGGAGGCGACGTCGGAGCTGTCTGTTCGTGTG
>JAPPJC010000076.1:4755-12562 GCA_028820455.1 Acidimicrobiaceae bacterium
TGAGGTGTTTTCGTTCTGGTGTTGTCAGTTTTTTCTGTTCGTGTGTGAGGTGTTTTCGTTCTGGTGTTGTCAGTTTTTTCTGTTCGTGTGTGAGGTGTTTCGACTTGTGTCTCAAATGTTCTCGTTCTAGTGCTAGCAGACGTTTCTAGCAGTTTTTTCCACAAACTGGCAAGTTCTTCTGGAGTGTGTTTTTGGCCTTTTTCTTTAGGTGGTAGATGGGAATTCGCCAACTGGATTACGTCTTCTTTGTCGGTGTTCAAATATTTCTGAGCCCATGCGACCACTTGTGTGGGTGTTTCAGGTTTGAGCTGAGCGAGGTCGTGTGGTTGAGCTGGGTCAGCAGGAAAATCTGCTGCAGGATTATCCTCATTCGTTAAGGTTGAACGTCTGTTCGAGGTTGAATGATTGGTCGCGGTGGGTGCTTTCGGTATGGGGGGCACTCTTGGGGGCACAAAAGACCTACCAGGCAATGTGGGCTGACTGGCGACTTGCTTGATCTGTTCTTCCAAATCCTTCAAGTGTTGCTGCATACTATCTAGTCGTTTCTCTAGTCGATCAATATGCTGTTGGAAGTTATCAGTGACACTCTTTATATTACTGGGATCGTTTGCAGGACTGTCAGGACTGCTTGGTTGTGAGGTGCAGAGTTTCACCATCGCAACCTCAATGTCTACACGAGGATCGGGGGCTTGCCGCATTTCCACTAGGACACGTCCCAGCGTTTCCAAGGGCCTGGTAATTTGTGCTGCGCTGAGCTGGGAGGCGATGCTTTCAGCGTTGTTTTTTTCGTTCTCTGACATACGTGAAGGAGATACACCCATCTTGACTAGGAATCCGTCTCGTAGGCGGTTGATCACAGTTTCTCCGATAACACGGGGAGAGCGTCCTTGCTTGACCGCTTGATTGATTGCTGTGAGAGCGGCTGCTGGGTCTTGATTGACTATAGCCGCGACAATATTATCGGCAGGAGAGTCGTAGCTTCCCACATCCGTTCCGGGTGCTATGCCGTCTAATGCGGAAAGTGTATCCCGCACCGATCCAGCACCAGCAGAAACCACGTAGTTGATGACGTCTTCGTCTACTTCGATGTTGGCATCGGCTGCCACGTAATGAACATGTTCGGCCATTAAGTCTGCGTCAAGCAGCTCCAACCCGAATGTTTGGCATCTACTTTTGATTGTCGCGACTACTTTGTGGGGTTCAGTGGTTGCCATCACCCAGGTAACATGATCCGGTGGTTCTTCCAAGGTTTTGAGAAGTGCGTTCTCAGCTCCCGGTGTAAGCATGTGAACCTCGTCTAACAGGTACACTTTCGCCCTGCCGGGTGTCACCAGGTTTACACGCTCCAGTAAAGTCCGCATGTCGTCTACTTTGTTGTTGGATGCGGCATCAAGCTCATGCAAGTCGAATGAACGGTTTTCTTCTATCGACACGCACGACTCGCATTTGCAGCAGGGTTCACCTTCATCGCGCAGGTCTGTGCAGTTTAAAGCTTTTGCAAGTAGACGTGCGAGTGTGGTTTTGCCAGTGCCCCGTGGCCCGTGAAGAAGATACGCATGGCCAACTCTGCCTTCACGCACAGCGGTTTGTATTGCTTTAACCACGTGCTGTTGACCTTTAACTTCAGCAAACGTTTTAGGCCGGTAGCGGAGGTAGAGTGCACGGTGACCCATCTCAAGCAACTATAGCAGAGAGATGATCAATTATACGGCAATGGCCACCATCAAAAGACGAGACAATCGTTATCTGGTCGCGGTGATCGTTGTGTGGTAGCGCGCAGGGTGAGTGGTAGGGTTGTCGTGTATTCCACCCGAATCGCGGTGATCGTTGTGTGGTAGCGCGCAGGGTGAGTGGTGCTAGAGGTATAATCTGTGGGAGGTGCTAGAGGTGTTGTGAAGCAATATTGGGGAGGGGGGGGGGAGGAAGCACGATTGTGGCAGTTGCTGTGGTGACAGTCCCTGCTCCTGGGAGTGACGGCCAGGTTGTCTGCGGCACCCGAGTGGTTCTGGTGAGAGCTGCTGTCTTCCGACCCTGACTCGGTTCGCAGCCACTCGTCGCACAGGACCCGACCGCCACACCCTGAAACAGGTGTGAAACCTCATGATACCATCTGATGGATCAACTGCAATACCATCTAACGGATCAACTCTGACTTCAATACCATTAATCGAGATATTGTTAATCGAGCTGCTGTATTGTTGGGCCGGGTTTTGGTCTAATGTAAGCTTGGAATGGCTAGAGTAACAACAGGTTAACCTTCACTTGTATTGTTGGGCCGGGTTTTGGCCTGATTAAAGCAGGTGGTGATATTGTTCAAGCAGGTGGTAATATTAGTTGTGTCATACCGTGATGGTCTCGTAATGGTACTGTCAAGGAGGGTTGCCAGAGTGGCCGAATGGGCACGCTTGGAAAGCGTGTGAGGTGAGCAACCTCCGTGGGTTCGAATCCCACACCCTCCGCCATTGTTCACTCCCCGCTACGATTAACACCCTCCGCCATTGTTCTGGCCTATCCACACGTAAATATTTTGCAGTATGTTATTTACAGCCTGTATTGTAACTACAGCTGATAGGTTAAAGCCATGCATTTGAAAGCGCTTTGGCTGAATGGCCAACTTGTGGATCACACTAGTCCACATCTGAAGATCAACGATCACGGCTTAGTAGTGGGGGATGGCGTATTTGAAACTTTGTTGGCGGTAACTGATCTCAACTCGTTGTCTAGTGATACTTCCAGTAGCAGCGAAGCATCATTACCTGAACTCAAGAATCAAACAACGGAAGATAATGAAGCAACCGCAGCTGCAACTGAGGCCATTGTTTCTTTTAAAGGCAGACGAACGGCTTTTGCTGTGCGAAGACATCTGGATCGACTGCGTCGTTCGGCTTCTGTTTTGGATATCGACTGCCCGTACAGCGACCTTGAGCTGCATGAGGCGATTGATGCTTGCCTAGCAGCAGCACCCGACTCGAGTGTGGTGCGTATCACTGTTACTAGCGGTTTAGGGCCCCTAGGGTCTCCCCGAGGTGATGAGAAATCCACAGTTATGGTAATGGTGGGAGGAGACCAGTTCGACTATCAACCAGGCACGACAGTGGCTGTGATGCCTTTCCCACGCAACGAACGTGGAGTTTTGACAAATGTTAAAAGTCTCTCTTATGCGGAGAATGTGATAGCTTTGAAAATGGCTAAAGAGCGAGGGGCGTCTGAAGCTATTTTCGGTGATACGCGTGGATATCTGAGCGAAGGCACAGGTTCAAACATTTTTTGGGTGGAGGATGGCATGTTATGCACCCCACCTCTTGACACTGGATGCCTCGCCGGTATTACTCGAGGTCTTGTGATGGAGCTGTTGGACGTGACTGAAAAGCACTTGAAATTAGACGCTCTGCCGCTGGTTAGTGAAGCTTTTTTAACTTCCACGCTAAGAATAGTGCAATCTATCAGCAGTGTTATCAGTGGTGATAATGTCGTCACATTGCCGACAATCGACGGGATTTTGACGTGTGCAGCATCCACTGCTCTAACAAAGCTGCTGGCAAGCAACATCAATCCCTGATACCAGCACAAGCTGCTGCCCACTCAGCAGCGATGAAAAGTATTTGCTAGGCTACTCCAGTAGTTTGTGGTGTACAGCCTTGCTTCAAGGATCTTATCCCAAGAATGCAAATCCAAATTGTCCAGGGTAGGTAGCATGCCCTGCCTATCGCAATCATCGTGTCGTGTTCGTAGCTGACTCCAACTATGAATGCTATGAAAGCTATCGTTGAAACAATTGAGTTTATCACTGAGGCGATTTTTAGTGAACCGTCAAAAGATCGAATGGAAAATCTTAAGCTAACGACCAAAAACCCCAATGCAACGAACATGCTCGATGTGCCGGCAATACCATTGTCTGTTTTCTGGATACCCAAGGCGATGTTCTTCATCTGTTCTGAATCCATTTGAATCTCTGCAATGACATGAACAAATCCCGAAGATACAAACCACCCAAATCCACCTATGATTAGGCAGAAAACACCGAATTGTGCAAAAGAATCTATCATGCTGTCCGCATTGAATGCTCGTTTAAGCCCAACAACCCCGTAAAGTAGTATGACCAGACCCAATGACGTCAAAACGCCTACAAGATGGCTTATGCCTTTGTTGCTACTCAGAGTTTCAATCTTCCCCAGAGCATCTGTTGCGTCTACCCGATCGATGAATAAGCTTCCAGGTTCAAGCAAGAAGAAAGTTAAAGCCACTATGGGGCCTATTATCAGTGCTAGAGCTTCTAATTTTCTAATCGAAAAAGTTTCCACGTTTTGCTCCTCTAGTTAAGTTATTTTCTAGTTAAGTTATTTATTTTGGTATTTATTTTGCTATTGTACCAGCAGTGACAGAAACCAACATCCCAAGCCGCGGGCTCTAAAAATCCAAGAGCGGATATTCAGCCGATAAGCGTATAAGCGAGTAGTGATAGAACTGGATCATCTCCCAGCAGACGCAGAACTGATGCGCCAGGCTCTTGAAGCCGCTCAAGTTGCTTCTTCATTGAATGAAGTGCCTGTAGGGGCTGTGATATGGCATGAGGATTCCATTGTGGCATGTCGTCACAACGAGAAGGAAACCTCAGGTGATCCAACAGCTCATGCTGAAATTCTGGCATTACGAGATGCTGCTGACAAGATTGGTTCGTGGCGGCTCAGTGGTGCTGTAGTGGCAGTGACATTGGAGCCTTGCTGCATGTGTGCAGGGGCTTTGCAACAAGCCAGGGTGTCTCGAGTTGTGTATGGGGCTGCTGATCCCAAAGGGGGTGCTTTAGGGTCTCTTTATAATTTCGCGGTTGACCCTCGTCTGAACCATGAGTTTGAAGTGGTTCACGGAATTTTAGGAGATGAAAGTTCTAAGCTGTTGAAAGATTTTTTTTGTCGGCTCCGTGTCTGAGGCAAGTATGTGACCATCGTGTCCCATAGCATGTGGAGGTTGAAAGATTTTTTGTCAGCTCCGTGTCTGAAGGGTGATATTTGCGTCATATTGCCATGTTGACTTCACATTATCGAACAAATCAAAATACATTGAACAAACCAGAATACGGGAAAGAGCCTATGGCCGATCACTGGACACGGACTCAGCACTGCCACTCCCCGTTAGCGGCAAACCAGAATACGGACACAAGTTGATGGTATTTTATTCGTTGGAGTGCTTGTTGTAATTTTGGTGAGCAGTTTTTAGGATTTCTAGATGGAGAGTTGCCAGAGCGGACGAATGGGGCGGCCTCGAAAGCCGTTGTGGTCTTTTAGGCCACCATGGGTTCAAATCCCATACTCTCCGCCATCAGAGCTATAACTCTTTGAACACGTAAGAGATTTGCTGGTCTTCGAGTGCTACGCCACGTAGTGCAGGCCTACGCAGACTCCACGTAAGAGATTTGCTGGTCTTCGAGTGCTACCCCTGCTTCGCGTAACTCTTTGAGGGCAGCCGCTGAGGTTTTGCTGTCTACTCCAGCGCAAAGAGACGCGATGACTTTGGTGGTGTAGCCAGCTTTCAAAGCGTCTAATGCCGAGGCTTTTACGCAGTAGTCGGTGGCAATGCCCATTACATCCAATTCAGTCACATCCCGTTCATCCAACCAGGTTTTCATAGAAGAACCAGCAATGCTTTGCTGCTGATTTGTTTCTTGGTTTGTTTTCTGACTTGTTTCCTGGCCGGAGAGTTCGCCGGTGCTTGCGGCAAAGCCCTCGAAGCTGCTGTAGCTAGCAGTGAAAGCACCTTTTAGAAACACCTCATCCACTGCTATTTCAAGGTCAGGATGAAAGGCCGCACCGGGAGTGTTGGCAACACAATGCACTGGCCATGTGTTAATGTAGTCGGGTGTTTCGTCTTCAGTTGCGAAATGCCCTACAGGATTGATGTGCCAATCTTTAGACACTATTACGTAGTCATAGCTACCACTGGCTCTATTGAAACCAACCAAGTCGGTGATTCTACGAGCTACTGATTGCCCGCCATCTACAGGCAGAGCTCCTCCTTCGCAGAAGTCGTTTTGCACATCAACGATTAACAATGCGCGGCTCATCCTTGCTCCTCCTTTTTTGGTTGACCGGCTGTCTGCTAGTGTCTTCAGTGGCTGTATTTTACCGGTTGTATTCATCGGTTTGTCTTGAAACCGGTAACTGGAACCTAACGATCGTGGTTTTCGAGATTTGGCTCATTATCCCAGCCTGCCCATAATGTTGGTACAGCTGGAGTGTTAAGAGGATTCACTAACCTATCGCACCGTTGCAGAGTTTTGAGGCGCTTCGCGCAAAGCTGGCGAGCTGCTTCGGTGTTGCTCGTGTAGACTACTTTTCCCTTGGACACCATAAGAACTTGAGGCGTGTAGCTACTGTTTGGTTGTTCAAAGTTTGCTGGAATCGAACCAGCGAAGTCTGAGGCTTCGCCTTCCTCGGTGTAGCTACTGTCCGGTTGTTCAAAGTTTGCTGGTTGAAGCGTTTCAGAAAGCAGAAAGCCGTCTGTGTCTATCGTGCGGAGTGCTTGCTTACGTCCTCCGATAGTTGCTTTCTCCGCAGAAAGCTTGCCAACCGAACGCATTGAAGAATTCGGATTGCTGTTCTTGTTATCATCGCAGTCACTGATGGCAACTAGTTTGTAGACCATTGAAGCAGTGGGATGACCTGATCCGGTGACTAGATTCGTGCCCACGAGATAGGCATTGACGGGTGCCTTCTTTTTTTCTAATTCAGCGATTTTGAATTCGTCGAGGTCACCTGATACCACAATACGACATTTGGATGCACCTAGTTTGTCGAGCAAAGCTCTGGCCTCGACGCTTCTGTTGTAAAGGTTGCCGCTGTCAATTCGGATAGCTCCGATGTCGGAGCCTACAACTTCCACAGCTTTGTGAATGGCTTTGTCAACGTCTAAGGTGTCTACCAGGTAAGTGGAGTCCTCTCCGAGCGTGTTGCGTTGAGCCGTGAAGGCGTCGCACTCGTTGTTGTGAGCTAGCACAAAAGCGTGGGATGCTGTGCCTCCTGTTGGAATATTCCAACGCCGACCAGCTTCTAGATTGGATGTAGCGTCAAAGCCTCCAATGTAGGCTGCTTTTGCTGCTGCTACTGCTGCTTCTGGGTCTGTTCTACGGCTGCCACCCTCCAATATAATACGATTGCCAGCTGCACTGCGCATTCGAGCAGCAGCGGAGGCAACCGCACAGTCATGATTGAGTATGGAAAGAACAACTGTTTCCAACACTACGCATTCCGCGAATTCGCCTTCTACTGTGAGTATTGGTGAACGTGGAAAGAACAACTCGCCATCAGGATAACCAATGATATCACCTTTGAATCTGTAAGAACTCAGCCAGTCAGCCACATCCGGGTCTTTCGCTATTCCCATTTTTGTCAGATGATCAACTACCGTTGAAGTAAAATGGAAACGTCTGACAGCGTCCAGAACGCGGTCAATTCCGGCTACGATCCCGTACGCTCTTCCTGCAGGCAAGCTTCGAGTAAAAACCTCAAAAACCGCGCGACGTTCAGCTACACCCGAACGCAAAGCGGCAGCCACCATTGTGAGTTCATAATGGTCGGTATACAAAGCGGGAAACGAGCAATACATGGGTGGGTGAGAGGTGAGGCTGGTGTGGTTGGTTATCGGGTGACAACCAACCACACTGCACTTGTTCAAAAGATATGTTGGCTAGAGTGTTCTGGCGGGGGGGGGGGGGGGGGGGGGGATTTTTTTTTTTAATTGCATAAATTTAAGTGACGCGGACCCGTGTATTTCACTTTTTTAAACATGTAATATTACAATATAAAACGATAAA
>JAPPJC010000005.1:0-2184 GCA_028820455.1 Acidimicrobiaceae bacterium
TACTCAACTCCGGCCCCCACACACACACCATGTCCAACCGCATAACCGCAGCACCGTTCAGCACCCTCTGGTGCGGCCACTGAACACAAAAACAGGCCAGCGGCAAGTCTCGTTCGCGCAACTTCATGATGGCGAGCCGAAAACAATCTGTTCTCGTTTGCTTATTTCTTATACTCCCCCCGTATTGATTCAGCTTCGCATTGGTCAGCTTCTCAACCCCATCTTCGGAATCCATGTGTAGGTAATAGATTTCGGGGACTCGCGCATATAAGCCTCATTCGTTAGCTGATGCGCTGAGTATCCACATCGCGGTGAGACATGGCCAAAGCCTCATGAGAGCAAGTCAAGAAATGAACGGCCGTGACCAAGCTTTGCCCGCTGTACTAAACGACATCCAAAGCACGAGCATGAGAAATGGAACAGCCGTTGATCTCAGTGTTCTTCAAACCCTGTTGAAGCTTCTGAAACAGCAATTGCACGAGCACCTGAAACAGTATTTTGTTCTTTACGGCGTCGTGCAGACCCCTGCGGTGCCTGGTTTTCGGGTTTGCTGTAGAACTCGTGTTCCTCGTCGGGAGTCATAGTTTTATCGTTCATCGATCCTCCATATAACGGACAGTCAAATGTCGTGAGGCAATGTAACAACCAATGGGTCGGCGCTTCGTTGGGTCACCGGATCTTGCAGGTGCGATGGGTACAACCGATACGATAGCACCGACTTGAGAGACCATCAACCAGTGGGCTGGAGGCTTAGCAGGGTAAAACAGCGGATCGCTTTGCCACACATCGAAAATGTCGTCAATGCCGAGTGCTGCGTGCTTGAAAAGATGTGATGTCTGATCGGTGATCTCAAAAGGGTCACAATCATCAAGAAGGCCTATGTCCAATAGGTACTCAACCATCATATCGCCATACGAATACACATACAATACACACCTGCACGAATGCACAACAGAGAACCAAGCTAGAAGAACTAGCTTATCATGAAATATATTATTATTATATTAAATATATTTTAATTTATATTAAGCTGGTGCTATGATATGGAGTCTAAGTCAACCAAAAAAATCGGTAATGCCCCATTTGTCGTGACGCGGTGGTGGAGCGACACGGTCACGTCGACGTGGCACTAGCTTGCTAGTTAGTTTGCTGTTCGGTGGGAGGGTTGGGAACGCAGTCACGTCAGCACGGTGCTAGTTGTGCACGACGGGTTTGGGAACGCGTCTGCCGTGCGCCTCTAGCAGTTTGCTGAAGTGCTTAGCGAGTACGGGATTAGAGTAGGTCTCCGAGGTGGTTTTCCATTCCCGTAGTGCTTGTTCAACGAACGTTGGGCCGCCAGACACTTGTTGTCGATGTCGCTCACATGCCGTAGCTTGTTCAACGAACGTTGGGCCGCCAGTCTCAACGGCCTGTGCTATCAACTGGTGCATCTCTTCGGTGAACACTTTCTGTCGTGTTCGGGCAAAAACGTCGTCCACGACAGTCATCTTTGTTGTCGTCATCCTCATTGTCTGGACCGTCAGCCGACAAGTCGGAGCAGGCACAGGCAATCGATTTGGCAGCCGGGGCGAGCGAGAAGATGAAACGCAGATACACTCATTTGCCTGTAACCGGGGAGTTTTGTTTCACAGCGTTGGTTGCGGTTGGTAACACTTGACGTTAATCCGTTAATCCAGTCCATTTGTTCGAAGTAGGCAGGCATAGCGCAAAAGTAGCACAGTGTCTTCCTCGTTGTATTGTTCCAGGTGTTGGCTGGAGGGAAGCCTCGCCACAAGATCGCTCAGAACGTAGAAGAAGTCCGACACGGACGATGTTCCCAAAGGATGAAATACTTCTCACGTTACTCATCACGATCTGGTCAACATCACGACCTTGCAGGAAGTCAGACTAGACTTCTGCGTTTGGCTAGTGGATTCTGCGAGTGCTGAAACGGGCGATAGGTTGGTGGTATCGGAGATAACCCCTCACGTGTGGACGCCTGTCGGGGTTGTGTCTTTGGGCGGTACAGACGGTTAAATCATCTGCTTGTGATATGGAACTAGTCGTCTGAAGTAGATGGCAGTTGATAAGTGTGTGTCTCAATTGTTGATCTTGAGGTAGATATCCAGTTGATGCGCATTATTGCATTTACAGCAGGTTACTTCCGGATTAAACTATCTGTTTGATATTCCCGCGAACAATACC
>JAPPJC010000005.1:2194-12493 GCA_028820455.1 Acidimicrobiaceae bacterium
CAGCAGGTTCTCCTGGCTCTAAAATAATTTTCGTTTTGTAGTTTTCAGAGTATGCGGTCATAAGTCCTCCTTGACTACAAACCCATCGGGCATAGTTTTACCGTAACTATCTAAATTCTTAATCAACGCATCAATCAGCTGTTTTGCGAATAGTGGTGATATATTCACTCTCTGCACTACTACTCCTTGTCGTGGGTTGACGGTGGAGTAATCTAAACGGATAAAATCAATGGTAATTTCGTGTGGTGAGTGACTAACGCGCGCGAAGTTCGCCCAAACTCCGCCAAAAAGTTCAAGAGTGCTATCAATTTTAAGTTCAACTGGTTGTTGTTCTGGTGCAGGAGGTAAATCTGTCATTAAGTACCCATTCTTATTTTCACGGTAAGGCTGTTGTTTTATAAAACAACGTGTGAATCATCATACCCCAATACAAGGCGTTTGTGTATTAAGTGGCTTTGTGAGTGATGTGAACAATAGGTCTGTAGATGGATAAATCCCCATATATTCTCCTAAGTTAAAATATCTGCCCACTTCACTATATAATACCCTTCCTTCAGACGAGTGCCAGTACCTCAGTCGTCATGCCATACCAGTGCGTCTCATCATCAATTTACCGCTGTTTATGTTGTTCCCATACCGCGGCACGATCCGCGTCAAGGGCTGTGGGAAGCTTTTTGTGCTGATCGTCCATTGTGCTGATCGTTGCTGAGGAGTCCACCACGAAGCGGATCATCCGAGTTCGGAGTCTCTCAGTACCCGCTCCTCAGCCACAAGGACGGACGCGTCACCGACCCCGAGTCGACACTGACAGCCGAGCCCCACAGACCGGTGTCAGCGACGTACCGCTTCGACCCCCGTGCCAAACGTTTGAGACGGTTACTGTTCCAAGCCGGGAACTCGGCGATGACACCGAGATCGCCGAGCAATCCCGCATAAGCGAGCGAGGTGCGCCTGTCCAAACCCGCCGCCTGGTAGAGCGTCTTTTCTTTGACGACACCAGCCGAGTTCAACGCATAAGCTTGGAAGAACTCGGCCAGCCGCAGCCGATCACGGCTATTGCGTCCGGTTGCACGCTCGTGGGTGAGCAGCTGATCCAGATAGCTGTCGAACCAGCCGTCGCGGACACGGCCGGTCAACTCTATAGCAGGTTCAGGGAAACCTCCTCGCAGCGCGATCTCGACATAGCCGCGCAAGTCCGGCCGATCGCTCGGCAGGGACATCGGCTCGCAGGCCAACAATCCGCTCACGAAGAAGCGAGAACGCACCGCAAGCTGCTCACTCACAGTCATGGGATGCATGGCGATCCTGATGAGACGACCCGTCCCCGGCCAAAGCACCGGATCAACATCGGAACGAACCGATCCCGTCAGAATGAACCGTCCCGCCCGGCGTTCTGTGTCCACAGCCCGTTTCACCGCACCCAACACCCCCGGGCATGCCTGTCACTCGTCAAGCAGTAGAGGCGTAGAGGCTCCGGCCGATCCCGTAGAGCCGCATCGGGGTCGGCCTAAAACGAGAACGCCTCACTCCTGTTGTCCAACCTCACGACACCGACCGCATGACGCAGCGCAGTGGTCGTCTTACCCGAAGCGCGCACCCCGGTTGTCATCACCACTGGAGCAGATGCCAACACCTCCGTGATCCACGGATCAACCAAACGAGTGAGATAACGTACCATGAGCCCATACTAGCGAATGCGCACAAATGCGCACACCCGAATGCGGTTTCAGCGCAGTCTTGAATGCCGTTTTGGCACAGTAGCCCAGCACAGCATCCAGATAGTCTGATATCCCCACAACCCGGCATACCGCGAGGTCATCCGATATCCGCTCACGATCCGATCCAACAATGGCCGCCGGTTTTCACACCGCGGGCCCCGGATAGATCGTCGCGGTGTTCAAACTCTTCTGATCGTAGTCTCAGGCCCACCCGCCGGGACGCTGTCTGGGTCCGACGGGTTCAGCGGCTGCGTTCGTAGTCTCGGGCTCACTCGCCGGACCGCGCCGTCCCACCAGTCCACACTCATTATCAGCCCTCTCGATCGGTTGTGAGGTAGCAGGCGACCAGGCGGCCGCCGCCTGTGTCTTGCAGCGGGGGGTGGTCTGCGGTGCTGCAGATGTCGACAGCCTGGGGGCAGCGGTCAAGGAAACGGCATCGCGGCGGCGGGTCGATGGCCTTGTCGACACCGCCGGTGATGCGTAGCTCCGGTGGTGGCAGCGATGGATCGGGGATCGGTACCGCCGACAGGAGTGCCTGCGTGTAGGGGTGTGCAGGGTCGCTGAGAATCTGCTCGGTCCGGCCCGTCTCCACTATCTTGCCCAGGTACATGACGGCTATCCGGTCGCACATGTAGCGAGCCACCGCCAGGTCGTGGGTGATGTAGAGATAGGCGACCCCCAGTTCCCGGGCCAGGCCCGACATCAACTCCATGATCGAAGCTCGGATGCTCATGTCAAGCATGGAAGTAGGCTCGTCGGCTACCACGAACTGTGGCTGCAGGATGAGCGCACGAGCTACGGCCACCCTCTGACGCTGCCCACCGGACAGTTCGTGCGGATAGCGCAGCATGAAAGACTCAGGCGGGGTCAGCCCGACTCGTGCCAGCATCTGCGACACCCTTTCCTCCCGGTAGCGCAGACCTCCCATCCGGTGGATTCCCAGAGACTCGGAGATCGTCTCGAACACCGTCCGCCTGGGATTGATCGACTCATATGGGTCTTGGAAGATCATCTGCACCCGACGCCGGAACCGGGTCATACCGCGGGTGTCGAGCTGGGCTATGTCCACCTCCGATCCGTCGTCCTCGGTGAGGAGAATTCGCCCCTCGTCGGGTTCGTCCAGGCATGCCAGCATCCGGCCGGTGGTACTCTTCCCGCAGCCGGACTCGCCCACCAATCCCAGACTCTCGCCCACCTCGATCTCGAAATCCACTCCATCCACAGCGTGGATGTGCCCGGTGCGGCGTCGCAACACCCCCGACGTGACGGGAAACCGCTTGCGAAGGCCCTGCACCCTCAACAACGCCATCTCAGCTGAACCCGTGCATTCCGCTTGAATGGACAACTGTGCTGCACCCGGCATACGCTCTCAACAACACCACCTCACCCACCCGAGACTTCGACATCAAGTCGACCCTCCCCCACTCCGAGTATCTCAGCGAGTGCCGCCATCTCACCCGCCCGAGACTTTGACATCTAATCGACTCTCCCCCATCCCAGACATCTCAGCACTATGCCAACATGCTACCAGATGCTCGGGGCCGACTGGTTCCAAAGGGGGTTCCTCCTGGCGACATCGTCTGGTTGCCAACGGGCATCGGGGATGGAACCGGCATCCCGATGGCGGGTCCAGCGGATCGGGTGGTACCCCGTCCAGGCAGACCGGCGGACGACGTGGCCCGACCACCGAAGGTACCGAGGACAACAACAGATGAGTGTATGGGTGGCGGGGATGTCGGAACACCTCCCGAGTGGGACCGGACTCGACCAGCTTGCCGGCGTACATCACTGCGAGGATGTCGGTCACTTGAGCGATGACTGCCATGTCGTGGCTGATGTAGAGGATCGCAAGCCCCAGATCGGTTTGGATGTCTTTCAGTTCGCGAAGTATCTGAGCCTGCACTATCACATCCAGGGCCGTGGTGGGTTCATCGGCTACGACCAGCTTGGGTTCACACGATAGGGCCATGGCGATCAGTGCCCGCTGTCGCATCCCACCCGACAGTTCGTGGGGGTAGCGATCGGCTGTCACCTTGTCCAGTCCCACCAGTTCGAACAGCCAGGCGAGCCGTCGGTCTGCTTCGACGGCGGTAAGACGGGGTTCGAAGTGCTGATCCATCGCTTCCCGGATCTGGTGTCCCACCCGGTACACGGGATTCCAGGCATTCATCGCCCCTTGGAAGACCATGGACATCTCCGACCATCGCAGCCGTCTCACTTCTTCGGATGACATGCCCAGGATGTCCACCCCCTCCCAGCGGATCGAACCCGACGGGTAGCTTGCGTTCTCCGGCGCCAATCGCAGCAGCGACAACGCCACCGAAGTCTTACCGCACCCGGATTCTCCCACCAAACCCATCGCCTCACCACCGCTCAGGGAAAAACTCACGTCTTCCACTGCCGACACATCACCGGCGTCGGTGGTGTAGCGCACCACCAGTCCGTCAACTTCCAACAGGGGAAGCCGCTGCTCGGCGGGAACCTCAGCCTCAAGGTGAGGCGGTGTTCGCAGTTCCATCTTACCGGCGACGCAGCCGAGGGTTGATCACTTCATCCAGTCCACGGCCCAGCAGGAAGAAGGCCATGGCCAGCAGCGTCACCGCCAGGCCGGCAGGGAACACCAGCCACCAGAACTCACCGGCTTGAAGCAGGTAGCCTTGGGTGTGGGCGAGTTGGATCATCAAACCCCATGAGGTGTCGACGTTGAGCAGGCCCAAGAAGGAGAGCACCGCCTCGGACTGGATGGCAGCGGTCACGGTGAACATCATGTACAGGACACTGAGCGGCATCACGCTGGGAATCAGGTGATACAGCACTATGTGGCGACCGGTTCCGCCGGCTACTCTGGCGGCATCCACGAACGGTTTCACCTTAACCGCGAGTGCCTGGGATTTGAGCACGACCGCCGTGCCCCCGAACCCCGACAGGATTCCGATCACCATCGCCAGATGCCACAACTGGAAGGTGACGACCGATCCGATCACGATCAGCAGAGCCAGTCCGGGTATCATTATCAACAGGTCGGCCAGGCGCATCAGCAGGGAGTCGATCACCCCTCCATAATAGGCGGCCACCGAACCGACGAGCGTGGCAATGACCACCGTCACCGTCGCCGCCAGGATACCCAAGAAGAAGGAGGAACGCGCTCCGTGCATCAGCTGCGAGAGAACGTCACGTCCGAGGGGATCAGTGCCGAGCCAGTGCCTGCTGTTCGGTGGTGCCGGTTGCAGCGGCAATTCGAACGTGTCGCCCAGTCCCAGGTCGGATGGTATGCGTCCGTCCATCAGAACCGCTCGCCGGTCGATTTCGGTTCTCGGATCCGTCACCCGTTCCACCATGATCACCGTGCGGGTGGGCGGGTCCGTTTCCAAGCCGGTCACCGGATCGTAAACAGCCCGGTTCCAGAACCCGGTCGCGAAAAACAGGGAAGGCATGACCGCCATCAACATCCAGAACCCGATGATCACCAAGCCTGCGATCCCCATCCTGTTGCGACGGAAGATCACCCAGTTGTCGTGAACAGACCGACGCAACAACGACAGGCGGATCCTCCACCAAGAACCGTAGGACGTCACAACCGGCCCGGCGGCCCCACCCCCAGCAGCAGTCCCACCCCCCACACCAGCCACTCCATCCCCACCACCGATCCCACCGATCCCACCGACCGTCTGAGGGCCTTGATCAACCTCACTGGCGGTTTCGAGTTTCTCAGCCATGTTCCGTGACCCTGATTCGAGGATCCAACGAGTCGTGGTCGATACCGATGTCCGCAGGATGGATGTCAGCCATGTTCCGTGACCCGGATTCGGGGGTCCAACAGCCCGTAGAGCATGTCCGCCACGAAATGACCTATCAGTGCGAGCACCCCGATGAATGAGAATGCACCCACCGCTAGGGGGATGTCCTCCAACTGCACAGAGCTGACCAGGATCTGGCCCATACCCGGCCATGAGAACACCGTCTCGGTGATGACTCCCCCGTCGATCACCGTGGCGACCGCCAGTGTCAGGGAGGTGGCTACCGGCAGCAAGGCCGTGCGAGCGGCGTGGCGATCCCTTACCACACGTTCGGGCAGTCCTTTGGCACGTGCTGTGAGGATGAAGTCCTCCCTCATGGTGTCGAGCATGGAGCTGCGGGTCAGTAGCATCACCCCGGCGAAGTTGACGAGCGTCAGCGTCATCACCGGCAGGATCAGGTGATATGCGATATCCCCGGCGTAAACCCGCATCGCCTGTCCCGGTTGCGTCCCATACCAATAGCCGACGAAACCGGCGATCACCAGCACACCGCCACCCCATCGCAGCAGACGCCCCCACCGTCGGTCAACAGCACGCGCCGAGGCCCAGCCGACCGCGCACAGGACTACCGAAGCGGTCACCGTCACCCAGAACATCCGCATGAACACCTGGTTCGCAGCGAAGGGTGCTTCACGCCATTCGACGGGGTCGAGGAACTTGGACAGGGGCAGCAGGTCGAGCTGCACGCTGAACAACCAGATCAGCATCAGGGCGAACCAGGGCATGAACACCGTGTAGAGGCCGACTCCACTCACCGTGATCAGCGTCTCACCGCGGCGTCCCCGCTTCCACGCCAGGTACTTACCAGCCAGGAAACCAGCCCAGTAGTAGGTGACCATGGCTGTGAGGAACAATACGACAGTGCGCGGCAGCCGCTCTGCGATGATATCGATCACTGGCCGCGGGTACTGCGAGAAGGACACCCCCAAATCGCCTCGGAAGAAGTCGGTCATGTAGTCGCGGAACTGGATCAGCGGTGACTTGTCCAAACCGAGCCGCTCCAGAGCGACCTGACGGGCTTCAGGGGGGATGTTGGGATTCCCCGCGAATTGCTGTGCCACCGAATCGCCCGGCAGAGCGTAAAGCAGGAACCAAGTAACCGTCAGGAAAACGAAGAACAGCACCACCATCTGCAGGAGCCGTCGGATCACGTACGCCGTCACACGTCATCCCCTCAGAACGCTCACCACCGAACAGCCGACGGCGGCAGAACACACACCACCACCGTCACACACCTCACCCCTCAGAACGCTCACCACCGAACAGCCGACGGGGACGGTCAATTGATCTGTACTACGCCACCTAGACCGTCGAACGCCTGCAATCCGCCGAGCACTTCCGTGAAGGGAAAGCTCAGGCGGCTGGAGTATGCTTCGATCAGCGGGGTGTTGAACAGCACCAGATAAGGGAGATCACGGGCTATGATCGCGTCGCCTTGGCGCACCATGTCTCTGGCTTCTTCCAGGGTTTTGACAGTGTCGAAACGTTCGGCGAGTTCGTCGAATTCGGGGTTGGAATACCCGGGCGTGTTGAAGCCGCCCTGCGCCGAGTCGGCGGAGGATACGAAGAACCTGAACACGTGGTCGGGGAAGGGTGTCACCGACCATCCCAGTATGTACATGTCCCATGCCAACGGATCGCCGGTGAATACCCTGTCCGTTATGACCGAGAACCCTGTGGGCTCAGCGGAGATGGGGATCCCCAGATCGGTGGCCCATTCCTCGATGAACAGAGAGTAGGTGGCCCGCATCGGGTCGTAGCCCGGGCCGGGAGCGAGCAGTGTCAGCGGCTCCATCTCCTCACCGTTGGGGCCTCGGAGTCCCTCCCCCTTGGGGATCACATCGAGGTTCGCTTCATCCCATACCGGTTCCACATCCCATGTCCAGCCAGCTTCTTTCAGCGCATCGACTGCGGACTCCAGCCTCTCCTGCTCGCTTTGGCCGGCGCAGGGGGCTGTTATGTCGGGGTTGTGCCAGAACGCCTGACCCGGCGGCACCAGAGAATCGGAGGATATGGCTGAACCACCCAGAACCGTGTCGGTCATGAATTCTTTGTCAATCCGGCAGGCCAAGGCTTGACGGAAGGCGAGTTCGCTCATTGGGAATTTGCGGGTGTTGAAAGCCAGGTAGCGGAAACCGGCCTCCTCGTTGACGATCACCTCCAAGTCGGATGCTGCCAGTACCTCGTTGCGTAGACCGCTCTGCAAACCCAGCGGGTTCAGTATGAAGTCCACCTCGTTCTCGGTGAGTGCCAGAACCGCGGTGTTCTGGTCGGTGTAAACCGAGTAGAGCATCTCGGAGATGTACGGGCCTTCGGTGTAGTCAGTCAGTGTGTCACCGTCCGGTTCGCCTCCCCACGTCTCGGACTCACCGGAAGCCGGGGTGTATTCCACAGCCCCTGATTCGAAGACCCTGAAACGGCTACCCGCGTCCCAGTAGTCGGATACCGTTTCGTTGCGCCAGAAGGCACCTTCCTCGCGCTCCACCGTGTTGAAAGCGGAGCCATTGGGCGAGCCCATACCCGAAGCAGCGTAGAGCGTTTCAGCGTCGGGCGAAGCATCGACCACCGGTGCCCAGTAGGCCTTCTGGAAGATCGGGGCGAGGCCCACGGAGAAAGGCCAGATCGCCAAGCCGGGATCGAAGTTGAAGACTATCTTCACCGTGGTGTCGTCCAACGCCTCCACAGCCGAGACGCCCTGGGAGAACTCGTCTTCCTCAGTGGTGGGATCGTCGGGCCTTGCCAGTGGCCACACGCTCGGGAAGTTGCCTCCCAAGCCGTCATACTTGACTACTGTGTCGAAAGTGAACACCAGGTCGTGTGCGGTCTTAGGCGACCCGTCCGACCAGGTCACATCGGGCCGCAAGTTCACCACCACCGAGAAGCCATCCCCCTCGGCTGACGGCTGTGGCGGGTCGATGTCGGCCGCGAGTAGGGGAACCAGCGTATACGAGGGACCCTGATAAGTGTACAGGGAACCCTGACCGGGCATCACATAGGAAGTCCAGATATCGGCCTCGGTGTCAAGTGCCGCCCACGGGTTGTCTGTAGTGGGATCGGAGAACAACGCCAGCTTGTAAGTGGCGTCCGCGGGGTCCCCGGGCGCGGTGGCACCATCATCCGTGGAGGCGTCGGACGTATCGGGGTCGGGGGTTTCGCTATCGCTACTGCAGCCCACAGCTATCATTGCGGAGATCGTCACTAGGGACAGCCAACGTCGAGCCGATCTTATCATTGTATGACTCCTTTTTACATTTTCGAGAACTTCGAACTTCCAAGCTCATGATAACACGGTTATCGGGCTCTTCGCGATTGGGGGTGGATTTAGGGGGGTCTGGTAGGTTCTGATTCAGGATAATCAACGAGAAGCCGTCCTGCTTGTGCTGGTGCTGCGGTGGCTTCTAGCTCAGCGTCGTTGGGTGCGAGTGTGTCGTATTCGACACTCAAAGTGCTAGTGTTCTACTGGTTCCGGTTTGATGGTTCGATTAGGGTTGGGGTGTCCAGTGGTCTTGTTTGATGTCCGGCCACCAAGCCGTATAGCCTAACTCGAAGTCGTCGGGGTGTTTGAAGTGCTTACGATAGCCGGTCACTATGTTGCCTCGGTCATCACCCATGCCGAACAGGCCGCGGTGTTTGACTGCTATGCCGCCGGTGATTTCTATTCTCGGGTCCATGTCGCTGCGTCTGGGTAGGAACCACTTATCAACCACCAAGCCCCCAGCGGGTGCTAGCAGTGCCACGTTGGTCAGTTTGAAGTTCATGAAATCGCATAACACATGTAAGGCTATGGGGTCAAACATATTAGACCGCCCTCAATCTACAGATGCGTAACCACTGGATGGAGCGTATCCTAGATGTGTGTTTCGCATAGGTTGTATCCGATGGTGGATGCGGGGGTGGCCCATTTGAGTGCGCTGTGGGTTCTGTGTTGATTGTAGTAGTGTAGGAAGCCTTTGTGGGCTTTTGTGCGTTGTGTTTGTGATGTCCAGGGTCGCTTGTAGGCCCATTCCTCTAGCAGGGTCCGGTGGAAGCGTTCGACTTTGCCGTTGGTTTGGGGACGATAAGGCCGGGTGCGCTTGTGGCGGGTACTGGTGGTTCGCATGGCTTCACACCATTGGCGGCTGCGGTAGCAGCCGCCGTTGTCGGTGAGTACCCGCTCGATGGTCACACCACGCTGTGCGAACCAGGTGTGGGCACGCTTGTAGAACTCTGCTGCTGTGCGGCCTGTTTCGTCTGCGAGTATCTCCGAATAGGCGACCCGGCTGTGATCATCGATAGCACTGTGGGATGTAAACGTATCCGACACGCTGGCGGGAGCTTGTGTTGCCGCGTCCGTGGATTCTCCAGCCCCCTCCATCCGGTATAGAAGCCAGTTTTTTGACGTCCACATGAACCAGCTCACCCGGGTGGTCGCGTACATAACGCATAGGGGGTGTCTGGGTGGCACGGTCACCGCGTCTGAGACGCCCCAGACCAGCGTTGTTGAGAATCTTTTGCACTGTGGAAGCCGCTAAACCAACTTCGTGTCCGATCCACGCAGCACCCCTGCGGCGGTGCTGGCGTAACTCTATCACTTCGGCTTGTTTAGCCGCTGGGGTGCTGCGTGGTGATGTTCTCGGGCGGCTGGAACGATCCAAGAGACCAGCAGTTCCCCCAGAAGTGTAGCGGTCACGCCACTTACGCGCTGTTTTGACGCTGACCTGGAACCGCTCAGCGGTTGCTTTCACACTCCAACCACCCGCGAGCATCAAATCGGCCATTTTGCGTCGTGCTATAGGCGTCAAAGC
>JAPPJC010000064.1 GCA_028820455.1 Acidimicrobiaceae bacterium
GCCAACTACGAAGGACAAACCAACGCACCTCGCGGAGAATACACAGCCATAGCCGTCGGTTCCTACCATGCTTGCGGGTTGCAATCCGATGGTGCTATTCTATGTTGGGGTGCCAACTACGAAGGACAAACCAACGCACCTCGCGGAGAATACACAGCCATAGCCGTCGGTTCCTACCATGCTTGCGGGTTGCAATCCGATGGTGCTATTCTATGTTGGGGTGCCAACTACGAAGGACAAACCAACGCACCTCGCGGAGAATACACAGCCATAGCCGCCAGTGGATCAAAAACATGTGCAGTCCTGAAAACAGACCACAGTATCACTTGCTGGGGACTCACTGAAAGAGCTGCAGTAGATACACCAATAATTGAAGATACATCAGAAGCATAAATCAATTGAAAGAATTGATTGCTGGGTAGAATAGCATTCTAATTGACATGGAATATATGTAAAAGAATTGCAATTACATATAAAGTTATTAGAATTATTTAGATGCAAAGATTCTTACCTGAGGATAACGAAAACAGTCTTAACGAAGCGGGCCTACAAATCAGTTATATCCCCAATATCGAGAATTTGAACACATTACGAGCTTGTTGGCCGCATAAGGGTGTAGCCGCTGATCTTGTTCGTCAGTTAAAATACCATCGAGTTACCGGTGTAGTAACCATCATCGCGGATGCCCTGACATCTATAACACCAGACCCAAGCACCGTAAGCACTTTTACCTGGGTTCCGTGCACCCCACAGCGACGTCGTTCACGAGGATTCGACCCAGCAGAACTCTTGACCAGGGCTGTAGCACGTAGACTACATAAGAGGGCAGTGCCGTATCTGCGTCGTCTCGATAGTCGACCTCAAACCTCGCGCAGTAAAAAGGAACGCCTTATCGGCCCTCGGCTTGCATTACACCCCTTTAACCGCCACATCCAAGGTCAGGTGGTGGTCATCGATGACGTATGCACAACAGGATCTACGCTCAAGACAGCAGCGACTGTCTTGCGCTTGGCGGGAGCCCAAAAAGTTATTGGTCTAGTAGCAACAGTAGCAGATCGAAACAACGGATAGAATACCCAACGATAGCAACTCTACGATACAGTAATTTCAAGAAGTGTTTTTAACTTTCACGTACTAGGAGGAGGCACAGGATGGACGTCAACATCAGCAGCCGTCATATGAGTCTTACACCAAAACTAGAAGAAGCTGTCTATGCTAAGATTGGCAATCTTGATAGATACCTTTATGGCCTGAACATTGCTGAGGTTCATTTCGATGAAGCTCGTAACCCTAGAATTTCAGACCGTGAAATCTGTGAGATAACCCTTTCAGGGCACGGACATCGTCTTCATTGCAAAGTAGCTGCACCTGATCCTTTTTCGGCACTTGATATTGCCGAAGCCAAGCTTGAACGTCAAATTCGCAAGCTACGCACCAAACTCCAAAAGCGGTATCACGGCAGCGGACAAACCATCCGAGGGTAAGAGGTTATTCAAGCGAAATCTGCACGCAAGCATATGATCATGCTGCTATAGCTATGTTATCCAAAAGGCGATATGAGCTTCTGCCGAATTCGCAATTTGAACAGAATTTCTTTTGGATCGATATCACAAGAAACTAGCTCGCCGTCTAGCAACATTTGAAATGCCTGATGCATTTTACATCAAGGGTACGGTTTATTTGATTTTTTGAGAGCTCCAACAACTTCAAGACTGAAAATAATCAGGCATATCTTTTGGTGTCCCTAAAGTTTGACATTTAATATCCACATGCACTTGATCGTTGACTACCAATGCCATTATTCGAACGTATAACGAAACTCGGTGGACGTGTACTGCGTTCAGGCGAAAACAAAAAACTAAAAGTTCTTCAAGCACTGGTGCCTGATATCAGCGCATTAGAACCGGAAATGAAATCTCTTTCCAATGAGGCTTTGCAAGGACGCACAGTCGAATTCAAAGATCGTTTGAGTAATGGTGCATCGGTTGATGATTTACTCGTTGAAGCTTTTGCGGTGGTACGAGAAGCTGCGTGGAGAACATTGAATCAACGCCACTACGATGTACAACTTGTGGGTGGTGCTGCTCTGCATCTTGGTTGGATCGCAGAGATGAAAACCGGTGAAGGCAAAACGCTGACGTCTACACTGCCGCTATATCTCAATGGTCTCACCGGTGAGGGTGCTCATGTCGTCACTGTAAATGAGTATCTAGCGGAACGCGACTCTGAATGGATGGGTCGTCTCTACCGTTGGCTTGGCCTTAGCGTAGGACTTGTGATTCCAAGCCAACGAGGTAGTGCTCATAAACGTGCTCAGTATATGTGTGATCTGACTTACGGCATTAACAACGAATTCGGTTTCGACTACCTGCGAGACAACATGGCCATGAAACATGCTGACCAAGTCCAACGAGATCACAAATATTGCATAGTTGATGAAATTGATTCCATCCTCATCGATGAAGCTCGTACACCCCTCATAATAAGTGGCCAAGTATCTGACACAGCCAAACAATATATGAGTTTCGCGGCAATCGCCAAACGTCTTACCCGTGACGTTCACTATGAGGTGGATGAAGAAAAGCGAACTGTTGCCCCGCTTGAAGAAGGCGTAGATGCAGTAGAAAAAATATTAGGCGTGGAAAACCTCTACGAGATGGTATCCCAAAACAATCTACATCAACTGCAAGCTGCTTTAAGAGCTAAAGAACTTTATAAGTGTGACCGTGATTACATAGTTGATAAAGGTCGAGTAAAGATTGTGGATGAGTTCACCGGTCGTGTGCTTGAAGGTCGTAGATGGTCGGATGGAATACATCAGGCGGTGGAAGCTAAGGAGAACGTGATCGTCAAAGAGGAAAACCAGACGCTCGCCACGATAACCCTGCAAAATTATTATCGTCTCTACGATCGCCTTGCAGGTATGACTGGTACAGCCCAAACCGAGGCAAGCGAATTTGCATCCACTTACGGATTGCAGGTCGTGAGCATACCAACACACAAGCCAACCATCCGCAACGATAAAGCTGACCTGATATACAAAACTGAAGACGCCAAGTTCAATGCTTGCGCTCGCGATATTCAAGAACGACACAAACTCGGTCAACCAGTGTTAGTGGGCACCGTATCCGTAGAGAAGTCGGAGAAACTTTCACGCTTGCTGCGGCTTTCCGGTGTACCTCATGAAGTACTGAACGCTAAACAACATCACCGCGAAGCAGAAATAGTAGCACAAGCCGGCAGGCTTGGTTCTGTCACAGTCGCCACTAATATGGCTGGAAGGGGTGTGGATATTTTACTTGGTGGCAACCCGGAGGCATTAGCGGAACGTGAGCTGCGAAACGAGGACATGAATCTCGACTCGGACGAAGGAAAAACTCATCTAGCTGAAACCATCGAACACTACAAGACAGACACCGACGAAGAGCGTGAACAGGTCTTAGCGTTAGGAGGTCTCTACGTCTTGGCCACTGAAAGACATGAAAGCAGGCGTATAGACAATCAGCTGAGAGGGCGATCCGGACGCCAAGGAGATCCAGGAGAAAGCCGCTTTTACTTGTCACTAGAAGATGAGCTCATACGTCTTTTTGCTACTGGTGCGATGAACTGGGTAATGGATAAAGCCCTTCCTGAAGATAAGCCTATCGAAGCAAGCATGATCACTAAAGCGATTGAACGTGCACAAAATACAGTGGAGCAGAGAAATGCTGAGATTCGCAAGAACGTACTCAAATACGACGAGGTCATGAACGCCCAACGTACAGTGATATATAAGCGCCGTGGTCAGATATTGGAGAATGCTGATTTAAAAGAAGACACACTGGAGTACCTTCGCGATGAAATAGAAGACCTGACAACAACATACTGCTCAGACGAATATCAAGAAGAATGGGATCTAGATGGCTTTTCTACCGCTGTCGCTACTCTGTGGCCTGGCGGGATTAAGTCGATATCATTACAATCGTTTGAAACGCAAGTTGAGCTTGTTGATTCGGTCCATCAGGTTGGATCGCAATACTACACTGCGCATGAACAGCAAGTCGGTGAAAAACTGATGCGTGAAATCGAACGCCATGTAATGCTCGGCATTATCGATCAAAAATGGAGGGCTCATCTCCGTGAAATGGATTTACTGCGTGAAGGTATTCATCTTCGTGCTATGGGACAAAAAGATCCTGCCACTGAGTGGCAAAGAGAAGGTTTTGCAATGTTCGGCCAGTTGATGGACAGCATAACAACAGACTACGTTAGGCATGTCACACATATAAACGTTCCATCGGTGAACACTCAACCCGCTAACCAAGAAATTGCAAATATGCGTACCAACAAGGCTACTAGTGGGGCTAGTTTGCTATACGGAGTGAATTCGCAATCAGCTGGTCGAAGCTTGTCTGCTTTGACTTATTCGGGAACGACTAGCAGCCAAACAACAAAACGTATGCCGGTGACAAAAACTGGATATGACAAGGTTGGCAGAAACGCGCCATGCCCCTGTGGTAATGGGAAAAAATTCAAGTTTTGTCATGGTCGCTCTGGAACGAAGGTCGGTGCTAGCAGTAAAGAATGATAAAGGTTTGATGCTGATGAGCAACAACGGAAGATAGCAGTACAGACAAGTGACAGTTGACAAAAAAAGTGCAAAATAGTTCAACCGCGATACGAATACTGCAAACCCGCCTGACCGAAGCTGAAACCTACCTACAACTGAACGACTTGCGGATAAGGCGTAGTGAATTAGAAGCAGAAATATCACGTCCCGACTTATGGGAACAACCCGAGTTAGCGCGTACTATGACCATCGAATTAGCCGCAATCAATGAAGACATAGCCGTATATGAGAACCTTGCAAGCGACATATCCGATATTGAATTACTCAATGATCTGGCAATAGAAGAAGTTGATGTTGAAACCTCGAATGAGGTGGCAATAATGATAGCTGATCTTGCAGCTCGTTTTGATCGTTTGGAACTCCGCACGTTGTTTTCTGGAGAATTCGACAAGCATGACGCTGTATGTCAACTAAAAGCAGGTGAAGGAGGCACTGACTCCCAAGATTGGGCTCAGATAATGTTACGAATGTATCGTCACTGGGCGGAAAGCCATGATTTTGAACTAGAAACAATTGCTATTTCAGCCGGAACTGAAGCCGGTTGCTCAAGCGTGGACTTTCTGATAAAAGGGCATTATGCTTATGGCTGGCTGCGTTCGGAACACGGAGTCCACCGATTAGTGCGTATATCACCTTTCAACAGTGGAGGCAAACGTCATACCTCGTTCACTGCTTTGGAAGTAGCACCTTTCTTTGAAGATGCAGACATCGACATCACAGTGAACGAAAAAGAACTGAGAATTGATACATATCGATCATCCGGTGCAGGCGGTCAGCATGTTAACGTTACCGATTCAGCTGTACGTATAACCCATCTACCTACCGGTATCATCATCAGCTGTCAAAATGAACGTAGCCAGCACCAAAATAAAGAACGTGGCTTGCAAATCTTAAAATCAAGACTAGCTGACCTTGAACGTAGAAAACGTACTGACAAACTAGCTGAAATTAAGGGTGAACAGCATAATGTCGGTTTTGGAAGTCAAATTCGAAGCTATGTCATGCACCCATACCAGATGGTAAAAGATCTACGCACTGGCTATTCAACCAGTGACATACGAAGTGTACTCGATGGAAATTTAGATACTTTTATGGAATCTTGGATGCACCACAATCGGAATACAAATCTTTCCAATTCATCTGTTTAGGCATTGACTTGGTTAGAATCGTCAGCTTAGATACACATTGGTCATAAAGTATGATACGTTTTGAAAATGTAACAAAAGTTTATAAGGGTGATGTTGTCGCATTGAGAGGTGCATCTGTTGATATCTCCAAAGGCGAATTTGTGTTTTTGGTGGGCCCATCAGGATCGGGAAAATCCACTTTTATACGCCTTATCAACCGTGAAAACATTGCGGAACATGGGCGTATCTTCGTGGCAGGACGTGACATAGGAGATTTGAATTCATGGAAGGTGCCTTACTTGCGTCGCAATATCGGCTACATATTCCAGGATTTCAAACTGTTGCACAAAAAAACTGTATGGGAAAATGTTGCGTTCGCGCTGGAAGTAATAGGGAAGCCCCGCCATGTTGTGCGACATCAAGTGTCAGCGATTATAGATCTTGTCGGCTTGTCGCATAAACAAGACAGATTTCCCAATGAACTTTCCGGTGGGGAACAGCAGCGTGTTTCAATCGCCCGTGCTTTTGTGAACCGACCTCTTATTTTGCTTGCTGACGAACCGACAGGAAATCTCGACCCTAAAACATCTGTCGAGATAATGAGACTACTTGAACGTATCAACGACACCGGCACTACCGTAGTGATGGCCACACACGACAGCAGCATTGTCAATAGAATGCGACAAAGAGTTGTAGAGCTGAACCGAGGTATGATCACCAGAGATCAGGCCCGCGGCGTCTACCAGTAGAAGTATGCTCAGCTACCGTTATACCCTGCGAGAGACCACTCAAAACCTACAGCGAAACCTGCAACTCGCAACAGCCACAATAATAACAGTGGGCGTATCACTGACGATGTTTGGTGGTTTTTCCTTGTTTCAAACAGCTGTGGACGGTGCCACAAAGCGTTGGGCTGACGGCATAGAGTTCGTCATCTGGATGAATGTCGATACAACCGAAGAAGCAGACAAACACATTCGCAGAATGCTAGAAAATAGTCCTGAAATAGCTGATTGGCATTACAAGGACCAAGAAGAAACCTATAAGGAATTCAAAGAAATCGTCGCTGGCAATGAAGAAATACTCGACATAGTCGAACAAGAAATACTTCCTCCCTCATATCGGGTAGCACCGATCGACAACGACGTGGATATAGTGCAAGAACTTGGGGATCAGTTCAAAGGACAGCCGGGTGTGAGAACTGTAACATTTGCAGGTGAGGCCATTCGAGATATTCAGGACTTAGCCCAAAGGTCGGGAAGAGTGCTCTTTATAGGGTCGGTTATTCTTTTGGGTGCTTCTACGCTATTGATTCTAAACACGCTGGCTATAGCCATAAGTAACCGGCAACGAGAAATAGAAATCATGCGAATTGTGGGGGCCACGAAATGGTTCATCCGTTTGCCATTCATGCTCGAGGGCTTAGTACAAGGTGTGCTTGGTGCTGCGATTGCAATGGTAAGCAACATGCTATTACGTACCTACGTAATAGACAGATTCGGGCAAACCGACGCTATTCAACTGCTTTCGGGATTTAAAGTCAGTGACGCTGCTCTGCTACGCACAAATCTTACTGTGTTGATCATTGCCGTCATCGTTTCGGTTATCGGATCAGGTTTTGCCGTAACAATCTACCTCGACGACGACAACTAGCTACCTGGGATAACAACTAGCTACCTACCCTTGATTCTCATTGAGCCGTGTGGGGTGATTGTGACTGGTCGGTGTGCCGCTGAAAGAGTTGGGTGTGGTTATATCGGTGACGACGCGCCAAGCTTATAACAGTCCAGTGGTGTTTTTGAGGTTATTGGGTTGTGGTGGTTATATCGGTGACGACGCGCCAAGCTTATAACAGTAGTAGGGTTTGGTAGATCTTCTAGGAGGCGTAAGATGGTGGCGAGTGCTGGACCTGTGACAGTATCTAAACGATACTTAAAACTTCCTCGGGTGAATAATAGGAGGCATTCATAGCATTGGCTACAGCAGGCTCGGTTATTTTGCCGTCATATACAGACAAGCCTGCCATCAGCCCAGAATCTAAGCGCATTGACTCAGTCAAGCCTTTGTTGGCTATTTGTAGTATGTAGGGGAGTGTGGCATTGTTGAGTGCCCGAGTTGAAGTACGGGGTACGGCCCCAGGCATGTTAGCCACACAATAGTGTATCACATCATGTAGTATGTAAGTGGGATCCATGTGTGTTGTGGGACGTGACGTTTCAATGCAGCCTCCCTGGTCGATGGACACATCAACGACCACAGAGCCCGACCGCATCTGCTTGATCATTTCTTCAGTCACCAGATGTGGGGCTTTAGCACCTCGAAGTAACACAGCTCCTATCACGATATCAGCTGCGCACACCGATTCCACGATAGCTGCATTAGTGGAATACAGTGTTCTTACTGCTGGACCGAAACGGCGATCCAACTGCTGTAACGTAGCATGATTACGATCGAGCACTGTTACCTCCGCACCTAAACCAACAGCCATTTCCACCGAATTACTGCCGACAACACCACCGCCTATGACAACTACACGTGCAGGTGTGACACCGGGCACCCCACTAATCAGAACTCCGCTTCCCCCCGACGGCGACTCCAAACATCTAGCAGCAGCATATACTGCCATCCTACCTGCTACCTGTGACATAGGGGTAAGCAACGGCAGATCGCCATGGGTGCCTACAACCGATTCGTATGCAATAGCTGTCGACCCACTACCCAACAAGCCATTGGTTTGGTCAGGGTCAGGTGCCAAATGCAGATAACAAAACACTATATGATGAGGCTGCAAAAGAGCTATCTCGATTGGCTGCAGCTCTTTGACTTTCACGATCATTTCTGCTTCGTTGAAAACTGATTCGGCATTGGCGACTATTGAAGCCCCTGCTTTTATATATTCATCATTTGTGAACCCGGCTCCGACACCTGCATCATGTTCCACGATGACATCGTGGTCGTGAATCTTCAGTTCAGCTACATAGTCGGGGGTTAACCCGACGCGCCTTTCAGCTGTCTTGATTTCTCGGGGAATTCCAATACGCACGTCTGACTTCGTCCTTCTCAATCTATAATCTAAACCTATAATTTAATTTCACACTTTAACTTGGTATTAGCTGTAAACAGCGTACAGGTGCCACTCTCTGCAACTAATTGTATTGACCATAAATGTTAGCAGTAAGCAAGCAGCAACTATAGATTTTAAGTGGGAATGCTGATAATGCTTTATTGACAATGCTTGATGAGGTATAATATTCTTTATAGCTTTGTTTGATTTGATAGTAACAAAGCTTTGCTATTTGACAAGTGCAAAAGAAGCAAGTGCAGAACATGAACCTGTGCTCATTGAACAGATGTGTGTTCATAAGATTTTTTATGGGGCTGACTGGTTTCGACGTCGGGATTAGAAAATCATAGCACGCGACCGGAGTTGCTCAGACTCCCTAAACGGGGCTTTAAGAGACGCCAATCAAGACGATCTCGTTCTTGTTGCCTAACCAAGTTAGTACAAGCAAGAATTTACTGCGACCTATTTTGGCACGCGAGGCCAGACCACTGTAGCCTGGCACCAGAAACAGTGGTGGACAGCAGGCAAAGACCGCTGACGGCTGGGAAAGACCGCTGACACTGGAGAAAGATCCGGCGGCGGAACCTCTAGAAAATACCGCAAGTAGCGACAAGGTCTTTTGGTTTCACACGACTCAGCGTAACAGCAGCCGTAAAGCTGAAAACTTGGGAATGGTCGTAGCGAGCTTGAATTTCACCAGACGGACGAGGGTTCGATTCCCTCCAGCTCCACCAAGACGTAGCGGTCTACGCAACCCCTCCTTATGGCTGCATCTTTCAACTGTGCAGTAATCATTTGTGAATCTTCAGTATCCAATTTGCTGGTAGCACACTGCGAGATCGAGAGGCCAGGTCGATGCTGGGGTCGATAATCCTACGAGCTGGTTTTCCATTCATCGACACCCAGGCATCGGCTCGAACTTCTACCTGGGCAATACCAGCTTGGCGGTAATGATCGGCTATCAGTAGGGCGGTAGCATGTATCAGATCGGGCCTGACATCAGCGTGTTCGATTTGCCAGTCTGTCAATACTATTTCGGGGCCTGCAGTCCATGTCATGCTTGTAGAAGGATCGGTGATGCTGAATTCGAGGTGGCCAGACTTCTCGGTAAGCATCACACGCCAGGCAAGATAGTAGCCTTCCTCAGTCCAACGCACATTTCCACCATACATATAATGGCGTAGTGGTAGAACCACCTGTAACACTGCTAGAAGCAAAAGTACAAGCCAGATCGGTGGAGTGATCTCAGGGGCTGTTGTCTGGACTCCTGCCGCAGAAGAAAAAGTGGGAAGTGCAGCAGTTGGAGTCTGTAGGATAGTCGACTGTGCAATGGTCTGCGGTTTGACTTTCCACTTCCGATGGCCTGTGAAAGCTCGTGATATATTCGTTGCTTCAATTTTTTTGCAAACAGTTATCTTGAGGTGTGATATAAGCGTCGTAAATCGTGAAGGCCAGTCCGGATGAAAAAATATCAATGCCCCAGTTATCATCAACCAAGGAAAGACGCCAATCTGAAAGAGGGCAGCAGTTGCCAGGTGAAATCCCACAACTACGAAGTATGCCCACAGCCGACTTTTGCACCACAACAACCAGGCGACTATCGTGCAATCGAAGAAGACTCCAAACCAACTAGCCAGGTAAGCTATCGGTGTTTCATCCAGTAGGTGACCCACAAGCGACAAATGAGTACGATCAGACAGCCATAATTTCATTGGCTGTGCCTCTAACAGCCAATCAGCATTGAGTTTTGCCAAACCAGAAAACAGGTACACAATCCCAACCTGTGCTCTTAATATCCAAATCACCGCTGTTGGCACTGACGTTGAAGCAGAAACCCTACCGGCATAAACATCAAGCGACCAATGATGATGTACTGGCAGAAGTGCCAAAAGCAGTCCTGTCAAGGTCATAAACCAGTAGTGGTTCAAATATAAGGCAGCCTCAATTAGTTCCGTGTATACAAATCCCGCTGTAAATAATGCAGCTGCGATGCGGTGTCGGTAACCAACCATGATGCACCCACCTAGTACAGCAAGCAAAAGCACGTGCAGATGCATCCAAGGAGCCGACAATGGTTTGACCCAGTTGAAACCTACGTAAGTGAGGTGGTACTCGGGATTCAAATAAAGTTCATCGACCCAGCCGCGTAACAGAAACCTTAACGACCCGAGCATAGCTACTAGACCGAAAGCTATGCGAAATACTGCAACCGAATATGCTTCTACAGGTTTTCGTGCTGCTGTCAGCAGGTTAACCGGAACTATCGCCATCAGCGTCACTGAAGCCAATCTGCACCCCAAGATACCCAACTACCTCTGTGGCTAACAGAATCTGAATGTCTTTGATAGCTTCTCTGACTGCTTTCACTGCTGCAGGCGTGTTGATCACTGCCTGGCGTAAGGGTGGCTCTAATCCATTTATAACGGTCTTGGCGTATACAAAACTGTTTCTCAACCTTGCTGCGAGATCATCTTCCAGTAGAGGTGAAAGTCCTCTTGTAAAAGTATCGTCGTCACCAACAAGCACGATCATCGCCGAGGCTAAGCGATGCAGCAAATCCTCTACTCCTGCACCTGACAGCCCTTCATCGATAACCTCGACATTAGCTTCTCTGCCCATCACCCCTAAGGCAACACCTAACTCTAAATCTGTTATTGCTTCTAACAGAAACAAAGAATCATTGACCAGAGAATCAAGGCTTTCACTTCCTGCTGTTGAGAATTGTGACTTGTAAGCAGGCCCATTGTCATAACTTTCAAGCCAAGCGTCAATTAGCCATATAGCCTCCTGCTGGATCACATCAGTTATCTGCAGCAAATATTCACAGCGTCGAGGATCTGCAAAGACTGTAGGCTCACCGTCAACTTCGGAGGCATTAGTCTTCGCTGTGTCTGCCCCCTCAGCTTTATCAACTGTTCTACTGCTGTGATGGAGTAGATACTCCACCGCTCCAAGCCCACGTTGATCTGCTCCTACACGATTGGCAAAACGATCAAAATCCAAAACAACTGCTTCATCTGCGATGAGTTGTTCAATTTCATCAACTGCTACTGGCCAACGAACTACCGCCCAGGAACGCCTGCCCATAGCAGGGCCAACCCACATGGCTTCCAAATGAGACCAGCTGTTACGTGTCTTTTTCAACGTTTGACGAGCTTGTGATAACAACTCTTCATTGGGGCTAGCACAGAGATCGACAACCGAGCTGTGTAATGCTTTTGCATCCAGTTCAAACTGTCCATATGCAGGGATGATCACCTGATCAGCTAAATCTGCTAAAACCTCAGATCGTGCAGGCGGTGCATTATTACAACCAAAAGCAAAAATGGCAACAAATCCTACTGCTAAGACCAACCTAGCAACTATAGAGCACCTGCTAAACAGGTAGTACCTACCAGGCGAACTTATATCCGAGCACCGTCCAATCGAGATTGCCTGGCTGTTCATAGTGCTTCCAAGAATGCTATCAGCTGAGCACGTTGGACAGCGTCTGCTAATCGAAACGCTTCACGAGCTGCTTCGCCTTCACCGCCATGCCATAGGATGGCTTCTTCTAGGGTGCGTGCACGGCCATCATGCAACAAAAAGCGCTGACCGTTGATTTCCTCTATAAGACCAATACCCCATAGCGGAGGGGATTATGTAGTTATTGCCACTAAATGCCGTTATGATGGGGTTGTGGTTTAC
>JAPPJC010000052.1:0-21402 GCA_028820455.1 Acidimicrobiaceae bacterium
CCCCCCCCCCCCCCCCCCCCCCCCCCCCCCCCCCCCCCCCCCCCCGCCGGCCGCGGGTTTTCTTTTGTTTGACTAATTATGGGGCTTTTGCTTCAGCTGGGTGGGTTGGGCGGATGTTCAGCGATGTTGCGGGTAGTGGGAGGTATGGATTTGTGTTAGGTGGTGATTGTGATCACTAGGGTGATTAGTACGCCGATGAGTGCTATCCAGGTTGGTAGTGCTAGGCTGAGTCCTATTGTGAATATCTTTTTGGATTGCTGAGCGAATCCCAGTACCATTTCACTGCGGATTTCTTTGAATCCGGCATCGACTTTCGAGTCTAGCCGATCTATTTTGGTGTCTAGGCGGGTTTCGACCATTTCGACGTCTTTTCTTAGCATTTCGACCTCGTTTCTTACCGTGTCGATGTCTTTGCCAAGGTCGTTTCTTACCATGTCAACATCTTTTTTAACCAGGGTTATGTCGTCTTTTGTGGGGAGTGCGAGCAGGTCGTTTTTTGTGGCGAATTCGAGTAGGTCGTCTTTTGTGGGGAGTGCGAGCAGGTCGTTTTTTGTGGCGAGTTGTTCGATGTTGATTGGGGGGATGTGCGCCATGAGGTTTCTTGCTGTGTCTGTGCCGAGAGTTTCCTCGAGTTGGCTGGCTAGTTCTATTCGTGCTAACTCTGTTTTCGGTGTTACTACCATTATATTCTGATCTCCCGTCACATTCAAGCTTTCCCATGCCTGTTCGGCCAGGCTAACTGTTGAACAGTTTTACACTATGAGTATTTATTATACACGGAAACTACTGGAATTACTCATAATTGAATTATGATGAGGAGTGTTGGATACTACAGACTGGTAATGGGGTGTACTAGCTGTTGGTTGACGACTGTAGGCTTTGCTACCGGAGCAACCGCTACTTCTACCTTCATGCCCACATTCATGTCTTTGACATGTGTTTGATTGACAGGGTCAGGTATCACCCAGATATGAGGCACGCAGCTCGGGATGTGCAAGCAGGTTGCCAGCTGTATCATCAAGCACTACTTGCCCCGTCTGCAGTACCCAGCCACGGTCTGCAATGGACAACGCTAGATTAGCGTTTTGTTCCACCATGAACACAGTTATTCCTGAAGCGTGGATCTGCTGGATCAGATCGAAGTTCTGTTTCACCAACGCTGGAGACAACCCCATAGACGGTTCGTCCATCAGCAGTATCCGAGGTTTTGACATCAAAGCACGGCCTATCGCCACCATCTGTTGTTCACCGCCGGACAAAGTGCCCGCCTTCTGGTTGAGTCTTTGTTTTAGACGAGGAAATAGCTCGAACACCCATTCTAAATCGTTTACAATCGCAGCATTGTCTGAACGCAGAAAAGCCCCCAAAGCCAGGTTCTTCTTCACCGTCAAACGTTTGAACAGTCTGCGATTTTCAGGAACCATAGTCAAACCCTTCAGCACTCGATAGCGGATGGAAGTGCTAGTCACCACCTCACCGTCGATAAGTACGTCACCGCTTGTGGGTTTCACCATACCCAGCAAAGTTTTGAGAGTGGTCGACTTGCCGCTGGCGTTCCCACCGAGTAGGCACACAAGCTCGCCCTTGTAAATGGCTAGATCAACGTTGCGCAACACATGCACAGCACCGTAGTGCGTGTTCACGGACCTCATCTCCAGCAGCGGCTGCTCGGGTGATGACTGCTCGGGTTGCTCGGGTGATGATTGTTCGGGTCGTTTAGCTGTTGGTGATCGCATAGTCTTCGCCTAAGTACGCTTCTATCACGTGAGGGTCCGAAATCACATCGGAATAAGACCCCTGAGCAATTTTGCCACCATGATCAAGTACGATCACCCGATCAGACACAGCTCCCACCGCCATCATATCATGTTCAACAACCACGATCGTGACTCCCCACTTTTCACGGATTTCAACTATTAGCGCAGCAAGCTCCGCAGATTCGGCTGGGTTCATACCAGCCACTGGCTCATCCAATAAAAGCAGCTTCGGCTGAGTAGCCAAGGCGCGTGCTATCTCCAGGCGGCGGCGGTTGGCGTAGGATAACGATTCGGCGGGTTGGTCAAGGCGAAACCCTACGAGTCGAGACCCGAAAAAGCGTAGTATCTGCTCGGCACGCTGGCGAATCTCAGCCTCTTGACGCCTGAAAGTTGGAGTGCAAAGCAGCGACCCCAGAATACTTTGTGGGTTGCGGCAATGCTGAGCCGCCATGACATTCTCTCGTATCGTCATACTGCCGAAAAGTCGAACATTTTGGAAAGTACGGGCAATACCCAGAGTGGTGATATCGTTCGGGTCAAGACCGAGCAGCGAACAGCCGTCGAATAGGATGTCGCCCCCAGATACTGGCACAGCTGCCGTGATAGCATTGAAAAGGGTGGTTTTACCTGCACCATTAGGGCCTATAACCGACACGATTTCGCCTTCACGCACCGTAATGTGTAAACCCTTCAGAGCACGCAAACCTCCGAAACTCACGTTTAGAGCACGGGTTTCAAGTAGTGGCAGCTCAGTGGAGGCTGGAGTTTTGGCCGGCGTGGTGCGAGTGAGAGGCGGGGCTGCTGCGGTGGTGGCTTGTGAGAGCGATTCCATCTCTGAGTCCGATGCCTTTAGCCATGCGTCTTGTTCGACGTCTTCTTCTTGCAGTCGACGCGTTTTGTGGGCTTTTGGGATCAGGCCCTGCGGACGGGCGATCATGAGCCATACCAGCAAAGCCCCGTATATCAGCATTTTGAACTCGGAAAACTCTTGCAACAGTCCTGGTTGCCGGGGGCCGCCCAACACTCCGATCAGAACAACCGTCCCAGCGATCACTCCCACGATGTTGCCCATTCCGCCGAAAATAACCACCACCAAAATAACGATCGACACAATGATATGAAAACTCGAAGGAAACACAGAACCGACCTTCGCCACGAAAATAGCACCACTGAACGACCCGAGAGCAGCACCCACCACAAACGCCAGCAGCTTCACGTTTACAGTGTTTATCCCCATTATCTGAGCGACGGTTTCGTCTTCACGGACTGCCATCCAAGCCCGGCCCACACGGGAACGCTCCAAACGCCACGAAACGTACACCGCTAAGACACAGAAAACCAACACCAGATAAAACACGCTGCGTGGGTCGGTGCCAGTGATAGTGGTTATGCCGAAGAGTTCTACCCCGTCCACGTTGGTGATGCCCTGAGCACCACCAAACCAGTCCGACAGCCAGTCCGACAGAAACAACAACCTTATTACCTCACCGAAACCAAGTGTGACAATAGCCAGATAGTCGCCTCGCATACGTATGACAGGCGTGCCGATGCATAAGCCCAGTAGAGCGGTTACGGCAACCACCACTATGAGAGCCACAAGCCACGGCAACTCAGGTGAAACTTTTGGGGAAGAAGCAGCGGTAAGAACAGCCATCGAGTAGCTGCCAACCGCAAAAAAAGCTACATATCCCAAATCAAGGATACCGGCGAGGCCGACCACGATGTTGAGTCCTAGAGCTAACAGCACAAACAGCCCGATGTTCGCTAACAGTTCGTTGGTGAGTTTGCCGGTTGACATCGGCAGGACTAACAGTATCAGCAGAGCAACGGCTAGACGTTTCGTGTTTGCGCTCAGACTTGCGACCAAACCCAACAAGCGCAAGCCGCGGCGAGGACTAGAAGGCGAGGAGTGGCGAGAGATAGAATCCGAGCGTCGCTCATAATCGCGGCGAGTGGTAATCAAACGTCCGAGACGCGCACGCAACAATCTCAGCACATGAAACTGACTGTTCAAGGCCAGTATCATAGTTGCGCCGACCACTATCAGCAGGCCAGCTGAATGCAATCCACCCCGAGGAGCGTAAAGCTTGCTGATCAAAGGTTTGATGTGCAAACCCTGCGCTATGTCGACGACAAGTGATTCCAGTACAGCAGCACCAACCACAGCAACAGTTGCAGCGACTACCATCCTACGGATTTTTTTGTTTACAAGCTGCAGCACTCCACTGGCAGCGGCAAGCGCAGAGCAGATTATCGGCCAAGCAAATACGGCTGTGATGACGCTGCGTTCGAAGTTCAATACCTCTAGAAGCTGCGGACTCCAGTTGAGAAGAGGGTCACGTAAATCAAAGTTGACTATTGAAACCGCTAAAAGTGAAAGCCCTGCACCAGCTAGAAAACCACTGAATGCGGGGAACCCGACAAGGGAGAATACCGGATGCGGGCGGGCTTTGGACTCCGTGGTGGCGTGGGGTGCATGCGTAGGTGACGAATGTGCAGTGCGCTTTGTGTCAGTATCAGTGTCGGGTGCCGTGCTTGTTATACGAGCGATACTGCTTAGCTGTTGGTTCACCAGTTTTATTTTGCGGCTTTGCAGACTGCCTGAAAACAAGGGGACGATCAGAAGGGAAAGATATCCCATGCTCAACCAGGGTTCAACAATCGTACGGTCGTCAAAAGCCACGGGCATATTCGACAGCGCAACAAAAATCTGTGCACAAGCAGCAATCACACCTGCTTGTATGAGCTGCTTCAGTGTATCAGCCATAGTAGTAGAATCGATCTTGGCTGAGCCCTGGGCTAAACACGGTCTTCTGCGGGAAGACGTTCACCGAACAGACCGCTAGGCCGTATCAGGAGCACTCCAACCAAAACCAAGAAAGCCACCGCGTCTTTTAGTTGGGTTGCACCTTGCACACCCAAAGGCTCAAAAAACACTATCGGACCCACCGACTCAGCCGCCCCGATAATCAGTCCTCCGGTCATCGCCCCACCTAAATGTCCGATCCCGCCTAGCACCGCCGCGCTGAAAGCTTTGATACCAGGTAAAAAGCCTGTGGAATGTGTCACACTACGAAACATCAGCCCCCACAAAATGCCTGCCACACCAGCCATAGCACCACCAACAGCGAACACCGTCACAATAGTACGGTTTACTTTGATACCCATAAGAGCAGCGATCTCAGCATCCTCAGCTACAGCTCGCATAGCCATCCCGGTTTTGGTGCGTTCCACCAGCCACCACAGAGCCACAGCTGAAAGCCCGGCTACAGCAATGACCAGCAACCTGCTGCCTCTCACATCGATGACCCCGACATTGCCGTTCAGCCATTCAGCAGCCCGAGGGTAAGACTTGCTTTTCGCTCCCAGCAACACCAGCGATGCATTCTGAATAAAAAATGACATACCCACCGAAGTGATAAGCAAAACCAGACGAGGTGAATTCCGTAAAGGCCTATACGCCACTTTCTCCATCGCTATTGCTGCCAAAGTAGAAGTCGCCACAGCAACAGCCAGAACAAATGCAAGGCTCCCCAAGAAGTTGCTCTCCCAAATGCCGGCGTCGTCCAGTTTGTTGGATGCGATCATGCCGGTCATCGCACCTGCCATAAACACCTCGCCGTGAGCGAAGTTGATAAAACCAAGCACCCCGTAAACCATCGAATACCCCAGAGCGATCAACCCGTACATCGCACCCTGCGTAAGCCCCGACACTAGCAACCCCTTGAATTGTGAGGCGGTGAGATTTGCGGAAACAGGATTAACCCAGCGGGTAATGAGGTTATCAGGATAGACCTGCTGGACAATGAAAAGCAAAACACCCAGTGTCGCCGCACCCAGCAGGAGCAGCCTGAGAAAAGTCAAAAACCAATCAACACCCGTGCGGGGCGTCCTCACTGTGACGGCTATCCGGCTTCAAGGTTTGCGGTACTTTAGGAAGCAGCAGCGATAGAGGTGAGAACGGGCACCATGTCGGTGTCACCTTTACTGATACCCTCTATTTGGACAATCTCTCCACCAAGATCTCTGTAGGCATTGGCGAAGGCTTCAGCCAAACCCTGAGTGTAGGGGTCGCCATCGTGGATAGCGGCTGCAGTTTTGAGATTCAGGGATTCATACACGAAACGAGCCATCGCCTCACCTTGGAATAGGTCGTTATGAGCGGTGCGGTAGTAGCCTCTCGTGTAGTTTTCACCTGGGTTGCCTTTTAGGTCTGATGTGAGAGAAGGTGAAGTGTTGGAAGACGAAACCATCGTAATCCCCGCTTCAGTGAGCAGTGGTGCTGCAGCTACTGCTGCGCCTGAACACGATGTGCCGATCACGCCAACCACCCGCTCGTCTGCAACTATCGTTTGAGCAGCAGCTTGGCCGCCATCTGCTGAACACAAATCGTCAAGTCCTGGGCCTACTTCTACTTCGAAGCCACGTATCTCACCGAAATCTTCGACAGCCATCCTTATCGCTCTTTCATTGGTCAGGCCAAGAGGCGCATTGTCACCGCTTATGATTTGCAAACTGCGTATTTGGATAGCTTCGCCCGGGACTACAACAACCACACCCAAAGACCCGTCACCAAGGGGGAGTTCGCTTTGTATGGCGTCATCTGATCGAACACCTGCATTGCCTGCGAACTCGTAGTTGACATTATCCTTGCTAGCTGAGACATCATTGGAGTCGGTGTGGTGAATGATTGCAATTTTCTGAGCACCGCAATCACCGAACGTATCACAGGAAAGTGAGCCG
The DNA here is from genome assembly GCA_028820455.1 of Acidimicrobiaceae bacterium. Lineage (GTDB taxonomy): Bacteria > Actinomycetota > Acidimicrobiia > Acidimicrobiales > Aldehydirespiratoraceae > JAAXHB01. Next base: position 6,501 of record JAPPJC010000052.1, read on the forward strand.
GTGATACCGGAGTAGTTTCGAAGTTCATCGAAGTACTGGCGTACACCAGCGCGGTCGATGACCAGTCGCTGATCGCCGTCTACGGTTGAGGCTGCTTCAATAGCGTCCAACAATATAGTGGTAGCGTCGTAAGAGTGGCCCCAGAACCCTGCTGACGGGCTTTCATCATAGAATCTTTCATAATTGACCAAAAATGCTTCCGGAGTTTTCCCGGTTGCTTCGTTGGTGTTACTTCCGTAACGGAGGTCAGGCCCCGAAAAATACATGCCCTCGCTTTGTGGTAGTGCTAAAAAGTCGTCACTGAGCAATCCATCAGCACCTAATAGTACGGTATTTTCAAACCCGGATACCTCACGCACCTGTTCTGCTATGAGATCTCCTTCTGGTCGGAAGATCGGGAAAAAGAGAGCTTCTATGTTGGTGGCTTCCACCATGTCGTCTGAGCCCGCGGAAGTACCATTTTCAGAGCCGTCTTCTCGGGATTCGTCTTCGGTCATAGTGTCAGCGGGTTGCCCCACAGTATCAGTGGGCGTGTCGTCTGTTCCATCCCCATTACAAGCAGCGGCAAATAAAGCCATGGTGAGCAGAGGGCTCAACACTGTCATGGGAATACGCAAGAGTAATTTACATCGGGACATCAATACCTCCTAGTTGGTAGATTTAAGCAATATAAAGGCGATCAAAACAATATTCACCCGAGATCAGGCGAGATTGGAAACACACTCATGCGCAACAGTACAGTATGGAGAAAAACAGGGAATGGGTCATTGAACAATAAATGAGTAGATCAGATCAACAGGCTGGATCTCAGCGGATTACCGGTGGTTCAAATATCAATCGACGGGAGAACATTTCAGTAATTATAGCATATTATCAGCAAGTTGTGCGCGGTGTGTTCGCAAACCTGGTTCTAGCCGATGCCGTAAATGTAGCCGCTTTTAGTGCCCACTACTATCAGGCCATCCCAAACGGCTGGGGTGGATTCGACACACCCTCCAAGGTCTAAGCTCCACAATTCTGGTGGTTCCACGGTGGTGTCGCTCACATCGAAAGCATAAAGTCTGCCGGAGCAGTCACCTTGAATCCATACGTCGTCTACTATCACCGGACTCGACCATGACACTCCTCGCAGCTGTTTCGTCCAACGTATCTCGCCTGTTGCAATGTCGATGCCGTACACTTCACCGGGAGCGGTTGGGACTATGAGTAGATCACGATGCAAACCTGGGGTTGCCCAAACACCTGAAGCATCCAACTCCCCTCGAGCGTGAATGTTCCACACGAGAGGTGATTTGGGTTTGGAAGGGTTGAGTTTGATGATCTGCCCTACTTCGCGCGCACGTTCGGTGTCTCGTTGGTATTCCACACCCGCGTAGATCATTCCCTCGGAGTCGATCACCAGTGAAGCGTCGATATCGTCGCCTGCCCAAAACCGGAATACACGATGAGGAGCGTAGTCAATGGTTGTGCTGGTGGGGCTGCGAAGTCCGCTGATGTCCCAGCCTTGGATGAGTCCACCGGAGTTGGCAAAGAATAGAGTGTCACCACTGATCGCTACTGAATTCTCTATCGACAACTCCCGGCCTACAGCCTCGTAAAGTTCATCATCCCAGCCGCGTTCATGGAAAATGACTTGCGGATCAACTTCTGCCAAACCGTCAGAAGCGTAATGTCGGTTTAATTTCACGATAAAAAACTGGGAGTTCTCTCCTCCGATAAACAAATGGTCGTCAATGACGAGACCGGCGCCATCCCAATCGTCATTCCATACGACCGGGCCGAAATCGTAGGCGTTGAGTGCCCACAATTCTCGTGGAGTGTCGCCATCGAACGCTATTACACGATAATTGTCGTCACGGCTACCCACATACACCAGCGGATAGCCATCCGGGTCTACAGTCACAGAGCCTTTGATGATGTCACCTGTAGGGAAATCGGGAATCAAGCTCGAACCCGTCTCAGCGTCGAAGAAATGGACGTTACCGCTTAAAGAGCCTAAAACCACCCAGGTAGTGTCACCGCGTTCAAAGATTGCCGGTTGACCAGTCCAGCCTGTGCCACACCACTCCCTGGGTTTTTCGTTGACCAACGATGTTGAGCACAGTGGCTCGTCTTGAGGGTGTTTCCACACCACTTTTGGTGTGGTGGGCACTGGGCCACGCCCATAGTAGGTGCGGGTGGGGTTGCCTCTGAAAGTGAGTAAGCCGTCTATCGTGTTGCCCCAGGGTTTGCCTGAAGATCGGGGATCCACCCAGACATTCGGCGGTAGCGTTGTAGTAGTGGTTGTGGTGGTGGTTGATGTGGTTGTAGTAGTGGTGGTGGTTGATGTGATGTTAGCTGGTTGGGAAGTGGTGGACAGGCTTTCGGCTGTGTTTTGTGGCGACGTTCTCGTGGAAATGAATGCGAATATCAACACGAAAGTCGTCAACAATACCAAGAACCCGAAGCTAAACCAGAGAGTACGCGTCGATTGTGCTGCCATTGCTCAGCTAGTTTAACTCTCTTGTGTTATTGTGTGGGTGTGCGGATGTTGCAAAACCGTAAACCCGAAAAGCATATGGGCATGCTGGTAGAATTGTGGGCAGAGAGATTGTGGGCGGGGACTGGCTATGATGTGTGGCAATGATGCATGGCTCGGCAGATCGTGAACTCACTGCACCCGCTGAGGTGCCAGCGGTTGTAGGGGAGTCACTGCTGGGACTCTTGAATGACTTCATTGCAGAACTGCGTAACGCAGGTATCCCTGTGAGTATCACCGAAAGTGTAGACGCTATGAAAGCTGTGAAGCATATCGGCTGGGCAGACCGGAAGCTGCTTGAAAGTGCTTTAGCAGCAACGCTGGTCAAAAATCATATGCATTTGCAGGCGTTCAGAACAGTCTTCAACGTGTATTTTTCATTGCGCGGCCCTGAATATCTACTAACTGGAAGTTCTGTTAGTGACGGGGACGCTGCTCGTTTTGAAAGTGATGACAATGACTGGATTTCAGTCGACTCCAATGATCGCAACACGGTGGAGCAGAACTTTCCAGAAGATCCGCAAAGGTCTTCTCACGATCGATTGGCTGATTTCTTGTATCAAGCTTTACTGCAAGGCGAGGCTGAGATGCTGAAAGCTGCTGCCAGCTGGGCTGTGCGATCTTACGCGGGCATGGAACCAGGCAGGCCTGTCGGCGGGGCCTACTATCTTTACCGCACAACCCGCAATATGCATCTCGACAGTGTGCTTGCACGCCTGCTGGCCTCAGAACAACACACCGAAGGTGAAGTATCCGACGATTTTGACGACTTCAATTTGCTGTTGAGTCGTGATATGTACGAGCAGCGCATCGCTGAGCTGCAAGATCATATCAAGGATGAAATAAATCGCCGTTTAGTAGCTGATCGTGGGGTGGAAGCTGTCGCCAAAACCCTCCGCAAAACTTTGCCAGACGATGTCGATTTGATGCATGCCACACAAACGGAGACCGAAACTTTAAACCGTGCGGTCTACCCGCTTTCACGTAAACTCGCTGCCCGCTTAACTCGTCGCCGTCGCCATGGTCGCACTGGGTCTATAGACTTTCGTGCCACTATGCGCAGGTCGTTGTCCTACGGCGGGGTTCCTGTGGAATTGAAATTCCGTAAGCCAAGACCACACAAGCCTGATATTGCTGTGATTGCTGATATATCAGGATCGGTTGCTACGTTCTCTCGGTTTACGCTGCAACTGCTGTACGCTCTTTCCAGCCAGTTCTCCAATGTGCGTTCCTTTGTGTTCGTTGACGGGCTTGACGATGTGTCGAACTTCTTTGAAGACAGCGACAGCATAGAAGAAGCCATAGACAAGGTGAACACTCAAGCTGATGTGGTGTGGATGGATGGCCACTCCAACTACGGTCACGCTTTTGCGGTGCTGTGGGACAACCACCGAGACGCTATCGGTTTCCGTACAACAGTTCTGATTTTGGGTGACGCTCGCAACAACTACCACGAATCCGGTAGTGAGATATTGTTTTCAATGCGTAGGCAGGTTCGCCATCTGTATTGGCTGAACCCTGAACCACGCAGCTATTGGGACACGGGCGACTCTATCATCAGCAGCTATTCACCTGCCTGCGACGGCGTGTTCGAGGTGCGTAACCTTCGCCAGTTTCAAGCGTTTGTCGATTACTTGGCTTGAATACTCGACAACTTGAATACTCAACAGCTTGAATACTCAACAGCTTGAATGTTCGACTTGATCTCGCGAAACCGCATCGGTCCAACTCCAACAGTTTTGCGAGTTTCTAGTCGTCTTCCATATATTCGGTAAGAAGTTCGGATACTTGGAAAGCTAAATCTACTGACTGCCTGCCGTTTAGGCGAGGGTCACACAGTGTTTCAAAAGCTTGTTCCAGATCTTCATCGCTGAGCTGATCCGACCCCCCGAGGCATTCGGTGACGTTTTCGCCTGTAAGTTCAATATGAATACCGCCTGGCCATGTCCCGCTTTTTTTGTGAGCAGCGAAAAAGCCTCTGATCTCTGCCAGGACATCATCGAAGTGGCGGGTTTTGCGGCCTCGGCTGGTGGTGTACGTGTTGCCATGCATCGGGTCGCAAACCCAGACCACTGGGTAGTCACTGTCACGAACGGCTTTCAATAATGGTGGTAGTAATGTGTTCACGTGACTAGCCCCGATTCGGGAGATGAAAGTCAGTCTGCCAGGTATTTTGTGGGGGTTGAGCACTTCACACAAACGCAAAGCCTCATCGGGTGTGACCGTCGGGCCGATTTTGCAGCCGATGGGGTTGTGAACACCACGCAAGAACTCCACATGAGCACCATCGACTTGGCGTGTGCGCTCACCGATCCACAGCATATGCGCAGAGCAGTCGTACCACATGCCAGTGAGTGAATCTACCCGGGTTAGGCCTTCCTCATAGTTCAACAACAGTGCTTCGTGGCTTGTATAGAGTTCTACTTCATGTAGCTGTGGCGTGTTGCTGCTGTTGATGTTGCAGGCGTTTATGAATTTCAAAGCTCTGTGGATTTCATCGGCCATTCGTGAGTAGCGTTGACCAGCAGCACTGGAAGCCACAAATTCACGGTTCCATTTCGATACTTGCGATAGATCGGCAAAGCCACCTCGAGTGAAAGAACGAAGCAGATTAAGGGTGGAAGCGGAACGGTGGTATGCAGTCAGGAGTCTCTGCGGATCGGGTGTTCGTGCTTCTCTAGTGAACTCGGTGTCGTTGACTATGTGCCCGCGGAATGATTCCAATTCCACATTGTTGACGGTTTCTGTGGGTTTGGATCGAGGTTTCGCGAATTGGCCGGCTATGCGACCCACTTTCACCAGTGGAAGACCTCCGGAGTATGTTAAAACGATAGCCATCTGTAAGATGATTCGCAGTTTTTCTCGGATCGACGGCGCAGAAGTGTCAAATGATTCAGCACAGTCACCTGCTTGTAAAAGAAAAGCTTTACCTGCGGCAACCCGCGCTAATTGAGAAGTAAGCTTGCGCATTTCACCTGAAAAAACCAGTGCTGGTTGTTTGCGCAGTTGATTGGTGATCGATTCAAGCTCATCGACGGAGGACCAGCTTGGTTGTTGCGCGGCTGGAAAATCACGCCATGTAGGGGGGGTCCAGTTTGGGGTATGAGGAATAGGAGTAGCTTGAGGTTTCGTTTTCAGGGTAGAAGTCTGTGTCGTTTTCATGCTTTTGAAGTGTTTGTGTTTGCGGGTTTAAGCTTGAGAGCAAAAAAGATTATCGGGTAGCAAAGATTGACGGGTGATTACAAATATATCAGGAGCAAAAACATCGGAGAATCATCAGAGGATATTGAGAATCTCGCTAAGTTGAAGTTCTTCAGCACGCTCACGTACAGTGGCGACGGCTCGTTTCACAAGACGGCGTGCTGCTTCTGCTGTGACACCTAGGTCTTCACCAACCTCACGATAAGATCTTTTACGATCGTCTATTAACCCGAACCGCTGTTGCACGGCTTTCTTGGCACGAGGTTCCAGCACTTCAAGAAGGCTGAGAACCATTTCTTCTTCAGCTTTGCCTATTGCCTCTGTTTCAGGGCTGGGGCTGCTATCAGCAATCAGGTCTATCAGTTCGTTGCTGTCGTCGTCACCGATAGTACGGTCTAAAGACGTGGGAGTGGTCAGGCGGTGAAGTCGCGCGTGGTCATCGTCTAGAGCATCCCCGTCTCCGGAGGTTTGGCGCAGGGCAGCTCTCAAGCTAGCGGATCGGTCGCCGGGAAGTCGTACCAGGCTTGCTTTTTGGTCTAACGCTCGACCTATGGACTGGCGAATCCAAAAAGTGGCGTAAGTTGAGAACTTGAAACCTTTCCGCCAGTCGAATTTTTCAACTGCATGCTCTAAGCCGAGATTGCCTTCCTGTATTAGGTCTAGAAGCTCCATACCGGGAGGCAGGGGATAACGTCTGGCTACACTCACGACTAGCCGCAAGTTAGCTCTTATGAACCGGTCTCTAGCTTGGTGTGCCTGTCGAATTCGTCGGTCTAAGTGTCTTCCCGTCTCGCCGGCTTTCAGTGCTTTTTGAGCTTCAGCACCGCGTTCTATGATTTGGGACAACTCGCGTTCTTCTTTGGCGTTAAGCAGTTCGACAGCACCGATTTCGTTGAGGTATTGTCCTACTGAGTCACTCATAGTCTAGGTTGTTGCCATTTGCCAGTGCTTAAGACGGGTATCCATTATAGGGGGCTGCGATCTCACTACCACCACTCGAGCGGGCAATCCAGCGGACTATCCATTATAGGGGGTTGCGATGCCACTTCGCACGATCTTGACGTGTTTGAGAATATTTTGCGTGTTGTTTGTTTACGCCATCGATACAATCCAGCCTTCAACGCACTTCGTCAGTGAAGTTGATAGCAGGCTGTTCTTTTGTTTTTGCCGTCTTTTCGGTGTCGACGAGAACGGTACGTCTATATGATGTATCTGTTTTGACCGGTAAGTCGATTGGCTAGTAGTCTCTGTTGGTTCGAGCTGTTCTTTTGTGTTGTATGGTGGATTTGACTTTGAATGCTAGACCGACAGGGCATAGGCTGGGGATTTTCGGCGGGACTTTTGATCCACCTCATCTTGGCCATGTTGCCATTGCCTGCGATGTGCGCCATCGTCTTCAACTTGATGTTGTGCTGTTCGTGGTAGCGAATGATCCGTGGCAGAAGTCATCTGTCAAGGAGGTGACTTCGCCTTCATTGCGACTGGCGATGGTGAGAGCCGCTCTGAAAGGGTTTGAAGGTTTGCGGGCTTGCACGTTGGAAATCGATCGGGGAGGGGAGAGCTCCATGGTGGACACCTTGACTGAGTTGAAGGGTGTTTTGCCTGGACCGGAGCTTTTCTTGATTGTCGGATCGGATGTTGCTTCGCAGTTGGATACTTGGAGGAGGCCTGCGGAGGTGGAATTGCTCGCAACTATGGTTGTGGTGAAGCGCAGCGGCGATGATGATGCAGCTGACAGTGCAGCAGAGGCAGTGAGTGATATTGTGGGAATGGTAGACGATGGCACAAAAGGACTGTTAGGCGATATGACAGAAGGGGATGACACGAATAAAGGCTATATATTTCTCGATGATCCGATCAGTAGTGTATCGTCAACGGATATAAGAACCAGATATGCCGAAGGACGCTCCGTGGATGAGCTGATCCCTGCGACGGTCGATGGTATTATTAGAGAACATGGGCTCTATGGATGTAAAACAAGCTCTTGAGTGTCTATATCAGGCCATGCATGTTTCGCGGTGCTCCTACGTTGTTTTGCGGTGCTCCTGTGCTGACAAACCGCTCCTACGTTGAGTTCTGGTGCGTAGATCATAGCAATGCGAGGCTCTGAACTCAGATCGCATCGCCGGTATGTGCTGCGGCGGGATCAGCGCACAAATTTTTTTTGGCGTGTCGTTTTTCCTGGGATAATTATTGTTTCAGGTGGGGCGGTGGCCATGCTGGTGGTGCTGGGCGGTCGAATAATCGTTGGCGGTACGATTGGAGAGGTAGACGATTCACTTGTAGTCGACCCAGGTGAACCCGGCTATCTTGCATTTGTTTCACCTACCCCTTCTTTACTGTTGGTGCATACTTATGATGATTCACTTGTCGGGGTTACTTTTTTGGCTCAACCTCATCCCGGCAAAGGCAGCACTGCTTTGTTGTTTTCATCAGACTTGTCGGTAGGAGTCGATGTCGAAGTCATGTGGGATGATTTGTTACCCGAGGATGTTGCGGGTGATGTGCGGAGAACACTTGGGCAAGCCTATGAACACGGCGGTGTTGCAGCGGTTAACAGGCTGATGGAATGGCTTTTCGGTTTTGGATTTACCAATGTGTTGGAAATTTCTGAAGTGGAGATGATGACTATTATGACTCACGCTGAACCACTGCCTTACGAACTGGCAGACAACCTTGCTTCTATGGGAACAGATGGCGTTATGAGGCTTGCCTACCAGGCGGGTTTTCATGAGTTGGATGCCGCTGCAGCCGCTGATATTTACAGCTTCCGCAGTCCTGGCGAAATAGATATTCATCGTGTGATGCGTCAGAAGGCGATATGGGAGGCATGGTTCAGTGCGATTTCTGGTCGACAAGCGGAAGTTTTGCAGGAACAAAGCGAGACAGCAAGCACAGAAACTGGTTTGGATGTCAACGGTAGGGGTGATGATGGGGGTAGCGTTGATGCTGATGCGGGTGCTGGGGATGCCGAGAGTTCTGATTCCAGTGGTGGGGATGACACCGATTTCACAAGGCTGAGTTTGGCGCAGGCTTTTCGGTTGTTAGTGGCTAACGGTTTTACTGTGGAGATTGTTCCGATGCAGCCCGCGATGCCTTCTGAAGGCTCCGAAATGCCTGATGCTTTAGCAATCTCAGACACTGAAGGAGCAGAGTGGCTGAAAAGCCGAGTACGAGAGTTGGTGCCTTGGCCTGCGGTTCCAGAGTTGTCTGTGCATTATGCCGTGCGGTTGCTTGATGGTGTTGGAAACCCGGAAGCCCGTGATGCGCTGGCTGGTGACATCGTAGATGCAGGTGGGGTAGTTACGGTTGTGGGCAATACCAAAGAGTTCGGGTGGCAGGAAACTTTGGTAGTATACCATAAGCGGGGAGCTCAAGTGGTGGCTGAGTCTATAGCTACAGCTCTTGACCCTGGCGGAAAAACAGTAGCCCCAACTTTTGAGGAAGCACAAGAAGGTGAAGAATATTTTGTTGATGTCACAGTGGTCATGGGTTTGGATTCACTTACCGAACGGTAGTAGATGACAGCACCTTTTATGGATGCACTTGTTGAGGATGGTGTAGGCTTACGACACTGGGCGGTAGCTGCTGCTGTAGCCGCTGATGCTCACAGGGGCGTGGACACGGTTGTCATTGATGTGGGGGATGTGCTGGTTGTGACCGAGCTGTTTGTGATCACACATGGAGGAAACGCCCGGCAGGTGCGTGCTATTGTCGACAATGTGGAAGAAAGCTTGAAAACCGCTGGCGGCCCGTCTCCTTCGTATGTTGAAGGTAGGCAGGGGCTTCAGTGGGTGTTACTCGACTACGGTGCTTTCATAGTGCATGTTTTCGATGCTGAAAGGCGCTCCTTCTACAAGTTGGAGCAGCTGTGGGCGGATTGTCCTGAAGTCGATTGGAGATTGCCTTGAACTGCGACCGGCAAGTTTGCGACCCAATAACCACTGAAGATTGGTCACTAAAGCTTTAGTCGCGCTGCAAGTATCAGCATCAGTAAAGCTAGACTTGGCAAAATACGGGATTTTTACCACGTAGTGGGCAGAGAAAAAGCTGCAACCGGTATTTTTATCACCGTTGACTATGCTCCTATCAAGGCTGCCCGCCTTTTGGCCCGATTTGCACGGGCGTGGTAACTTCTGCATAAAAGTTGTTGCCTTTGTCGTCTACCACGATGAAAGCGGGGAAGTTCTCCACTTCGATACGCCATACTGCTTCCATGCCGAGTTCAGGGTATTCAAGCAGTTCTACTTTTCGGATGGAGTCTTGGGCTAGTCGTGCTGCCGGTCCACCGATAGAACCAAGGTAAAAACCACCGTAACGGGCACAGGCCTTGGTAACAACGTCCGAGCGGTTGCCTTTGGCGAGCATAACCAATGAACCACCTTTGGCTTGAAATTCAGCTACGTATGGATCCATGCGACCTGCTGTGGTCGGACCGAAAGAACCGGAAGCATAGCCGGTCGGTGTTTTGGCAGGGCCTGCATAGTAAACAGGATGGTCGCACAAATATTGCGGCAGCGGCCTGCCAGAGTCTAACAGCTCAGCGATACGGGCGTGAGCGATGTCACGCGCCACAACCAGGGTGCCGGTTAACGCTAAACGAGTTTTCACAGGGTACTGGGTTAGTTGTTGTTGGATTTCTGGCATGGATTTGTTGAGGTCTATTTCCACTACCTCACCGGACAGTTTTTCGGCTGGAGTTTCCGGGAGGAAACGCGCCGGGTCGGTTTCCAAGCATTCCAAGAAAAGCCCGTCCACGGTTATTTTGGCTCGTGCTTGACGATCAGCCGAGCAGCTCACAGCGATCCCCACAGGGTTTGAAGCTCCGTGGCGAGGCAGTCGTATCACGCGCACGTCATGGCAGAAATATTTACCACCGAATTGGGCTCCAATCCCGAAGGTGCGGGTCATCTCGAGTATGCGCTGTTCCCATTCAAGGTCTCTGAACCCATGGCCAGTGGTAGCGTTACCACTGCTGGGCAGGGTATCAAGATATTTAGCGGATGCCAGTTTTGCGGTTTTCAGGGTGTATTCTGCGGTGGTGCCTCCCACTACCACAGCAAGATGGTATGGTGGGCAGGCAGCAGTGCCCAGCTTACGCAGCACATTATCGCAGAACTCAAGCAGCGACTTCTCGTTTAGCAGGGCTTTTGTTTCTTGGTAGAGGAACGACTTATTGGCTGAACCTCCGCCTTTGGCCATATAAAAGAGCTCATAAGTATTACCGGGTTTGCTGTAAATCTCAATTTGGGCTGGCAGGTTGTTGCGAGTGTTGACCTCGGTGAACATATCGAGTGGAGCAAGCTGCGAATAACGCAGATTAGAGGTTTGGAAGCAGTTGTAAACACCTTCTGCTATGGCTTTTGCATCGTAGGTGTCGGTTAATATCTGTTCCCCTTTGTATCCCGTGATCACTGCGGTGCCGGTATCCTGACACATTGGCAGAACCCCACCGGCTGCGATGTTGGCGTTGTGGAGAAGCTCTGTTGCTACGAACTTGTCGTTAGGCGACGCTTCCGTGTCATCTAGAATGCTTCGCAGTTGCTGTAGGTGGCTTGTGCGTAGGTAGTGGGATATGTCGTAAAAGGCTGTGGCAGTGAGATGGGTGAGAGCTTCGGGGTCAACGCTGAGGAAAGTTCGACCTGCCGCAGCAATTGCAGACACCCCGTCTTCGCTTACTAGCCGGTAGTCGGTAGTATCCGAGCCTAGTGGCAGCAGATCATTGAATGCAAATCTTGCGGGCTGGGTTTTAGTGGTTTGGATCATGTTGAATGGTTTAAAAGTTTGCTGTGATTGTTTGTGGTGAGCTAGTTTGGTCGTGCAACTATTTTAGGATGTTCTTGTGACAGATTGTGACCTCTTATGACAGATTGTAGCATTGTGGCAGACTGTTAGCAGGCTAACCGTTCGTTGAGGTCCGCGGAGAGGGATTGTGTAGAGTAGTCGCTATGCCCGACACCAACACCGCAATCGGTTGTGCTGATGTAATATGTGAAGTGCAAAAGTTGGCGGATAAAGCCTGTTAGCTCTCACCGAGCTTGACTTGCTTATCGGGAAAGTCCTGACCTTGCTGTCTTGGCAGTCTGCTACTATTGGAGGTATCAATGACATGCAGAGAGGACCGATAGTGGAAGGTGCAGCAGCTAACCTGTGTTTGATCGACCCGAATGTTCGTTAGATCGTGTCGGGTGCAGCTATGGCTAGCCTCAGCTCAGCAGCAACACACCCTTTGAAGGCTGGCAGCTGAAAGGTCGGGTGCGTCACACTATATCTGCTGGTAAAGCAGTGGTGATAGACGGTGAACTCTACTGCTAGAGGGCTAATTACTACCCAAAGCTCCTCAGAAAGCTTTTTCCTGCAATTCATCGCTAGCAGCTTGCGTGTACCTATAGTAGTTTGTCTATCTGCAGTTCAAATTTAGTTCAAATTTTGCTCCCAGATAACGCAGCATTTTGGTTGTGTTGCAATATTTGACCTTAAACTGCTCACATAAATTGGGTATGGGTACTCGCTTTTTTACGTTTTTATCAAACTTTTCATTGGTTGCTAATGTAAGTTGATGTGCATAAGCATAGGCGACGAGCCACCCATCTGCCGCGCTAGCGAAACCATTCTTTGCGGATGCTGAGAATTGCTGGTTAGATTGAACCCAATTCTCCATCTTCGAAAAAGCCTGAGCTACTTCAGGGGTTTCTGTTGAAGTGAAATAGCCATGCTGCTTTATCCAATCGATAAGTTCTGACGGCCCAGTGATCTCTTGTTTCACCTTATCCGCAATCAATAGCTGTTGCTTTTCCATGAAATGTTCGAGACATTTCCAAAATCCTGGAAACAGGTCTTTTGGATATAGATCGTGCCATGCAGCTATAAGTACATTGGAATCTAGTATGTAGGCATCAGATAAGTTAGTTTGAAGGGAGGAATGAGAGTTGTTTGGGGTTGGGATCACAGGTGTGGCCTCCCCTAATCACAGATGCAACCCCATCTTCTGGGGCATTTTGAAGAAAGATTCAGCTTTCAAGCCAGTGAGTTTGAAAGCTTCCGTGTAGGTAGTTCGGCCTTCAGCGAGGGAGTGGTTCACAGCATTGGCGAAGCGGGGCCCTAAACGCCAGTATTGGTTCGTCCAGAAGTTCCCGCCAGTTCGAGCATTATTCAGTGTTCTCCCTGTCCAGGTTTTGTGTTTGTGCTGGTTGTAGTAGTTAAAGAATCGTTCTCGGCCTATTATTTTTGCATCAAGAGCTCGGCGGGCTGCCACTACAGTGCTTACTTTGAAGTTAATGGCGACATCTTTGAAAGTGTCGTTGTCTTTGGAAGGATCGCTTGAATGGTGACAGGCTTTCCAATACTTACACAGTTCGGTGGTGGGCACCAAGAATTCTGCCGCAATTCTGTTGCAGGCTTCTTCAGTTGCGTGATGGTCGCAACCCGTAGGACTTAAGTCCTCAAACTTAGACAGCCCGGACTCGCCCACGAAAATGTGTGCCAACTCATGAGCTAGAGTGAATATCTGAGCCGTTTTGTAGTCGGCGTTGTTGACAAAGATGAGTGGGGCCAACTCGTCGACCAACGCAAATCCTTGGAACTCTTCAGGGTCTAGTTTGCGGCGTGTGTTGTTACCTACAATCCCGTTGAAAAAAACAAGCACATTCGCAGCATCAATACAGTCTCTCAGAGTTCTCAAAGCGTCAGTCCAGTTGCTTTCTGTTTTAGCCCAACCTCCTTTAAGTTGCAGCACCTCATTCATTACTGCAACGACTTCCTGGGGTGGCGAATTCAGATTGAATGCACCCACAAAATCCAGGGAAGTGCTACCGTAATAGAGTATCTCGTCTTTCAGCCATTCCTGCCGTGACATCATCTGGTAGACTGTTTCCAACAGGTCTGGGCTGGGTCTTTGAGGAGGGGAGTCGCTGCGTGTGCGGAAATCTTTGATAGGTAGACTATCATCGGGAGGTTCAGATAAGTACAGGTATCCCAGAGGAGTGTAAGTGTGCTTGGCTAAAGCATTGACTCTGCTGAAAGTAATCTCGCCGGAACGTTCCCACGTTTCTATAGCTTCAGGCTTGAGTTTGAGCTTGTTGGCAAGTTGGGAATGACTGAAATTTGCTCGCTTACGCGCCCATTGCAAAACAGCTGGCCTTAATGTTATGGTTTGACTTGTTTCAGGCATGGGAGTGGTGCTATTGTATATTGGTTCTACCAGGGTTTGCGTTTGCGTTTTAGGCAGGATTTCAGCTCTCTGGTTAGCAACTGTGTGAAAGTGTGCGACTTTTTTCTAGACCGGTGACTACAGTCGTGGCTTTGATATGAATTGAGGGTTTCACGTCTGCGGGTGGTACTGCGCTTGCTGTGAGCGTGTCTTCCATAGGACCTCCGTTGTTGGCCGTTGTGATTGTTGTAACCCTGCTGGGCGTTGGAAAAAGGCTTATAGCCCTGCAAGTCTAAATACCCAAGATGGTATCCATTTTGCCTGAGTAGGGCTGCGTGGCTCATCCTACAATAATCAGCTAATTTCAGCCAAAGCAATCCGGCCGCATGGGCATCTGAAGTGTGATTGTGATGGTCGAGCTCAATATTGAAATGACGAGACAAGCTTGCTAAGCCCCAGGGTTTATGGTTGTTCCAATGCCTGGCTTCGGGGATCGCCGAACGAGCGATTCTCATTGTGCAGGCAAAATGAAAAGGGCTGGGAGTGTAGTCGTAACATTCAGCGGTTCTACGCAGCACCGTCATATCGAACGAGGCATTATGAGCAACCACTATGTGTTTGTTCAATATTTCATAACGGTACAGCATTTGTGATACGCGTTCCCATGCCGCAGGAAACGGTGGAGACTTACGAGTATCTGCAGGAGTAATACCGTGCAGATATGTAAAAGGATACTCACCAGCTGATGCATGCTCACTGTATTGAGGCGGGCGTATTAGTGCACTGACAAAGTCCCTGGGCTTGTCGTTCACAAAAACAACAGCAGCCACTGCACAAGCCGAGTCATGTTCACGCGTGGCGGTTTCAAAATCGATCGCTGCAAACGTTCTATCCAACTTAGACATTATTGTTCCACAATAACTCCGTAACTCCGTGTTTAATTTTACGTCGAATATAAAGAGGTACTGCGACAGTAATCTTGTATTTGGTGTGGTGAACGGGGGGGGGGGGGGTTTTTTTTTGGTTTTTCAAGG
>JAPPJC010000052.1:21412-71919 GCA_028820455.1 Acidimicrobiaceae bacterium
ACCCTTATTCATTCCCCTTACCGAGCCCCCGGATCCCGACCATGCCATCCCTGCTCGCCGGCCGCCCCCGCGGGCCGCGGGGCGGCACATATATTGGTTTTGACAGCCTTTTTTGAGGGTCTCGGCTGAGAACTTGTTGAGGGTTTAAGGGAGAGTTGATGAGTGTTTGTTAGAGAGTTTTCATGTTAGATCGTGTTAAGAAGAATCCAGTTTCTGCTCTGGGCCTACTGGTACTACCTGCCCCTTTTAGGGGATTGTTAGTATGGGTAGTAGGGCTGCCTTTTTCGTGTTGGCGTGCGTGTGAGAGGTTGCATTTACCGGCTAGAAAGTAGAAGTTGTGTTATAGGTGCTAGCCGCGCTTTAGCTTTAGTGTTGACTGGGTGTTCTATTTTGTGGCTGGTTTCGGTTTTGTAGTCGTGACTGTAGTGGTCAATACGCGAAACGCGCAAAGATAAAGGATAAAGTCGAGGATGGGTGGGGTGACCAGCCTACGCGAAGGCTCGTGGTCAGCCTTGCAAGGCTGCTAAGGCTTGTTCTCGGGTGTTGTAAACTTTGAGAAGTTGATGAAAGCCGCTTATTGTGAAGATTTTTTGAATCTCATTGGTGAGTGAGCATGCAGCTAGCTGTGTTTTTTGGTTTTGCAAGGTGCGGGCAATCAGCAAGATTACGCGCAGCCCTGCACTGCTGATGTATTTCAGTTTCTTCAAGTCGAGTATCACGATCTTATCATGATGTTTGACGGAAGTCTGAATAGTGGAGTAAAGCTTGCGTGAGTTGGTGCCATCAACTTGACCTTCAACCTCAATGATCACAGTTTTGTTTTTTCGTTGGACTGTTGTATTCATAACAGCTTTAGCTCCTGTATTCATGATGCCGCCATCTCCTCGGGCTTGTGTGGTTTTGCTATGGGCTTGTCGCACGTTTGCCTATGAGTCTACAAGACCTGGTGGATATTGTCAGTCCTCAATTGCGTGTGCTTTTATCAACACCGGTTAGCCTTCAAATAGGGTGCAATCTAGGTTGTAGTCGGTGCGCAAAGTCTCAACTGGGCTTCGATTGGCTGTTGGTGGGCTGTTTTGTGTTTTGTCGAGTTCATGTCCTTTGTATCAATCCCTCTTGTGGCGTTGTCCAAGGTGATGAGTAAAGATGTCTGATTAGTCTGGGGCGGGGTAGCTGCATGTGTGTTATGGGTACGTCGATTATCACCGGTGCCTCAAGTTCCAATGCCTTTGGGATCAGCTTTTGTAAATCCATGGGGTCTTCGGCTCTCATTCCGACCGCACCGAAAGACTCGGCAAAACTCACAAAATCAGGATTATGTAGATCAGTTTCGTAAGTGCCGCCGAAGAATTCGTTTAAATCTCGGGACACATTGCCGTAGTCATCATCTCGAAACAGAACGGTCACCACGTTAATATCGTATTTGACCGCAGTTGACAGTTCTGAAGCGGCAAACATGAAACCGCCGTCACCCACAACGCACACCACAGGACGGTCTGGACAAGCCACTTTAGCACCCAAAGCGGTGGGAAAAGAGTATCCAAGGTTCAAGGAATAGCCAGAATCAATGTAAGTTTTGGGGTGGTTCACCTTGTAATGGGTGCGAGCGTACATGCCGAACTGAGAAACCCCCCAGACGATCACCGCTTCATCTGGAATGGTGTCTTCGATCATTTTCAAAATAGGATATTGAGGTTCCTTTTCTGCGATGTCGTAGTAGGCGATCAGTTTACGGGCTGCTGCAACCCCCGCAGCAGGTGATGGCCTATCACCTGCATTGGCTTCTTTCAACAGAGGCAGCAAAGCTTCAATTGTTGCTTTAGCGTCACCGTGCAAAGGGATTGTATTGGCTTGGATTCTAGTGAGCTCAGCGTCGTCTATGTTGATGTTTATCAGCACAGATGATTCTCCAGCAGGATTCCCCAGTGCGAAGCGGGAACCAACTCCTATCACCAGATCAGCCGACTGCATAACCTCAAAAAGCTGGTTGAATTCGTACTGTTCGGCGGACGGACTAATGCATGACCCGTAGCAGAGAGGATGACTGTCGGGGATGACACCTTTGCCCCCGCCAGAAGTCATCACAGGAATGTTGGTAGCTTCAGCGAGTTCAACCAAAGCAGCCTCGGCATTTGAACGCGCCACACCACCGCCGGCAAATATCAGCGGAAAATCCGACTTGGTGATAGCACGCACAGCTTTATCAAGCTGCTTGTGGTCTGGTACAATCCGAGATATCGGCGCAGTATCCCGTAGCTGCACTTCCTCTCGTTCAACAGCCACTTCAGGTGGTATTTCGATCATAGTCGGACGGGGCCTCCCCGTGCGCATTTGGCGGAAAGCTTCAGACACGGCGTAGGGTATCTCTCTAGGTGTAAGTGCCATGTACTGCCATTTAGTCACAGTACTCACCACGTTGGTCTGATTTATGACCTCGTGAATTCCTCCTAAACCTCGGCCAATATGTTCGCGGGGAATCTGACCTGCAATCAGCAGCACCGGCGAGGAACGCGAGTATGCAGTAGTCAAGCCGGAAGCAGCATTGTAGATACCCACTCCGGGCACAACCATTGCCACACCTATTTTGCCGGATACACGAGCGTAGCCATCCGCCATGTATGTTGTAGCCTGCTCGTGGCGGGTTGTGATCATACGGATGCCGGGTTCATCACGGATACCGGCTACGAGTCCGTAAATTTGTATACCTGGTATACCAAAAACAACTTCGCAGCCTTCCCTTACCAGGGATTTTGCTAGAGCTTCGCCACCGCTTAACTTGGTCATAGTCTTACTCCTCTGATGATTCATGTCGGGTGATGGTTTCGTGCGGTGTGGGTGATGGTTATGTTTGTTGCGCAGTTCGTTCGGATTGCGTAGCACAGCTTGCACAGTTTATATTCCATGTGTTGATTTTATAGTGACAATAGACGATGTATGATGGTTGTTTGGATGTAATCTTTAGTATCATCATGGCACAATAGACTATATGAGACTATTGGCCATGCTCCCTTAGCTCAGCCGGTAGAGCATCTCCATGGTAAGGAGAAGGTCGTCAGTTCGATTCTGACAGGGAGCTCCGCAATGTTTGTAGCCTGTTGGCGGCGTAGCTCAGTGGTAAGAGCGCTCGACTCATAATCGAGAGGTCGACAGTTCGAATCTGTCCGTCGCTACGGAAGTCGCGTCTCTGAGTGCTGCTAAGGAGTACTTATAATGCTATGATATTAATCTTAATGAACTTGGGAGGGGTGTAGCTCAATTGGAAGAGCACCGGTCTCCAAAACCGGCGGTTGTGGGTTCGAGTCCCTCCGCCCCTGCAAAATTTGGTAAATTCAAGTCTTGGCAAATCATATCGATACAATTTGATCTACTGACAGCGACATTGCGGCAACAGTGTTATTCAGTAGGTGAAATGCTGGCACGACATACGACACGAGGGGACACATGGCAGACCGAACGATGAACCGGCAACAAAAACGTATGCTGCGTAAGCAAGGCGAGATAGATGCCGATGGTGTACCAATAGCACGTCGTCAGCAGGGGTCGTCCCTCACATCCAAAACACGCACACCACCTAAACAGTTTCTGCGGGAAGTCATCGTAGAGCTTCAAAAAGTCGCCTGGCCCAGTCGTAAGGAGACGATCAAGTACTCTGTGGTGGTGTTCATCACGGTGGTGCTGCTTACCGCTATGATTTACGGGCTTGATTGGGTGTTTTCCACATTCATGTTGGAGTTGTTCGAGCCTCCGGTATCATCGTCCCCCGCACGGTAGATAAAGTCCACGCTAGTAAAACACGTGCCACAACGCCGAGTAGAAATTCTGAGGTGAGCTAATGAGTGATACCTACTCAACGAGTAGTAATTTAGACAACAACAATGCCGTGAACGCGGCACACGTGGCTGGAGCAGAAGTGCTCACCGAGGATGATCTACTTGGTTATTCAATCGGAGCGGAGGACACAGACTCTGCCGCAGAAATTGCCCGACCTTATGATAGGCCTGGTCGGTGGTATGTTGTTCATACCCAGTCCGGTTATGAAAAGAAAGTCAAAAGCAACATTGAAGCACGCGTAGCGTCCATGCACATGGAAAGCCGCATTTATGAGGTTGTCATTCCTATGCGTGATGTGCCTGAATTCAAGAACGGCAAGAAGGTCATCTCCTCGAAAAGGCTTTTTCCGGGCTATGTATTCGTGCGCTGCGACCTTGATGACGATGTGTGGCCTGTCATTCGGGATACCCCTAATGTGAGTGGTTTCGTGAATAAAGGCAATATGCCTTCTCCTTTGTCTCGTCGTGACGTGGAAAACCATCTGGGTGAAGAAGCCACTCGCAGCAGCGAAGAATCAAAACGTGCTAAACCATTGTTTGAATACAAAGTTGGTGACACTGTACGAGTTAAAGATGGCCCTTTCACCGATTTTTCAGGCGAGATTGTGGAAATCAACGAGGATCAACTCAAAGTGAAAGTGTTGGTGAATATTTTTGGGCGTGAAACTCCTACCGAAGTCGGCTTCGCACAAGTAGCTCGCTTGTAGTTTGCGTCTGCCGTCCGCTGTTGATTTGTTCGGAGAATCAAGAAGGTGATACTCTGCAAATCAAGAAAGCAACACTTCAGCAAGCAAGTTTTAGAGGCAAGTCAGAGGCAAGAAAGCAAGTTCAAGGAAAGAGAATGAAGTTATGTCTGCAACAAATGTGACAGCCATTGTGAAACTGCAAGTACCCGCTGGCCAAGCAACACCTGCGCCACCGGTGGGAACTGCGTTGGGTCCTCATGGGATCGCCATAATGGATTTTTGTAAAGAGTACAATGAACGCACTAAAGATAGGCAAGGGCAGATTGTTCCGGTGGAGATAACCATTTACGAGGACCGGTCCTTTAAGTTCATCACCAAAACGCCACCTACCACTTATCTGATTCGTAACGCTGTTGGCCTGGACAAAGCAGCTATCAGTCCTGGCCGTGAATTGGCAGGGACGATCACTGCAGCCCAACTATTGGAGATAGCTGAGATAAAGTTACCCGACCTCAACACCGACGACTTGATGTTGGCAAAAGCCCAGATTGAAGGGACCGCAAGATCAATGGGCATTTCGGTGATCCCATAGAACAACTCTTTTTCTGATCGACAGGCCGGTCCATTATGAAAAAGAGCAGGTGGCTTGTGCGGATAGTCCGCGCTAATCTGATATGTGAGTTTGATTGATATGACCGCAATATGCAAGTAGCTTGTGCAACTCGACAAGATAGCTGAGAAACGCAGAAGAGTCAAGGAGTGAGGATACATTGATCATGGTGAGAGGAAAGCGATATCGTGATGCTGTCAAAGGCTTCACACCGGACAACCTTTACAGCGATGATGCTGCCATAAGAGTGGTGAAGGATATGGCATCATGTCGGTTTGATGAGACAGTCGACATTGCTTTGAAGCTAGGACTGGACCCACGTAGAGCCGATCAGATACTGCGCGGTACTGTGAACCTACCAGCAGGCACTGGGAAAACAGTTAGAGTTGCAGTGTTTGCAGAAGGCGAAGCAGCTACTCAGGCCCGTGAAGCAGGAGCTGACAGGGTGGGCTCACAGGACCTGGCCGAAGAAATCACCTCAGGTGAAGTTGATTTCGATGTTTGCATAGCCACTCCCGAAACGATGCGGATAGTTGGCACGCTTGGTCGTGTCTTGGGGCCTCGAGGTCTGATGCCCAACCCGAAAAGCGGTACAGTAACCTCAGATATCACAAAAGCGATAAACGAATTCAAAGGTGGACGAGTCGGATATCGCACAGACAAGTTCGCTAATGTGCATATTCCCATAGGAAAGACCTCCTTCACAGAAGACGATCTACTCAAGAATCTGCGAGCTGTTGTGGCTGAACTGCGTAGAGTGAAACCGGCAGCTGCTAAAGGACAATACATGCAAAAAGTTGTGTTGAGTTCAACTATGGGGCCAGGGGTGCGGGTAGACCCTAACCGCATTGAAGCGAGCTTGTAGGTTTTGCTGTACTTACTTTTTTTGCTTGTAGCTTGTATAGGATTGTTCTGTTTTACCTGAGACATCCGGTGCATCCATAGGGATACCAATGGGCTAGGACAAGCACCCGCCGGACGAGGAGATGACTATGGGAAAATCAAGACCAGAGAAAATAGCGGTAGTCGCTGCTGTGCGTAATCGCCTCAATAGCAGCGAAGCGGCTATATTCACTGAATATCGGGGGCTCACAGTAGCAGATCTGTCTGAACTCCGAACAGCTTTGCGTGACACGGGCAGTGAGTACACCATCTATAAGAACAGGCTGGTTTCGATAGCAGCGGCAGACCTGGGCTTGAACTTGGAGGATTTTCTCACTGGCCCCACCGCCATAGCATTTGTCAACCTTGAAGACGGTGATGCGGCCGCTGCGGCCAAGGTGCTTAGAGATTTCTCTAAACAACATGAAGACAACCTGTTGATCAAAGGCGGTGTGTTCAACAACACGGTTGTAGCATCCGACAGTGTCCACAAGATGGCCGATCTGCCTCCCCGCGAAATACTGTTGGCTCAACTAGCAGGGACTTTGGCAGCACCACTCACCCAAATGGCTCGTTTATTGCAAGCACTACCCAACAAATTCGCGTACGCCTTGAGTGCTTTTATCGACAAAAGCAACACAGCTGATACAGCTGGACAAAAGCAACACAGCTGATACAGCTGATTGAGTGTCACACAATAACATCTGTTTGAGCTGGGCGACCTTAGCAACACATCCGCTATCTACAACTGCAAATTCATTAAACCTGACAAATAAATATGGGAGGCCTGATTATGGCTAACAAGCAAGAGATACTCGACTCGATAGCAGATATGACTGTACTTGAGTTGAGTGAACTTCTCAAAGAGTTCGAGACTCGCTTTGATGTAACCGCGGCAGCTCCAGCAGCAGTAGCTGTGGCTGCTCCAAGTGATGCAGAAGTGGTGGAAGAGGAAGAGCAGACTTCTTTCAACGTAATGCTAACTGCGGTGGGCGACAAAAAAGTCCAAGTAATCAAAGCCGTGAGAAGTCTTACATCTCTAGGTCTCAAAGAGGCTAAAGCGGTAGTCGATGAAGCTCCTAAAGCAGTTGTAGAAGGCGTGGACAAAGCTGAAGCCGAGAAAGCCAAAGCAGCTATTGAAGCGGTTGGAGCGACAGTGGAGATAACCTGAATTCGCCCAAGTCGCCTAAATTCAATTTAATTGATTACGCGCAGTAATCGTTTAATCGTCCAATTTAAACCAGTTTGCTTAGTAAACCTAGAGTCAGCAGTTTATCAGCTTCTGGCCTCGCATCTACTGTTTTCAGTTTCACACACATTTCTGTGTTTGCCGTTTTATTGGCATTCACGGGTTGTTGTGCAAGTCGTCTCCCACTATCATTATCGCGGCCGTGGTTGTCCGGGAATGCTAAGTTGGGTTTTGCTTGTTTGTGCCGCTTGTGCGCGCCCACGCGACCATGTGTTGGAACAATTCAAGGTTTCCTAGTCGACAGGAACACAAGGAGCATCACGTGACCGACCGCGCCGCAACCCGAGAACGCTATTCGTTCGGCAATCTCAAACAAATCCTGGAGATGCCTGATCTTATCGCTATCCAGAGCAAGAGTTTTTCAAAATTTCTGAATGAAGGCTTGGCACAAGCTTTCCGTGACATCTCACCGATAACGGATTATTCGGGGATGTTGCAGCTCGAACTCGAGTTGGAGCTAGAAGACGAAGACCTGCTACCCCCACCGAAGTTCACGGTTGAGGAATGCAAAGAGAAGGATATGACATACTCTTCTCCGGTGTTCGCAAGAGCTCGTTTCCTAAATGGGCATACTGGTGAAATCAAAGAACAAGTCGTTTTCATGGGAGATTTCCCGAAAATGACCGACTATGGCACATTCATCATCAATGGCACCGAGCGGGTAGTGGTTTCGCAGTTGGTCAGATCGCCGGGAGTGATTTTTCAGCCTGGTGAGCGTTATCGTCTGAGGAATTTCGCCAAACACCAGCTTGTCACTGGAACTATTCATCCCTACCGGGGGGAATGGGTGGAGTTCGATGTGGAGCAAAGGCCGCACAAAGAGGTAACAGCGGGAGTGAGAGTAGCTCGTAAACGCCGACTACCGTTGTTCACTTTGTTGAGAGCTTTAGGTTACGGTGAAGAAAAACATCCCAACTTTCTCAGAGATTTCGTGGATCACTTTGATTTCCTTGAAGAACAATGGGATAAGCAAGCCCATATCGGCCCCACGCAAACAGAAGCACTGATAGAAATATACAAAAGGGTTCGCCCCGGTGAGCCTGCAACCGCTGAAACAGCACGCTCCTATTTTGAGAGGGCTTTCTTTACGCCACGCCGTTACGACCTTTCGCGTGTGGGCCGCCACAAACTCAACCGCAAGCTAAAAGCTGAGCTTGAGTTTTTGAATGAAACGTTTGGTTTAGGATTGCGTGAAGCGGACCCGGATGATCCGGATACCACACACCCTGAACTGAGTCTACCCCACCCGGAACAGTCACACCTGTCACCATGTGAGATGCTGGCCACGGCCTCCTACATGCTCAACTTAGCCAAAGGTGAACCTGGCTATCGACTTGACGACCAAGACCATTTCGCCAACCGGCGTATCCGCAGCGTTGGTGAGCTGATCCAAAATCAGGTGCGCATTGGCTTGACACGCATGGAACGTGTGGTGCGTGACCGTATGACGACTCAAGAGCTGGAAGCAATGACTCCGCAAACGCTTATCAACATTCGTTCGGTGGTCACAGCCCTCAAAGAGTTCTTCGGTTCTTCACAGCTTTCACAATTCATGGATCAAACCAATCCACTGGCTGGTTTGATCCACCGCCGTCGCATCTCTGCTTTGGGTCCTGGAGGCTTGAGTAGAGAAAGAGCCGGGTTTGAAGTGCGCGATGTGCATTTTTCACATTATGGTCGTATGTGTCCGATTGAAACGCCCGAAGGCCCCAATATCGGTTTGATAGGGGCACTCGCCTCTTTTGCCAGGATCAACGATCATGGTTTCATAGAGTCGCCATATCGCATAGTGGAAGGTGGTAAAGCCACAGATCAAGTGGTTTACCTTGCTGCTGATGACGAAGAAGAATATGTGATAGCCCAAGCTAACACACCCATTGACGATCAGGGCAACTTCGAACATGAGCGTGTTCTAGCCCGACTTTCGCCACAGGCGACGTCGTTACAGGATTTAAGGCTGCAGCTGGAGCGAGACGTATTCTTCGGGGCGACCACCGAAATTACTTTTGTGTCTCCGACTGAGGTGCAGATGATGGACATTTCACCACAGCAAATCGTTTCTGTTGCTACAGCACTCATCCCTTTCTTAGAGCACAACGATGCTAATCGTGCCCTTATGGGGGCCAACATGCAGCGGCAAGCCGTCCCCTTGATCAGATCTGAAGCACCTTATGTGGGCACGGGTGTAGAAGGAAGAACCGCCCGCGACGCGGGTGATGTGGTAACAGCTGCTGGCAGGGGTGTGGTTTCCAGCCTCTCTGCCGGTCATATAGAAGTCGGTTACGGTGACATTAAAGAACTGGAAGAACTGGAAGCAAAAAAAAGAGGCTTGGACGAGCAAATCGATCAGAAAAAACGAGCCGTAAAACGCGATACTGAAAAATTGGAAGAGCTGAGTGAGCAAATCCGGCAAGCAGAGCAGGCTGTTGAAGATGCTAAGACGGATGAAGAGACTCTGCTAAGGCAGAAGAGATATTGTCTTGGGTATTACGATGCTGAAGAAGATGAGAAAAAGAAGATCGGCCGCACCGCAGAAATCATTGGTTTGGATAAAACGTTTGCTGCGATTGATTTTGAAGGCACGAATGACTGGGTTTATGAGTTGGGTGTTGCTGTTTTTGTGGACGGCGAGCTTGAGGACTCTTATAGTACACTGATACGCCCGCTTAACGCGTATGAGGATGATTTTGACAAATGGCTTGAGAAACGGAAACAACGGTTTGGTACTGTAGACAAGCGGGAATTACCGAATTTTCGTAAGGCATGGGGTGATGTATCAGAGATACTAGACAAACATGAGATACTAGACGAACATATAGTAGTTGCTCATAACGCCTCTGGTGCTGATATACCAGTATTGGGTAAAACTGTTGAAAGTGCCAACCTGAATCCGAGATCTTTTGTTGCACGGATACCGCTGCTGCGTAAATTCTCTAGGCGTCACGAATACTCTCCTAGGTCTTTCCATTATGCTTGCACATTGGCGGTTGCGAAGTCGGTGCTGCCTAAGTCGGTGCTCCCTATCCCTGAGTCAGATGAGTACCACTACGGGCTAAGGAATTTGTGCGATTATTTGAAGATTGAGTTCGACCGTCCTCACGAGGCTCTCGAAGATGCCAAAGCGACTGGAAAGGTTTGGCTGAAATTAGCTGAATATGCTAAGGGAGAGCATCATGCGGCTTTACTAAGCCAATACGGATACCGTCTCGGGTATTACGATTCGCAAGACGATAAGGGTAAGATTTTTTCTAAAGTCAAGCGGGGTTACGACGAGGTCACTGAAGAAGAAATAAGAGGCATAGAAAAATCACTGGAAGAACTGGAAGCCAAAAAGAGAGACTTGAACGAGCGAATCAGTCAGGCAAACCAAGCCGTAAAACGCGGTACTAAAAAATTAGAAGAGTTGGACGGACAAATCCGGGATTTGGGTTACGTAGGCTACGTAGAAGTGCTTCTTCGCAAGTTTGAGCGATCGAATCAGGATACCTGTGTCAATCAAAAGCCACTGGTAAGGTTAGGTGATGAAGTAGAAAAAGGCGACATACTAGCCGATGGCCCCTCCACCGATCACGGTGAACTGGCTTTGGGTAAAAATCTAATGGTCGCATTCATGCCGTGGGAGGGCTACAACTTCGAAGATGCGATCGTTCTGTCGGAACGTTTGGTGCGTGATGATGTTTTGACATCAGTGCACATACACGAATACGAAATTGATGCTCGTGACACCAAATTAGGGGTCGAAGAAATCACCCGTGACATCCCCAACCTTTCCGAAGATATTCTAGCCGATCTTGACCGGAGAGGAATTGTGAGAATAGGCGCAGAAGTTGAGCCTGGTGATGTGCTGGTAGGCAAAGTCACCCCTAAAGGTGAAACGGAACTCTCCGGAGAAGAACGGCTCTTGAGAGCCATTTTTGGTGATAAAGCACGTGATGTCCGTGACAACTCTCTTAAAGTTCCGCACGGGGAAGGTGGCAAAGTGGTCGACGTTAAAGTGTTCGACCGGGATGACAACCACGAACTGCCACCTGGGGTAAATCAGCTGGTGCGGGTATATGTGGCACAGATCCGCAAAATAAGTGTAGGAGACAAACTAGCCGGCCGACATGGCAACAAAGGTGTGATATCGCGAATCCTGCCAATGGAGGATATGCCGTTTACCGCTGATGGCACACCGGTTGACATCATCTTGAACCCATTGGGTGTGCCTTCACGTATGAACGTGGGTCAAGTGTTGGAGGCTCATCTCGGATATTGTGCCCGATGGGGCTGGAAGATCGATGGCGAACAGGTCGGCGATGAGCCTGTGCGAGACACCGAACGCAAAACCCGTCCCAGCAGTCCACCCTCTTGCTTCGTGGCAACACCGGTATTCGATGGAGCGGTTTGGGATGAGAAAACCAAATCCCCGGACAATCCGACAATTGTCGACATCTTGGCCAACATCAACCCTGAATCGGCTGATGGTCAACGGCTGATAGGTGTTGACGGCAAACAAACACTGTACAACGGCCGCACAGGTGAACCTTACGACACCCCGATAACAACCGGTTATGTGTATGTGTTGAAGTTGGCACATCTGGTGGACGACAAGATACACGCCCGATCGACTGGCCCGTATTCAATGATTCACCAGCAGCCTCTTGGCGGTAAAGCGCAGTTCGGGGGTCAACGTTTTGGTGAGATGGAAGTTTGGGCTCTTGAAGCCTATGGAGCAGCCTACTGTCTGCAAGAGCTGCTTACACTGAAGTCAGATGACGTGGCCGGGCGTGCCAGAGTGTACGAAGCCATCGTGAAAGGTAAGAATGTACCCGAGCCCGGCATACCGGAAAGCTTCAGAGTGTTGATTAAAGAGATGCAGTCGCTGTGCCTTAACGTGGAAGTTCTTTCAAGCAATGGCATGGAAATGCAACTGCACGAACTAGATGAAGACAGTTTGAGTAATCTCGCAGATTTAGGAATAAGCCTACACCGCCCCGAGCGGGGTAGTGACAAAGAAGACAAAACCCGTGAAGCAATGCTTGTGGGCACTAGCCGTTAGGGAGCAGAAACATTTTCATGTTCGATATCAACGATTTCAGTAGTCTTAAGATTGGACTCGCCAAACCGGATTCGATCCGCACATGGTCCAACGGTGAAGTCAAGAATCCGGAGACGATCAACTATCGCACCCTCAAACCCGAAAAAGATGGCCTACTCTGCGAAAAGGTTTTCGGTCCTGTGCGGGACTGGGAATGCTCTTGCGGCAAATACAAGCGAATCCGTTTCAAAGGCATAATCTGTGAACGCTGTGGGGTGGAAGTAGCGCGCTCCAAAGTACGTCGGGAACGCATGGGTCATATTGAGCTGGCCTCACCGGTAGTGCATATATGGTATCTGCGTGGCATTCGCTCCTGGTTGGCATACCTTTTGATGGGAAATCGGACCAAAGAAGAATTGAAAGCAAAGCAGCTTGAAAGCGTGATCTATTTCAAAGCCAATCTCGTGGTTTCGGTGGACATCGACCGTAGAGACGCTGATCGTGGCCAATTGGAGAATGAGGTTCGAGAAGAACTGGTCGTGCTGGAAGACGCCAGAAAAGAAGACGCATTGCAACGACAGGAAGACCTTGAGAAGTCCCTTGATGAAGCGGAAATGGCCAATGCCAAAGAATCGGAACTGAGGGCTTTGCAAAATCAAGCCGAAAAAGACCTTGAAGCCATTCACGAACGATGTGACCTTGAACGTGACTCCCTAGAACGCGCTTGGGAAGAGTTCAACAATCTTTTCAGCCGTCAAATCATTGAAGACGATAAGCTGTGGGAAGAAATGACATACCGCTGGGGTGACTATTTTTCAGGAGGCATGGGTGCAGGAGCTATATTGCAGTTGCTGTCCAACCTTGACTTCGATCAGGAAGAAGAAATACTCAGAGAACGACTTAAGCCTCAGCCTGGCAAGCGGTCACTTTCAGTACAGCGTCGCCAGAAGATGATCAAACGTTTACGTATTCTAGTAGCGTTCAACCGTCGTGATGAACATGGACGTCGTGTCAATGATCCACGTGCAGTGATCCTAGACGTCGTACCGGTTCTGCCACCCGATTTGCGGCCCATGGTACAGCTTGATGGCGGTCGTTTTGCCACATCGGATTTGAACGATCTCTATCGGAGAGTAATCAATCGCAACAACCGGCTTAAGCGGTTACTGGACATCGGAGCACCCGCAATTATCGTCAACAACGAAAGGCGGATGCTACAAGAGTCGGTGGATGCTTTATTTGACAACGGCCGTCGTTCCAGGCATGTCACCGGAGCAGGCAACAGGGCATTGAAATCGCTTTCCGATTCACTTAAAGGCAAACAAGGCCGTTTTCGTCAGAACTTGCTGGGTAAAAGGGTTGACTATTCAGGTAGGTCAGTGATAGTGGTCGGCCCCACTTTGCGGTTCCATCAGTGTGGCTTACCCAAGCTCATGGCTTTGGAGTTGTTCAAACCTTTTGTGATGAAGGAATTAGTGGACACTGAAAGAGCTTCCAACATAAAATCTGCGAAGCTTATGGTTGAACGTCAGCGTCCACAAGTGTGGGAAGTGCTTGAAGATGTCATAAGCGAGCATCCTGTACTGCTGAACCGTGCTCCTACCTTACACCGCTTGGGTATCCAGGCTTTCGAACCTGTTCTTGTCGAAGGCAAGGCCATACAAGTGCACCCACTGGTATGCGCAGCTTTCAACGCTGATTTCGATGGTGATCAGATGGCCGTGCATCTTCCTTTATCTGTGGAAGCTCAGGCAGAGGCAAGGATTTTGATGTTATCGGCCAATAATATTCTAAGCCCTGCCCACGGTCGTCCACTGGTAGCACCAACACAAGACATGATCATCGGTGCTCACTATCTCACCACTATGCTCGACGAAACAGAAGACGTAACACATGACAGACTACCTGTTTTCCGTTCGATTGACGAAATACGGTTTGCCTGGGAAAAAGGCACTCTCACGCTTCATCAGAAAATCGAGTACAGAGGCTCGCCTGACTTGCGCAAACCAGTCGCTGAAGAGGCTGAAGAGCCTGCTGAAGGCACCAAATCCAAGTCAACTGCTAAGAGTGCCGAGTCTAAGCCAAAAGCTGCGAAGGGTAGCCAGCGAACACGTT
This sequence comes from Acidimicrobiaceae bacterium, assembly GCA_028820455.1. Lineage (GTDB taxonomy): Bacteria > Actinomycetota > Acidimicrobiia > Acidimicrobiales > Aldehydirespiratoraceae > JAAXHB01. The sequence continues at coordinate 35,805 of JAPPJC010000052.1, forward strand.
GGGAGTGGGAGCCGACAACAGTGGGGCGAGTGTTCTTCAATGATACTCTGCCAGCGGATTTCGGTTACGTGAATCTTCATGTCGGCAAAAAAGAAATGAGTCAGATTGTCGACAAACTAGCCCGTGAATACACATCCCGTGACGTGTCCAAGACTCTCGACGATGTCAAAGACATATGCTTCAACTATGCAAGCCGGTCGGGGCTCACGGTTTCCATCGACGACGTGCAAACACCCAAACAGAAAACTCACATACTTGACCGCTACGAAAAGCAGGCCGACAAAATCGAACGTAACTTCCACCTTGGAATCATTACCGACGGTGAACGTCGTCAAATGGAAGTGGAAATTTGGTCAGAAGCCACCGAAGAAGTCACCAACAAAATGAAAGACGTACTTCAAGCCGATCCGTTCAATGCGGTGAACATGATGATCGGCTCAGGGGCTCGTGGTAATATCATGCAGGTTCGCCAGATAGCGGGTATGCGTGGCCTAGTGGCCAATCCTCGGGGTGACATGATCCCTAGACCGATAAAAAGCAACTTCCGTGAAGGGTTGCAGGTGCTCGAATATTTCATAGCCACACCCGGAGCGCGCAAAGGCTTGGTGGACACTGCCTTACGTACAGCAGATTCGGGCTATCTCACTCGCCGTTTGGTGGATGTGGCACAAGAAGTCATCGTCAACGACACAGACCCCTTTGCCTCCAGTCAGACGTCTGGCCAGAACGTCAAAGGCATCTGGTTGGAAGACATAACATCTGACACTGCTAACAAGCGCACTTACCTTGATACGCGGCTTTTTGGTCGGGTATTGGCAGATAATGTGCAATTAGCCAACGGCGAAGTGATATTAGCTGGCACTATGGTCGGCGATGACGAGTTAGAAGCCTTGCGCGACGATCCTGGAATAAACAGAGTAAGAGTACTGTCGCCTTTGAGTGACGACTCCCCGCTCGGTATTTCTGCAGCAGCTTACGGGATGTCTTTAGCTACCGGCAAACTCATTGAGCAAGGAGAAGCTGTCGGTGTTATAGCTGCACAGTCTATAGGTGAACCTGGCACGCAGTTGACTATGCGCACTTTCCATACCGGTGGTGTAGCCGGAGCGCAGGACATCGCTGGTGGTCTTCCTCGTGTGGTGGAATTATTCGAAGCCCGCACGCCTAAAGGAAAGGCCATTCTGGCTCGGAATGCAGGTGTGGTCAGAATAGTCTATAACGAAATCAGTGGAGACCGCGAGGTGACAATCGCCGATAACGATGGTACTGTCCACGACTGCAAAATCCCTACGGGACCAAGGTTGGAAGTCAACGATGGAGACGTGGTGGAGCCTGGTGACGCGTTGGTTGAGGGGCCGCGCGATCCTAAAGAACTGTTGGAAATACGTGGGCTCGAATACACGCAACGCTATTTGGTGGACGAAGTGCAGAAGGTCTACCGTGATCAGGGTGTGTCAATCCACGACAAGCATGTAGAACTGATAGTGAGGCAAATGACAAGACGGATTGTCATCGTGGAAGCAGGAGACACTGATTTCTTGCCGGATGAGCGTGTGGATAAAGTACTGTTTGAGCGTACCAACCGTGAAATAGTGCGCGCTGGTGGCGAACCGGCATCAGGACGCAGTGAAGTGATGGGCATAACAAGAGCCTCCTTGACTACTGATTCCTGGTTGTCGGCGGCATCGTTCCAAGAGACCACCCGAGTACTCACAGAAGCTGCCATCGAATCAAAACACGACCAGTTGGTTGGTCTGAAAGAAAACATTATCATTGGTAAACTTATACCGGCAGGCACGGGATTAAGCCGTTACCGTGAAGGATACACGATAGAAGCACCTGATTATAAGCAGCTGGATTACTATGTATCCGATGAGGTTGCTCAAGAAGAAATGAGCGGCACGGAAGAAGTCGTAGTCGGCTAGTTGCCGTAGTATGCTTCTTTGAAGATCAGATAAGTCAGCCGTAAAGGGAATACAATTCATGCCCACAATACAACAATTAGTTCGTAAAGGCCGGAAATCGAAACGGCGTAAAGAGTCCACCCCTGCTTTGGCTGGAGCACCACAGCGTCGAGGAGTATGCACAAGGGTTCATACTGTGACACCTAAGAAACCCAACTCAGCACTACGCAAAGTGGCGAGGGTACGACTAACGACAGGGGCCGAAGTTACAGCTTACATTCCTGGTGAGGGCCATAACCTACAGGAGCATTCGATAGTATTGGTGCGAGGTGGTCGTGTGAAAGATTTGCCGGGTGTACGCTATAAGGTGGTTAGAGGCACCCTCGACACCGCTGGTGTGCAAGACCGTAATAAAGCCCGCAGTCGTTACGGAGCTAAAAGAGGAAAGTAGGTAAGGCAGTATGCCGCGCAAAGGTCCGGTACCAAGACGAAAACTTCAGCCTGATCCGGTTTATGAATCGACACTGGTCACGCAATTGATAAATAAGATATTGATGAATGGTAAGCGCAGTAAGGCTGAACGGATTGTGTATTCCGCTATGGATATGATTACTTCCAAAACAGGGGCAGAGCCTGATTCAATCCTCAACCAGGCGGTTGACAACGTTCGCCCACAACTTGAGGTGCGTAGCCGTCGAGTTGGAGGTGCTACCTATCAGGTACCGGTGGATGTGCGACCACAACGCGCTACTACACTGGCGGTGCGCTGGATTGTAACCAATGCACGCTCACGTCGTGAGCACAGCATGCAAGAATGCCTTGCAAATGAATTACTCGACGCGGCTAACGGTGTCGGAGCCTCTGTTAAACGGCGCGAAGATCTTCAAAGAATGGCTGAAGCCAATAAAGCTTTCGCACACTACCGATGGTAATGCACGCAAAGTCACACTCCAGCCTATTTGACATCGAATGGTTGAATAGTGGTAGAAGCATGGACATCGAATGTCGATAAGTGCTGGCAATGTTGTTTCCAATGTTCTCAAATGCTGAATGATTGACGGTGATTACCTTGTCTGACCGGACATACCCATTAGAACGTACCCGCAATATTGGGATAATGGCTCATATCGACGCGGGCAAGACCACCACCACAGAGCGCATACTGTATTACACAGGGCGTAACTATAAGATAGGTGAGGTTCATGATGGAGCCGCCACAATGGACTGGATGGCACAAGAGCAGGAGCGTGGTATCACTATAACCTCGGCTGCTACACACTGCATCTGGGATGATCATCGCATCAATATCATCGATACTCCAGGCCACGTCGATTTCACCGTAGAAGTGGAACGCTCTTTGCGCGTGTTAGATGGTGCTATTGCTGTTTTTGATGGTGTAGCAGGAGTGGAACCGCAGTCTGAGACTGTCTGGCGTCAGGCAGATCGTTATGCAGTACCCCGCATATGCTTTGTCAATAAGATGGATCGTACGGGAGCGGACTTCTACTTCGTGGTGGACAGCATCAAAGAACGCCTCACCCCGAATGTAGCGGTATTGCAACTACCCATTGGTGCAGAAGCAGACTTCCAGGGTGTGGTCGATCTGGTGCAGATGAAGGCCCTGATATGGGATGGTGAAGATCTTGGTGCCTCCTGGGCTACCATCGATATACCGGAAGAAATGTCTGAAGAGGCAGAGCTTTATCATTCTGATCTTATAGAAGTGGTGTCAGAATATGACGAGCAACTACTTGAGAAATTCTTGGAAGATGAACCGATAAGCGTTGAAGAACTTCAAGCAGCTATTCGTCAAGCTACTCTGGTTGGTGATTTAGTGCCTGTATTCAATGGTAGTGCCTTCAAGAACAAGGGTGTGCAGCCTTTGCTCGATGCAGTCATCAAGTATCTGCCTTCGCCTTTGGATGTGCGGCCAGCGTCTGGTGTTCACCCGCATACGGATGAACCGGTCACTCGTTCTGCAGCCGAAGAGTCAGACCCCCTGGCTGCGTTGGCGTTTAAAGTAATGACAGATCCTCATGTTGGCAGACTGACGTATTTTCGTGTTTACAGTGGTTCGATGGCGAAAGGTGATCGTGTACTCAATCCCCGTACAGGCCGCCCGGAACGTGTGGGGCGTATCCTGGAAATGCATGCCAACGATCGAGTCGACCTTGACACCGCATCCGCAGGCGATATAGCAGCGATCATCGGGCTTAAAGACTGTCGCACTGGCGATTCATTATGCGATCCGAAGCATCCGGTTCTATTGGAAAGTCTGGACTTTCCGGATCCTGTCATGGATGTGGCTGTTGAACCGAAATCCAAAGCCGATCAAGACAAAATGTCTCGTGCTCTTGTAGCGTTATCCGAAGAAGACCCTACTTTCACTGTGAAAACCGATCCTGAGACTGCTCAAACCATAATTTCCGGAATGGGCGAGTTACATCTCGAAGTGCTTGTCGATCGCATGCTGCGTGAGTTCAAAGTGGGTGCCAACGTGGGCAGACCGCAAGTGGCTTACCGTGAGACGATTACAGCTACTGTTCCCAAGTACACTTACATCCACAAGAAACAAACAGGTGGGGCAGGCCAGTTTGCTGTGGTGACTGCTTCCCTGGAACCCAACCCGGGGGGTGGTTTCAGCTTTGAAAGTAAAATCCGCGGCGGATCCATACCCAGAGAGTTCATAAAACCCGTGTCAGAAGGCATAGAAGAAGCCATGAGCAACGGTGTTCTAGTGGGTTTCCCCACAGTCGATGTGAAAGTCGTACTCACTGATGGACAATCCCATGAAGTGGACTCATCAGAGATGGCGTTCAAAATTGCGGGCAACGCTTGGTATAGGGAGGCAGCCCGCAGAGCTCGCCCTGTACTTCTTGAACCGGTGATGGCGGTAGAGGTAGTGACCCCTTCAGACTATTTGGGTGATGTGGTAGGCGACCTCAACGCCCGTCGTGGTCAGATACATGGCACAGAACGCAGGGGTGCAGCGCAGGTTGTCCATGCTTACTTACCACTTTCTGAAATGTTCGGCTACAGTACTGATCTTCGTTCACGCACGCAGGGGCGAGCCACGTACTCAATGCAGCTGGACTCTTATCAGACCACACCCGCAGACGTGCAAACAGAAATCATAGCGCGTGTACGTGGTGAATGAAGTATGGCGAATAAAAGAATAAAGTTGTGAATAAGACAGTATCGGCTAAAATTGCATCCGATAATTTTGCTGAGACATTATAATAGCGTTTTTGATTTTCCAAGTTTCACCAAAAATCAGTAATACACAAATCAAGTCAGGAGTATTTTATGGCCAAGGAGAAGTTCGACCGGAGTAAGCCGCACATCAATGTTGGGACAATGGGACACATCGATCATGGCAAGACAACGCTAACAGCAGCTATCACCAAGGTGTTGTCAGAAAATGTCGACGGAACCAGCTTCACTCAGTTTGATGAGATCGACAACGCCCCTGAAGAACGTGAACGTGGAATAACCATCAATGTTGCACACGTGGAATATGAAACAGACAACCGTCATTATGCTCATGTGGACATGCCCGGCCATGCTGATTACATCAAAAACATGATCACTGGGGCTGCTCAGGTAGATGGTGCCATATTGGTGGTGTCCGCAGCAGACGGGCCGATGCCGCAAACGCGTGAGCATGTTTTGCTGGCACGTCAGGTGGGTGTACCACGTATCATTGTCGCCCTCAACAAAGTGGATGTAGTCGATGATGAGGAACTGCTTGAACTAGTTGAACTGGAAGTCCGTGAACTTCTCAATGAGTATGAGTTCCCAGGAGATGACACCCCGGTGATCGGAGTATCCGCTCTTAAAGCTTTGGAAGGCGATAGTGAAGCTGCTGCTGGCATTCTTGAACTCATGGCAGAGGTTGACAGCTACATCCCAACCCCTGAACGTGACATCGACAAGCCTTTCCTAATGCCGATAGAGGACGTATTCTCCATTACCGGTAGGGGCACGGTAGTAACTGGAAGGGTGGAACTGGGTATAGTGAACTCCGGTGATGAGATAGAAATCGTTGGCATAGAAAAAACTCGAAAGACCACCTGCACTGGTGTGGAAATGTTCCGTAAGATCCTCGACCGTGGTGAAGCAGGCGACAACATAGGCGTTTTGCTGCGTGGCATCGACAAGGACGAAGTACAGCGTGGTCAGGTTCTGGCAGCACCCGGGAGTATCACACCTCACACAGAGTTCGAAGCCAGAATATATGTACTCAGCAAAGAAGAAGGCGGACGTCACAAGCCGTTCTTCTCGAATTACAGGCCACAGTTCTACTTCCGCACCACCGACGTGACCGGCACGATCAATCTCTCCGAAGGGGTTGAAATGTGCATGCCCGGCGATAACACGGATATACATGTCGATCTGATCAGTCCGATCGCCATGGATGAAGGCTTACGTTTTGCTATCCGTGAAGGTGGTCGCACTGTTGGTGCTGGCTCAGTGACTAAAATCATCAAGTAGGTTACTCATGCCGCCGACCAAGCATTTGGTAAGAATTCGCCTGAAAGCTTACGACCATGAAATCTTAGATCAGTCAACCAAAAAGATCGTTGAAACCGTTAAGCGCACACACACGGCTTTTCGGGGGCCGGTGCCACTTCCCACGGAGAAACACCGTTACACGGTGGTAAGGTCACCGTTCAAAGACAAGGACTCACGCGAACATTTTGAAATGCACATTCACAAACGCTTGTTCGATATCCTAGCCCCCTCGAAAAAGACGGTGGACACTCTTCAGCGTTTGGATGTGCCCGCGGGTGTGGACATTGAAATAAAAGTCCAGCAAGTCTAAGTCCAGCAAGTCCGGAAACAAATCCGGATTGGAAACAAAACAAAAACCTAGAAGAGACTCTAAACCTAAGAGCTAAGAGACTCTGAAGAAAAACCTGAAAACTAGGAAGAAACTTGGAATCGAAACACAAAATCGATCAGATTGATCACTTTTTGGCGTCTTCGTTGCTGACGGCGGCTTTTTCATGTTCGTCGTCTTCTTGAATATCCGGAAGTTGTTGCTTGTTTCTGGCTGCGTGCCAACTTGAAAGCCAGGCTTGCAACGTAGCAGCGCATGGCAAAGACAGAAAGGCACCCACCACCCCGAGCAGTGTTATGCCGACAAACACTGAGCCAAAAGCTACAGCCACATGCAGCTTCATAGTGTGTGCTGTGACTCTTGGAGCAAAAACATAATTCTCTACTTGTTGGTACAGTACAACCACAATCAGGGTCCATAATGCTGTTTGTGGGTGTTCGGGATTATCGAGCAGAGTTACGATGATCGGCATTACTCCAGCTATATAAGTACCCACCGCTGGTATGAACTGCGAGATTATGCCCACCCACAATGCTAACGTAAGCGGGGAAGGCACATCAAGCACAATGAAAGCGATCCAATGGAATATGGAGGATATTGCAGATAAGGCCATCCGGGAGTAAATGTATCCACCCGTTTTGTTGATAGCCAAGTCCCAGATATTCAGGAGCATGGTTTTATAGGCAGGGTCTAATGACGACACGATCAAACGCCGCAATTTAGGGCCATCGGCTACCAGATAAAAAGTGAATAACAATCCTGCCAAAACATGCACTAATATTTTTGTTATGGAAACTGTTGCATCAAAGATGCCAGGCCCCAGCTGTTCGGCAAGGGTTTGCATATTGTCTGTGTTGATAAGGCGTTCACGCAATTTGTCAAAGCTGACATCAAGGTTGAAGTTGTCTTTTAGTTGCTCTTGAATTTTGTCTATATAACCTGGAGCTTGTTCTATCAAATTGCTGGTCTCCAGAACTACGACTCTTCCTACCGCGGTTATCATGGCAAGAACTCCGATAGCTCCCAGCAAAAAAACTATAGTAGTACCCAAATAACGTTTTACTCCCCGCTTTTGTAACACGTTGACGGCTGGTTCAATAGCGAATGACAGGAATAGTGAAGCGACGAGCATGGTCAAGATATCTCCAAGCACTCTGACCAAGCCGGTAAAATAAAAAGCACCGAGAGCGGAGAGCCAAAAAAAGATGATACCCCGCTTCACCCATGGTGGCAGGCGGGTGTTTTCTGTGGGTTCGACTAAGTTACTGCTGTCGGTTGCAGATGAGTTTTCACCTAAGGCCGCAGGAGAAACTTCATCTGCAAGTATGGTGGCCGTTTTCTTTGTTTCTTTTGCAGGTGTGTTCGTCGAGTTTTCAGTTCGGGTTGTGCTTGCTGAGTCTTCGTTTCGGGATTCTGGTTTACTCATCTGTGACACCGTCAAGTTTTAGATCAATTTGGCAAGATTCAACAATTGTAGCAAGTTGGGGTAGCAAGTTGAGCCTTTTCCAGTTTGAGGTTGATAATTATCAAAGCCTGAGCTAGTCTAGCTTTTCCTTGCGTCTCTTTGCTGCTGTGGTTTATATGGATATGGTTGTATTCATCGCTGATGCAACTTACTAATTCCCTATAATTCAGTTGTAAAACGACGTTGGTTATGATAGTTTTAAAAGTTCGTAGTATATTTATTTGAGTTTAGTATTTGTTCACGAACCCTACAAGGGATTGGCGTATACGTGGGTGTTTTTGCGCGTTCTACGTTCTAAGAAATTGCATGGTTTACTTTCGTGGGCGAACCTCGGTAGAGATGTCAGGACACAGTATGGCTACAAAGGCGATTGTGGGTTCCAAGGTAGGCATGACCCAAGTATGGGATGCCGACAATAATGTTATTCCAGTCACTGTATTACACGTTGAGCCTTGTCGTGTAGTTGGGATCAAGACACCCGAAAAGGATAGTTATAGTGCTATTCAGGTGACCTCCGGTTTTATCGATGTCGCAAGACTTTCCAAGCCGGAAGCAGGACATTTCAAACGAGCCGGAGTAGAGCCAGGGCCTAGACTTCTTGAGCTGCGTCTTGACGATGTGAGCAAATTTTCCGTAGGTCAACAGATTGGCGTAGATCTACTCAACGCAGGCGAGAAGGTCGACGTCACAGGAGTTTCCAAAGGTAAAGGTTTCACTGGAGTAATGAAGCGCCACGGTTTTAGTGGTCAGCCTGCTGGGCATGGAGCCCACAAGGTACATAGAAAGCCTGGAGCTATAGGGCAATGCGCTACTCCGTCACGTGTATTCAAAGGCAAAAAAATGCCGGGACGAGCTGGAGGCAAACGAGTTACCATACTCAATTTGGAAGTCGTAAAAGCTGATCCGGATGCACAGGTGCTGCTGGTCAAGGGTGCGGTTCCTGGGCCACAAGGTGGCACTGTGGTAGTCCGTGACGCTGTAAAAGGAGGATGAAGGGGGGTGTCTACCGTCGAATTGCTGAATCAAACGGGTGAATCTGTGGGGAGTGTGACCCTAGCCGATGCTACGTTTTGCATCGAACCGCGTGCAGATGTCATGTACCAGGTGGTGACCGCTCAGCTGGCAGCGCGTAGGGCAGGCACACATAGCACCAAAACTCGCGCTGAAATAGCTGGAGGTAGTGCTAAACCTTGGCGTCAGAAAGGCACAGGTCGCGCTCGACATGGTTCCACTCGTTCTCCGCAGTGGCGTGGAGGTGGAGTAGCACATGGCCCTAGACCCCGTAGCCATCGTCAGCGGACACCCAAGAAGATGAAACGTCTAGCTTTAGCATCAGCATTGTCGGATCGGGCTCAAAATCAAAGTGTGATAGTAGTGGATCATTGGGATTTCCCTTCGCCTAGCACGAAACAAGCAATCAAAGCCCTTGATGCCATCGGTGCTTCCGGCAAGGTTTTGGTAGTGCTTGGAGATGACGATATAGAAGCTTGGAAAAGCTTTAGGAACCTCAATGCAGTGCATTGTATTCGTGTTGGTGAATTAAACACCTACGATGTGCTCAACAGTGATGTACTAGTGTTTACATCCGCTACTTTACCCGGCGATTCCGACTATTCGACTGCTCCTGATGACAGTGACCGAACCAATGAGGAAGCCGTTGAAGAACTCATCAACGAAGAGACTCCTGCCGAGACTGATAGTGAGTCTGTTAGTGAAGAACAAAATGCGTGACCACCGTAATGTGATTCTTCGTCCTGTCGTATCCGAGAAGAGCTACGCCCTTCTCGAGGATAACGTTTATACTTTCGAGGTGGCTCTAGGCGCATCGAAGCCTGAAATCCGTTTTGCTGTGGAAGAGTTGTTCGGGGTTTCGGTGGTGAAAGTCAACACACTCCGTCGTAAGGGCAAGCAGCGTCGAAATCGCCGTACCAACAAGATAGGTCGTCGCCCAGACTCCAAACGAGCTTTGGTCACTCTCGCTGCTGGTGATTCGATTGACGTGTTCGAGGTTTGAACGTGGCTGTTCGTAAACGTAAACCTTCAAGTCCAGGACGTCGTGGTCAAACGGTGTCAGATTTTTCTGAAGTTACCCGTTCGTCTCCTGAACGTAGCCTTCTTGTGAAACAGTCGTCCACCGGTGGACGTAACAATCATGGACGTAAAACTTCCCGTCACCGCGGTGGAGGCCATAAGCAGCGTTACCGTAGGGTTGATTTCAAGCGCACTAAAGACGGTGTGCCAGCCACGGTTGCTGCCATTGAATATGACCCCAACCGCACATGCCGCATTGCGTTATTGCATTATCATGACGGCGAGAAACGATATATTCTTGCCCCTGATGGGGTTGAAGTGGGCCACCTTTTGGTTTCAGGGAAAAACGCTGACATCCGCCCCGGCAATGCTATGGAGCTGCGCTACATACCGGTTGGTATGGTGATCCACAACGTGGAATTAAGGCCAGGTGGCGGGGGACGTTTGGGGCGCAGTGCGGGTACCAGCATACAGTTGGTGGCTAAAGAAAATCAGTATGCCACTTTACGTTTGCCCAGCACAGAGGTGCGCAGGGTGTTGCTGGATTGCCGAGCCACAATAGGTGAAGTAGGCAATGCTGAGCATGAACTGATCAAGTTAGGCAAAGCAGGTCGTAATCGTTGGAAGGGTGTACGTCCTCAAACTCGGGGGGTGGCTATGAACCCCGTGGATCATCCTCTCGGCGGTGGTGAAGGAAAATCTTCAGGTGGGCGTCATCCTGTGTCTCCCTGGGGTAAACCTGAAGCTCGAACTCGTAGTCGCAAGAAAAAATCAGACATGTTGATTGTCCGCCGTCGTCGGACGCGCAATTCGCGGAGGTAGTATTATGCCCCGAAGCCTTAAGAAGGGACCTTTTGTCGATCGCCATCTTCTCAAGAAAATAGACGATCTCAATGACCTCAACGAGAAGCGGGTGGTCAAAACCTGGTCACGTCGTTCTACTATCATCCCCGATATGGTAGGCCATACATTAGCGGTTCACGATGGCCGTAAGCATATCCCCGTCTATATCACTGAATCCATGGTCGGCCACAAGCTAGGCGAGTTCGCCCCAACACGCACATTCCGTTTTCACGCTGGTCAAGAACGAGGAGCTAGGTAGCCGATGGCTGATGCCAGTATTTCTTCAACGCAACGACCCAGCGTGCAAGCTCATGCTTATCATGTGCGTAACTCTGCTTACAAAGCTCGTGAAGTGCTTAATCTCATCAGGGGAAAAAGCTATGCGGATGCGAACGATATTTTGACTTTCTCCTCTCGAGCTATTGCAAAAAAGATCAACAAAGTATTGAATTCGGCGGTTGCCAACGCTGAACACAACAGCGGTTTCAACGCAGACGAATTATACGTTTCAGGTTGCTATGCCAATGAAGGCCCAACCCTTAAGCGTTGGCGTCCACGAGCTCAAGGTCGAGCTTCACCTATTTTGAAGCGTAGCTGTCATATTACTGTCATAGTAAGCAGATATAGTGAGGAACAACTTGACAATATGCGTGAACGCGGTCTTACGCGCACCCCGAAAGCTGCAGCCGAGTCTCGCAAACGCAGGGTAGCCCGTTCGCGTGAAGTGCAAGAAACAACTCAAACCCCTGAAGTCGCTGCTGTTGCAGCAGCGACGGATTCCCGTGTGGCTGCGAATGATGCTGAGGTGGAGCAGGTTGATGCTGATGCGAGTGCAACTATCGATACTGTCACAGACGAAACCAGCGTTTCCGAGGACAGCGAGACCAGTGATTACACTACTGATGTCGATGCGGTCAACGACCCGAACGATGTCGATGGCAACAGCACTGACACTGACAATGCCAACGGCAGTGCTGATGACGACAATCAAGACGAATCCGGTTCTTCCGGCCAGGAGCCTGAGGGCAGCTCCGCTGAGAAAACGGTATAAGAAGGGAAGTCAAAGAAGGGAAGTCAATGGGCCAGAAGATTAATCCTTATGGATTTCGCCTCGGGATAACCACCGAGTGGAAGAGTAGATGGTTTGCTGATCGTCAGGAATATGCCGCCAACGTCATCGAAGACTGGCAGATACGAGACTATATCAACACACAGTTACCATATGCTGCTATCAGCAGGGTTGAAGTGGAACGTTCGCGAGATCGACTACAAGTAGACGTACACACAGCGCGCCCTGGAGTGGTTATCGGTAGAGGCGGATCTGAAGCCGACAGGCTTCGTAGTGGCCTTACCAAAATCGGAGGCAATCCTAAAGTACAGCTCAACATAGTTGAGATAAAGCAACCAGAATTAGACGCTGCTCTTGTAGCTCAAAGCATAGCCGACCATCTAGTTGGACGGGTGGCATTCAGAAGAGCGATGAAACGAGCCGTTCAAAACGCTATGAAGGCTAACGCCTTGGGCATACGCGTGCAATGTTCGGGTCGGTTGGGTGGGTCTGATATGGCTCGCACCGAATGGTATCGTGAGGGACGGGTGCCGTTGCAAACTCTTCGCGCTGACGTGGATTACGGATTTCGTGAAGCACATACCACTTACGGTCGTATCGGAGTAAAAGTTTGGCTTTACAAAGGTGACATACTTTCCTACCGTAGAGTATCTCAGGATAAGGCCACCAAGGAAGCAGCTATGGCGGTGGGGGCTACTTCGGGTTCGAAGTCGCGCTTACGTAAGATTGTGTCGTCTTCGGCTGCTCGCCGCCGTGATCAAGGAACTCAAACCGACAGTGAGGATTCTCCGCAGCTTAAAACAGAAGAAGCCCCCGAGTTAGCTCAGCTACTTGAAGAGGAAGCTTCTATCATGGAGTCTGCTGAAGGGCGAACAACCACCAGGCAAACGCCTACTGAAGGTCATATATCCGCGCCACAAACCGTCGTAAATGACCAAGGCCCTGATGCTGAAGGCTCCGATTCCGGGTTGAGCTCCTCTACTGAGTGAATCAATGCGTAAAGGACAACACGGTCTTGAATACCAACAAGCAATACTATCAGACAGCAATGACTGTTGCTTTTTGCCGGTTCCGTTGTCACTGCTATTAGGGCATCTACGATACACCCATTTTCAATGCTACAAGTTCTAGGAAAATTCTTATGCTCATGCCAAGGAAAGTCGCACACCGTAAACATCACCGAGGTCGAACAAAGGGAATTGCAAAGGGTGGTACTGCGGTAACTCATGGAGATTTCGGTATTCAGACTCTTGAGCCAGGTTGGATCACAGCTCGACAGATTGAAGCAGCTCGTGTGGCTATGACTCGCCATATAAAACGCGGTGGTAAAGTGTGGATCAATGTCTTTCCCGATAAGCCGGTGACTCAAAAACCTGCTGAGACACGTATGGGTTCAGGTAAAGGAAACCCGGAGCATTGGGTTGCTGTTGTTCGTCCAGGACGTATACTTTTTGAGCTGACATTCCATGATAAGCAGATTGCCCGGGATGCTATCGATCGTGCTATCCAGAAACTACCCGTAAAAGCTCGTTTCGTCACTCGTTATGGGGGCTTTGATGAATAAGAATAAATCGTTTGCAACGTTGGATGACGCCGATTTGGTCGAACGAATAGATGAATCCAGAGCGGAGCTTTTCAACTTGCGCTTCCAATTCGCCACCGGTCAGCTCGATGACTCTTCCGCTGTTCAAAAAGGCACAAAAAAAGTAGCACGACTGCTTACCGAGTTGCGCAGCCGTGAGATAGCAGCAGCAGAAGCTCTAGAACGTCAAGAGCTGTAAGTTTGCATGGCTATGAGTTCAATTGAAAGTCATAAAGTTCGAGAGAGGTTTGCGATGGTAGATGGTATGACAATGAAGAATGCCACAAAAGATGCTGCAACAGGAAAACCTTCACAACGTAACAGTCGTAAGACGCGTGAGGGAGTTGTGGTTTCAAATAGTATGGACAAAACAGCGATCATAGCCACCACGAATAGGACGCGTCATCGCAGGTATGCCAAAACAGTACAAAAAACCACTCGTCTTGTGGTCCACGACGAAAAGAACGAATTAGGCATAGGTGACAGGGTGCGCATAGCTGAAACCAGGCCCCTGTCCAAAACCAAGCGTTGGCGAATTGTAAGAATACTGGAGCGTGCGAGGTGATACAACAAGAATCGCGACTCCGCGTGGCTGACAACTCCGGGGCTAAAGAAGTACTGTGCATCAAGGTACTTGGGGGTTCACGCCGCCGTTATGCTTCGATCGGCGATGTTTTCGTGGCCAGTGTTAAAGATGCTCTGCCGGCGGCAGCAGTGAGCAAAGGCGATGTAGTGCGTTGTGTGGTGGTACGTTCTAAGAAGGAAAAACGTCGTAGCGATGGCAGCTATATACGTTTTGATGAAAATGCTGCGGTGTTGCTCGATGATAACCAGCAGCCAAGGGGTACACGCATTTTCGGCCCGGTTGGACGTGAACTACGGGACAAAAGATTCATGCGTATCGTCTCTTTAGCCCCTGAAGTTTTGTAGGGTTTTGAGGAGGCTGTATAGATGGCTGAACGTTCTCGTAGGTTAACCGGTCGCTCCGGCAGGTTGAAAAGGTCTATGAAAATCATAAAAGGAGACCGTGTGGCTGTGCTGTCGGGCAAAGACAGGGGTTTTACAGGTGTAGTTGAGCGGGCTATACCTCAGGAAGGCAGAGTAATCGTTGAAGGGGTTAATGTGGTTAACCGTCACCAGGCCCCTACTCGTAAGGTGCAACAGGGTGGTATCATCGAAAAGACAATGCCTGTCGATGTTTCGAATGTTGCTGTATTGAGCCCTGTTGATGGTAGGCCCACCCGTGTGGGATACAGGTTCGACAGTGATGGCCGTAAGATCCGTATCTGCAAGCGTACGGAGGCTGATCTGTAATGGCTGATGGTAGAGTTTCTTCTTCGAAATCCAGCACTACAACCGCAACAGCCTCAACAAGCAACGGCTTGCCCTCGCAGAGTTACAAGCCTAGGCTTAAGGCTATGTTCGACAGCGAGATTTGTTCGGATCTTCAAAAGCAGCTTGGCTTGCCCAATATTATGATGGTGCCTAAACTCCACAAAATCGTCCTCAACATGGGTGTAGGTGGTACCAAAAATCAGGCCAGACTGTTGGAAGGTGCTATGGTGGACATGGCAGTGATCTCAGGCCAGAAGCCTGCTGTTACACGTGCCAGGTACTCTTTGGCTAGTTTCAAGCTTCGTGCCGGCATGGCTATTGGTTGTAAGGCCACAATACGAGGAAACCGCATGTACGAGTTCTTTGATCGACTGGTAAACTTGGCCATTCCACGTATTCGTGATTTTAGGGGACTATCCCGGAAATCGTTTGACGGCAGTGGAAATTACACTTTCGGGATTACCGAGCAGCTGATCTTTCCAGAGATCAACTACGACTCGATAGACACTGTTCGAGGTATGGATGTAACCATTGTGACAACCGCCAAATCCGATGAAGAGGCCAGAACTTTACTTGAAGCTCTTGGTTTTCCATTGCGGAGCGAAGGATAGCAAAAGATGGCTAAAAGAGCTTTAAGCGAAAAACAACGACGCAAACCCAAGTATAAGTCGCAGGCATACACTAGGTGTCAGCGGTGCGGTAGACCCCGATCGGTGTATCGAAAATTTGGTTTGTGTCGGATATGTTTTCGACATTTGGCCCATGCAGGTGATCTGCCAGGCGTTAAAAAAGTGAGTTGGTAGGGGCGACAAAATGACTATGACTGATCCAATAGCCGATATGCTCACTCGCATACGAAATGCGAATGTTGCCATGCATGACGAAGTATCCATGCCAGCGTCAAGATTGAAGCTGGCCTTGGCAGAAGTATTGCAACAGGAAGGCTACATCTCTTCTTACACTGAAACAGAAAACCCGTCGAATCCCGCTACTACTTTAACGATTCAAATGAAATATTCACCTCAACGTGAGCGTGTTATCTCCGGTTTGAAGCGTGTGTCCAAGCCGGGGTTGCGCATATACCATAGTTGCCGTGACATACCCCGTGTACAAGGCGGATTCGGAGTGGCTGTCGTTTCTACCAGTAAAGGTTTGATGAGTGACCGCCAAGCACGCCGCAATCGGGTTGGTGGTGAAGTCATATGCCACGTTTGGTGAGCTTGGTCAACGCGAAAATTTCAACTGCATGAGAGAATTGTGGGATATGAGTCGTATAGGTAATATTTCCATCACTGTTCCTGTGGGGGTAGACGTTGCAATCGATGGCTCCACTGTTATTGTGAAAGGCCCTAAAGGAACAAACCAGTTTGATTTGCCTGGTGCCATAACAGCGGTCAAAGCTGAGAACGTGGTTCAGGTAGAGCGGCCGGACAATTCGATTACCAGTAAATCGTTACACGGCCTCAGCCGTTCGCTGATCCATAACATGATAGTAGGAGTAAGCGAAGGATTCACCAAGGAACTACAAATTCAAGGAGTAGGGTATAGGGCTAGATTGTCGAACCCACGAACTTTGGAGCTTTCACTGGGTTTCAGTCATCCTGTGATGGTCAATGTGCCTGAAGGAATTGAACTGGAAGTACCCAAACCTACTCAAATATTTGTGAAAGGTATAGATAAACAGCTTGTAGGTCAGGTAGCCGCAGATATTCGTAGATGGCGTCAGCCTGAACCGTACAAGGGAAAAGGTATCCGCTATGCGGGTGAACGAGTTAGACGCAAGGCGGGCAAGGCTGCGAAATAACCCTCACATCGGAAGCATGGTGCACACCGGTGAACATGGCGAATACACAGGCTGAGTTACGAGAGTGCATCACACGGGAATAAATACATGGCGAATACAAGTCGAATGAAAATAAAGAAATAGAAGATGGCAAAGATAATTTGGAGAACGGTAATTTTCAGATGGTTGATTGCTCAAAAGATCGCAGACAAGCACGGCTTCGCCGCCGCCGGCGGATTCGCAAAAAAATAGTTGGCACAAAAGCGAGGCCGCGTTTGTCGGTATTTCGATCTGCCCGTCACATAACTGCACAACTGATTGATGACAGCGAAGGCGTGACATTGGTCTCTGCATCCACGTTGGAGTCTGATCTTCGTTCAAAACCTGGCAGTAATGTGGAAGCAGCCACTAGAATTGGGGAAATACTGGCAAATCGAGCCCGGGATGCCGGCATATCCGCTGTGCTATTCGATCGTGGTGGCTACCGTTATCATGGACGTTTAGCAGCATTAGCAGATGCGGCTCGCAAATCAGGGTTGGAGTTCTGATGGCTGAAGGTGCTGTGGCTACTGGTGTTGTGCTTCGTGATCCGCGGGTGGTGCATATCAATCGTGTAGCCAAAGTAGTTCGAGGCGGTCGTCGTTTCTCATTCAGTGCTATTGCTGTAGTGGGCGACGGCAACGGTTGGGTGGGTCTTGGCTATGGGAAAGCCAGGGAGGTTCCTTTAGCCATTCAAAAAGGTGTTGAAGAAGCCAAACGCAACCTATTCGAAATCCCTATGACTCAGAAAACCATCACACATCCCATTATCGGCACCACAGGAGCAGGGCGTGTATTGCTTAAACCTGCTGCACCGGGTACTGGTGTTATTGCAGGTAGTGCTGCTCGGGCTATTCTTGAAGAGGCTGGTATTCATGATGTGCTGTGTAAGTCGTTGGGGTCTTCAACCCACATCAATGTGGCAAGGGCTACCATCGATGGTTTGAAGTCATTGCGGTGGCCTGATGAGGTTGCACGCTTACGAGGTTTAGAGCCTGAGGAGTTTCTGCCTACCGGTTTGTGGGAAGCTTATAAAGAGACAAGGCAGAGTCGAGTTGCTACCATTGTGTGAGATCAGCGTGAGTAAGACCTCAACACTTGAGCCGCCGTCGGAGGTCGGTGCCTGGTGTTGTGATCGCGTGAGATCAGCGTAGGTAAGATTTCAAAAACATGAGATTGTTGAGGTAATGACAGTAATGTTAGTGGTCACTCAGGTGAGATCTGCTATCGGTGCAAAACCCAAGCAGAGAGGAACCTTGCGTGCTCTTGGTCTAGGCCGGATAGGTCGTTGCAACACTCTACCGGACAGACATGAAATTTGGGGGATGATACATCGAGTGCCGCATCTTGTGAAAGTCGAAAAACTTGATCCTGAAGCCACGGTTGAGGCATCGAAAGTCACAACAGCGCAAGTCGAAGCCACTTCCAAAGTGGTAGATGCAGATACAGAGCCGGAAGATGCAGCAGATGTGGAAACAACAGATGAGCCCCCTGGAGTGGAAGATGATCTTGTGGCAGAAGCCACAGAAACAAGCACAATGATCAGGTTGCACGACCTTGCTCCTAACGAAGGAGCCCGCAAACAGGCCAGAAGAGTGGCTCGAGGCATAGGTGGACGTAAAGGCAAGACCGCAGGCCGAGGTATGAAAGGTCAACGTGCTCGTAGTAAAGTTGCCGTGGGCTTTGAAGGTGGACAGATGCCACTCCTGAGGCGAGTACCGAAATGGCGTGGTTTCACCAACCCTTTTCGAGTGGAATATCAGGCCATCAATCTCGACACGATAGAAGCCAGTGGACTTGATGAGATCTCACCGGAAGTTCTGTTGAGCCGAGGTTTGGTATCCAAAGGCTCTCTGGTGAAAGTATTAGGACGTGGCTCACTCTCTCGCCCTGTTCGGGTGCGGGTGCATGCTCTCTCACAAACAGCAGAAGCTGCGATTGAAGCTGCAGGCGGCAGTATTGAGATTGTCAGCAAGCCTTGGGGAGATCGCCGTCCGCCGCATGGTAGTTTCAATCAGCACACCAATCGCTGAGTCTGAGTTGAACACTCTTATGCGTTCTAATACTGAACTTACACGGCGACTGCCTCACCTCCGGAAGAGCATCGAATGGACAAATACGGGTGAACAGAGATACAAGCAGGTAATAAGCGGGTAAGGAGAAGTTGAATCAGTGTTACGTTTATTGAAGTTGTTTCGTATATTCACTGTCCCCGACCTGACCAAAAAGATACTTTTCACCTTATCCATCATCGCTTTGTATCGTTTTGGGTCGTTCATACCTGCTCCAGGTGTGGATATTGAAGCTGTTCAGGCCTTACGTGATAGGGCCAACACTTCAGGTGGTATACTGGGTTTCATCCAACTTTTCTCGGGTGGAGCGCTTACCCAGTTTGCAGTCTTTGCTCTTGGCATCATGCCATACATCACTTCTTCAATCATTATGCAAATCCTTGGTGTGGTAGTGCCTCGCATTGAGCAATGGCAGCAGCAAGGAGCTGTAGGCCAACGCAAGATCACTCAATGGACACGCTATATGACTATCGGTATAGCACTCGTACAGTCGACAAGTTTTGCTTTTCTGTTCAGTGGCGGTTCATTACTGGGTAGCGAACAGAGTATGATAGCGGATTTCAATGTATGGACCGTGTCTGTTGTGGTTCTGACCTTGACTAGCGGCACGGCTTTGCTGATGTGGATGGGTGAATTGATTACCCAAAGAGGCATTGGCAATGGCATGTCACTATTGATTTTCAGTAGTGTGGTATCAACCCTTCCTGCGCAGGTGACTGCGATTCAGGCCAATAACGGACCCTTCGCAACGCTGATGTTTCTCGTTATAGCGGCGATTTTGCTTGTGGGGATTGTGTTCGTGGAACAAGGACAGCGACGCATTCCCGTGCAATTCGCGAAGCGAGTGGTTGGTCGACGCATGTATGGAGGTCAGTCCACTTATATTCCCCTCAAAGTCAATCAAGCTGGCGTCATTCCGATTATTTTTGCCAGTTCCGTATTGTACCTACCCACTTTGATAGGCGCAGCTATACCTGAAGAGGCTAAAGGTCTGCTCGGTGCTCTGAGGGGTTTCGTCAACGACAATTTAGCTTCACCGTCCAGCCCGGTGTATTTGCTGTTTTTTGGTTTTATGATCATTGGTTTTTCTTATTTTTACACTGCGATTACTTTCGATCCTCACAAACAGGCCGACACCATACGCAAACAGGGGGGGTTCATCCCGGGGATACGCCCTGGCAGGCAAACCGAGAGCTATCTGGCGCGGATTCTTTCACGTATCACTTTGCCAGGTTCGCTTTTCATAGCGGCGGTAGCACTCGTACCTTCAATTCTTATTGCTTTGACGATTGGTTTTGATGTAGAGGAAGGTTCGGGTGGAGGAGCGAGTAGCTTTGCTTTCGGAGGTATTTCATTGCTTATCGCAGTGGGCGTGGCTTTAGAGACTATGAAACAAATCGATAGTCAGTTGACAATGCGCAATTATGAAGGATTCTTGAGCTAGAACAACCTCTGTGGCTGGCAATGCAATACGCCTGATGAGAGACTGTTCGCCGATGGTTTTACAGGACTTCTAAGGGAGTGCTGTCGATGTTCTCGTTGACGCCTGATGAGAAACTGCTTGCTGATGATGTTCGCAGAAGGTGAATATGGGAGTGCTGATTGTTCGGATATGAGGGATTCTTTTGACAGTTGAGATGATAAACAGTTAAAACAATGGTATGCATAGTGATTTTAGGTCGGCAAGGCTCAGGCAAAGGAACACAGTCTACTTTGATTGAGCGGAAATATGGTTGTTTACACGTTTCTACTGGCGATATGTTGAGATCTGCTGTTTCAGCCCGAAGCGAATTAGGGATGAAAGCTGAGGCTCTAATGCGGTCCGGTCGGCTGATAAGCGATGAAATAGCTATAGGCATTGTGGCTGAGCGGCTCCAACACGAGGATGCAATCAATGCTACCGGAGTGTTGCTCGATGGTTTTCCTCGCAACCTAGAACAAGCTGAAGCCCTTGAGGCTCTTTTAGCTGCTGAGGGCGGGAGCATCACTTTAGCGGTTAATTTGGAAGTTCCTGTTGAGGTAGCTGTTGAGAGACTACTGGCTCGTGGTCGTTCAGACGACACTGAAGAATCCATCGCTCGTCGTCTGGAAGACTATGAAATCCAGACTATGCCGTTGCTTCAGTGGTTTGAACAGCGGAACCTTTTATTCAGTGTCGACGGTTTAGGTGTTGTTGAAGATGTGTTCTATCGGGTGTCCAGTGTGATAGACAGTGTCTTAGATGTGGCTTGTCAGCAAGCCTCTCCCACAAGTAAGCAGACTAAACGGCAAAGTAGGTGTTGAAATTTTGTCGCTGATTGATAGAATTATTGGCCGTCTATTTGATTAGGAGGAATAACCCTGTCGAAACCTAAAGAAGACGCAATCATGCTAGAAGGGACTGTGACAGAGTCTCTTCCCAACGCTATGTTTCGTGTTCAATTTGAAAACGGCCATGAGGTTCTAGCTTACATTTCCGGCAAGATGCGTATGCATTATATTCGCATACTCCCTGGTGACCGTGTGCAGGTAGAGCTCACTCCGTATGATCTCCAAAGAGGTCGAATCACCTACCGTTACAAGTAAGATGCGAACGGTAGATAAAAGAGGTAGATAAAAGAGGCGTAGATGAAAGTTCGCCCCAGCGTTAAAAGGATGTGCGACAAATGCCGAGTGATTCGGCGGAGGCGTCGTGTCATGGTGATATGCGAAAATCCTCGACACAAGCAGAGGCAAGGCTGAGAAAGGGAAAGGCTAGGTAGAAGTGGCACGTATTTCAGGGGTGGACATTCCCCGTGACAAGCATGTGGAGATTTCTCTAACCTACATTTATGGTATTGGTCGGTCCACAGCCCGCAAAGTATGTGAAGAAATCGAAATCAGCCCCAACACCAGGGTGCATAGTCTTACCGATGACGAGATTGCTCGTCTAAGGCGTTATATTAACGTAAATCTCCAGGTTGAGGGAGATTTACGTCGCGATGTGGCGCAAGATGTCAAACGCAAGATGGAGATTGGTTGTTACCAAGGTTTGAGGCATCGTCGTGGTCTTCCGGTTCGAGGTCAGCGCACCCATACCAACGCCCGAACCCGTAAAGGTCCTAAACGAACAGTTGCCGGCAGCAAGAAAGTGACAAAATAAGCTATGATTGGATATTCCACATCGGCCGCATGTTTCCTGAACCATGCGTTTGATGCAAGAAAAGTCAGTGAGTGATTATGGTTAGCTCTTCATCGGCGGATAGCCGTTCCCGCAAGCACGTCCGCAAGAACATAACTCACGGTGTGGCTTATATAAAAAGTTCTTTCAACAATACCATCATCACTATTGCTGATTTGCAAGGTAATGTGATTTCTTGGGCGTCAGCTGGTAATGTTGGTTTCAAGGGCTCACACAAATCCACTCCTTTCGCTGCTCAATTGGCAGCTGAGCAGGTTGCCCAGAAGGCCATGGAACATGGGGTCAGAAAGATCGATGTTCATGTGAAAGGCCCAGGTTCAGGCCGTGAAACGGCGATACGCTCTTTGCAGGCGATGGGGATTGAGATTATCGGTATCAAAGATGTAACCCCGGTCCCTCATAACGGCTGCCGTCTTCCTAAGCGTAGAAGGGTTTGACATGTCTCGTTACACAGGTCCGAAGGCACGTATCTCTCGTCGACTGAACACCAATATTTGGGGAACACGAGGGGAGGAGATTTGCCTTGATAGGAGGCCTTACCCACCTGGGGAGCATGGCCGTTCAAGGCTTAGGCGTCGCACTCCTTCAGAGTTTCTCGTGCAATTGCAGGAAAAGCAGAAAGCTCGTTACACTTACGGTTTGAACGAACGACAGTTCCGCAATCTTTTCAATGAAGCCAGTCGCCGTCAAGGTGTGACAGGCGACAACATGCTACGTTTTTTGGAGCTACGTCTTGACAACTTCGTTTACCGAGTCGGTTGGGGGGCTACTCGCCCTCAAGCCCGACAATTCGTGAATCACGGCCATGTGAATGTCAACGGCAACCGTGTGACGATACCTTCTTATCGTTTGGGGAAGGGCGACATTGTGGAATTAAGGCCTAAGATACGATCTTCTTCTACTCTGCAATGGAATGTGGATGTTCTTGATCGTGCTCGCCCTCCGTGGATTGGCAGTGGAGACGACATCTACCAGTCCACAGTGTTAGAGCTTCCTTTGCGTGATCAAATAGACGTACCTTTGCAAGAACAGCTTATTGTCGAGCTGTATTCGAAGTAAATAATTTTAGGAGTCCCATGCTTGTCATACAGCGTCCCAAGGTTGAGCCGCTGCCACCAAAAGCTCCGAATTGGCAGGAGTTTTCTATCGGTCCGCTTGAACCTGGTTTTGGCTACACAATAGGCAACTCTCTACGCCGTACTTTGTTGTCATCAATTCCTGGAGCGGCTGTTACACAGGTGCGTTTCGATGATGCTATTCACGAATTCGGCACAATAAGAGGTGTAGCGACCGACATCATAGACATCATCTTGAATTTGAAGGATTTAGTGTTGAAGACGTCATGCTTGGAACCTCTGACTCTTCGTCTCGATGCTCGTGGCCCTGCTCATGTGTTGGCAGAACACATAATACCACATCCTGACGTGGAGATCATCAACCCTGAACTTGTGATAGCAATCATAGAAGGTGAAGACCGTCTGGCAATGGACATCACTGTAGAACACGGTTGGGGCTATGTGTCCGCCGAAGAAAACAAGGATGATTCATTCGCCATAGGTGTCATACCGGTCGATTCTGTTTATTCTCCTGTGCGTAGAGTTGCTTTCAACGTCGGCACCACTCGAGTAGCTCAATCCACCGATTATGACCTGCTGATGCTCGACATAGAAACCGATGGTTCTATCACGCCTGGAGACGCTTTAGCCTCAGCTGGTTCAACGCTTAAAGCTCTTATTGAAATAATCGAAGAATGCGGAGAAGACCCGCAAGGTCTTAAACCGCAAGATCAGGAACCCGTTTCAGAGGTTGACGAATTGGATGAGCTTTCGATAGATGTGTTGGAGTTGAAAGAGCGCGCCCGGAACTGCCTGAAGCGTATGCAGATTCACACTCTAGGGGATCTAGTGCAGCAGTCTAGTCGAGATCTCTTGGACATCAGTAATTTTGGCGAGAAAAGTCTAGCAGAAGTAATCGGGAAGCTAGCTGAACGTGATCTTACTTTGGTGGGGGAGCCGCCTGCCAGACTGAAGCGTCGCATGGATGCCGCGGCGGAGGCAGCCGACCAACAGCAGAAAAGCGGACTGGATGAATTGCTTGCAGATGAAGAGTCGCTGCCGCAAGATGTCCCCGATGAGGTTGCTGAAGAAGAAATGAGAGGCACGGAAGAAGAAGACGAACTGCTTGAGGGTTCCTTTGCTGCGATCGACTTCGAGACCGCCGTCGGATACGAACACAACACGGCGTGCGCTGTCGGTGTGGTCGTTTTTGAGGACGGCTTGCCAATTGAGGAACAGAAGTTCTTGATCCGCCCGCCAGACAACCGTTACAGGTCTTCCAACACGGACTTACATGGCATCGGCCCTGCCGATACTGAGAACTCTCCAGAGTTCCCCGAGGTATGGGAACGTGTAGCGGAGATGCTCAACGGACGTTTGGTCATCGCCCACAACACAGCGTTCGACGTGTCAGTGCTGCGCAGAAGTGCAGAGTTCCACGGTTATAAACCGGATCCGTTCTACTTCGCGTGTACCTGTCGCACAGCTCGATCAGCACTACCGGAGGAGCAATCGTACAAACTTGAAGTGCTTGCTGATAAGTTCGGGATTCCACTGTCTCGTGATGATCATCATGACCCTCTACCGGATGCTAAAACTGCTGGGCTCTTATGGCTGAAATTGTCTGTCCATTCCAACATGACCCATTCGAAGCTGCTTGGCAAGCACGGATATCGACTCGGCTATTTCGATCTTGACGATTACAGTCCGTTCTCCAATGTCGACCTGTCAAAGAAGCGCACACCCTTGAAGTCGTCGCAGTCTTCCGGTTTCACTGCCAAAGATTTCACATCCAGGGGAACACCAGACCCCCAAGGTGCACTGTTCGGCAAGAAGGTGGTATTCACGGGAACGTTGATGTCGATGCCGCGGCGTGAAGCCTTCCAGTCAGCTGTCGACGTCGGCGCGAGACCCATGGGATCGATAAGCGGCCGGACAGACTATCTGATTCTTGGACACACGAACTCTGCTGCTACTGGTGAGCGTACGAACTCAAAACATCAAAAGGCCCTTCAACTCAAAGACCAGGGAAACCCGATCCGTATCATTGATGAAGACGAGTTCTTCTGTCTGATAGCCGGTGATGGATGACTAGGTGAGTTGAAATGGTAGCTAAACCACGTAAAGGACGTCGCTTCGGAGGTAGCAGCCAACATCAGAAACTGATGATGGCCAATCTCATTGCTTCACTCATAGCCGCTGATGCTCAAGCACGATACGAAGACTCCGATAAAACCGGCGGCATAGTGACCACAGTGGCTAAAGCGAAAACCATGCGTCCTATTGCTGAGAAATTGGTCACCAAAGCTCGTAAAGGCGGAGTACACAATCACCGTCTAGTAGTGAAATTCTTGGGTGATCGTGAGATGGCTTCCGAGCTTTTCTCGTCGATCGGCCCTCGCTATGCTGATCGTTCCGGCGGTTATATTCGTATCATAAAGATCGGCCCACGCTCCGGTGATAACGCTCCGATGGCTCGCATTGAGTTCGTGTAGCCTGGCTTAGGTGGACTTGAACTCTGCCAGACAGGGTAGGAGCAGAGTTCTGCCACTTCCGGTAGGTCATGTGCGGATGCGCATGACCGTAGCATATGACGGATCAGACTTTTACGGCTTTGCTTACAATGAAGGCGTTCCCACGGTGTCAGGCAGCCTTGAAGGAGCTTTGAGCAAGGTTCTAGGTTGTAGGATTACGCTGTCGTGTGCAGGTAGAACCGACCGTGGTGTGCATGCTCGGCGACAGGTAGTGTCTTTCGACGCTCCGAAGGATCGTGTTGATGTGACTAGGTTGGCAAAATCCATCAACCGCATGTGCGGGCCGAGGATCATGGTTTCCGATGTGGCTGTTGCAGACGACACATTTCATGCACGCTTTTCTTGTGTTGAGCGTGTATACCGTTACCGTATCCTCAATGCTGCCGTTGCTGATCCTTTGAGTGTGTTCTTCAGCTGGCATGTGGAGCATCCTTTAAATGTAAATGCTATGCGAGTAGCATCAGATCGCTTCTTGGGAACTCACGACTTCAGCTCTTTTTGCCGCCGAAAACAGCCTGATCAGTCGCTGGTGCGCACTGTACGTAAAGCCATGTGGTGGCAAGAAGACGATCTCCTTGTCTTTGAAATTGCAGCTCGTGCTTTCTGCCATCAAATGGTGCGATCAATAGTTGCACTGCTAGTGGCGATAGGCTTAGGGCGTGCCAAAGCGTCAGACATAGGCGAGATAATAGCTGCACGTGACCGCAGCCTCGTGCCTTCACCTGCGCCAGCGCAAGGGTTAACATTATGGGACGCTTTGTGTGATTAGGTTGTGTCCAGCTTTTGGCGTAACTGAAATCAGTGTTGAGTTATCCTATTGCAAAAAAGAGTATTGCGCCTATTATAACTAGAGCAGCCAATACTCCTATAACGATAGTTTTGCTATCACCTGAAAATGTTCCGTCTGTCATGAGCTATAAGTGTAGGCTTGTTTTCCGTATATGCAAACACGCTTGTGTGGTATTTTCGTAAACTTTTGTTGCTCTTACTCAGGTAAGCCAAAACTGTCTCAGGGCTGCTTGGAGCCAGGCTATATCTCGCACTCCACAGAGCTCTCTACTTGAGTGCATCGCTAATTGAGGGCAGCCGACATCAACAGCTTTAATACCGAAGCGAGTAGCGACTATGGGGCCGATTGTCGAGCCGCAAGGTAAGTCAGAACGATTGACAAAGTATTGCACAGGAACATTAGCCTGCTCACAGATGAGTCTCCAGAATGCCCCAGTAGTCGAATCAGTTGCATAATGCTGGTTTATGTTCACTTTCAGCATCGGACCCTGATTGATGATCACAGGATGTTCAGCATCGTGACGTTCAGTGTAGTTTGGGTGTGTTGCATGCCCACCATCAGCAGAAACGAAAAAACTACCGGCTTGAGATGCGATTCTGTCGTCGGCATCGCTGTTAAAGCCTGTGGCTAACATGTCTATGATGTGAAGCATCCTCGGAGATGCAGCACTAGTAGCTGACTGGCTACGCACTTCTTCATGATCGAAAAGGCAGAGTAAAGGAATATGCTCATTGGAGTCAGCTTCTTCTTGAGATATGCTTATGAGAGTTTCGAGTGCTGAAAAACATGACACTAAATCATCAACTCGACCTGATGCGAGTATTGAGTTTTCGTTTCCCACGAATCGTGCAGGTGCTAGATCGAAAGCCATAAGGTCGTGGCCGATGACTGAATCGGGATCGACATTTGCTGAAGTGGCTATAGTTGTGAGAAAGTCACTCTCTTGACATGACAGTATTATCGATGTTGTAAGAGCTTGCTTTGTTTCAGGGCTGTTGGCAGAAGACTTGCAGTCAGAGTGTGCTCCTCCACAGCTGTCATGCATATGGCTTGTTTTAAGGTCGGCGTCCATGGAGTTGAAACCCCAGATAGGCGACATTTGGTGTTGAGGGTTCAATACGAGGCCTCGTTCATTGACTTCACGGTCGAGATGTATGGCAAGCTGGGGTATATGCATTAATGGTTCATTGATGTGCACCAGTTTTGTGCTCACGTTGTCTTGGCTGTTGCGGTAGCTGATTCGTCCAGCTAATCCCAGGTCACGACCTAACCATGAGTTGAGCAACACTCCACCATATGGGGCGACGTTGAGTTGGCGGTATCCGTAGTTGCCGCGGTCTGGCAGCGGTTTTATGCGAATGTTAGGGGAGTCGGTGTGTGCTCCTACGATGTGTAGACCACTACGGGCGTGGTGATGTTCGCCTATGCGCCAAGCAGTAAGTGCTCCGTCTTCACTGGTGTACCAAAGTCCGGGTGAAGCAGCTTCTTTTATGTTTGCAGGAACTTGTCCTCCTGCTTTACTCAGCAGTCTTGTAGCACATTCAACGGCATGGTAGGGCGTGGGCGATATGTCGATATACCCAGCTATTTTCTTAACCGCAGTAAAGCATTTCTTATCTGCAACAGAAGCAGGGACTTCAGACATAGTTTATGATTGTATCTTACGATTGCAGATAGTGATTACGGCTATTTCACGACAACTCAATGCTGTCCGACTAGGCTTCATATTATAGCATGGAGATTATATCATGTAATTGCCAGGTTCGCTATTTAGTTGTTATTTTAGCCGGTTACAAGCTTCAGGGGCCGATACTGAGTTCTTTGTTGCTGCGCTGACGAATGCAGATCGGTTCGAGTCTGCAATGAAGCAAGTTTTGGATGTCGATGTCAAATCTCGATCAGGAGTGTGATAGGGCCGTCATTGACTAATTCAAGCTTCATATGTGCTCCGAAAGTTCCTGTTTCTACGGTTGCCCCAAGATTCTGAAGCTCCTTTACGAGGTGGTTGATGAGTTTGTCTGCTTGAGCAGAAGAAGCCGCAGCTGTATATGAAGGACGACGCCCCCGTTGTGTGTCGCCGTATAGGGTGAATTGGCTGACTATTAACACTTCACCGTTGGTTTCGGCTGCTGAACGGTTAGTTTTTCCCTCTTCATCGTCGAATACCCGTAAATGCCAAAGTTTTTCAGCTAGTTTCTTTGCTTTTTTGTGGTCGTCGTCGTGCGTGACACCGATTAGGCAGCATAATCCGGCTCTAATCTCACCAACAGTCTTGCCGTCTACCCAAACTCGAGCCCGCGATGCTCTTTGCACTAATGCTCTCATGTCGGCTTATTTCAGTAGGTGGTGTGGGGCTTGTTGCAGGCTGTTTATCGCCTTGGTGTTTTGCCTGTTCTTATTGCCAATTGATGCAGTTTCAGTAGTTTCAATTATTCTTAATAAAGAATAATTGAAATTCCATGATGCCGTGATCGTCTGCTGAAACGACCACTGGAACGGAGGGAACGCTCACCCCATAATCAGCGAACACAACAGAAGCTGAACCTACCACCACAAGAGTGTCTTCTACTAGTTGAGCTTCAAGATCAAAAGTAGTACTGTTAGTGATTCCATTTATGGTGAGGTCGCCAACAACTGCTCCGGAGTAGGAAGAATGATTCGAGAGTTTTATGGGTTCTGCCAGTATGAAGCGCGCAAGAGGATGTTCGCTGGTGTTAAGTGCTCGTTGTACTTGACGGTCACGGCTGGGGTTGTCTGTTTTCAGTGTCCTGAAATCTACAGTGATTGAAACTGCAGTGAGTGCGGTATCGGTGAGTTCGAGTGTCCCGGTGAGGTCGGCTGTACGGCCTACAGCGGTGAACTCTCCGATACCTCCGGCTAGCACTTCATCTACGCGGTATCCTGCGAAGCTCACTGAAGGATTATCTGTGAGGTCACTAGAACTGTCGCCTGGCTGCAGCATCCATTGTCCCGCTATGCCAGATGGTGGGGATACGCTATTCTCGTTATCTTCGGTATCCTCACTGTCGGTGTGATCGTCACCGGTTTGGTTGTTACCGTCTGATTCATTGAGGGTGTCGTCATCTTCTGTTTGTGTAGTACTCGTTGTTCCCTCGGAGTTGAGGGACTGCTCGGGGTCGGTCGATTGTTCGGGGTCGGTTTCATCGATATCGCTGTTGGATGTGGCTTCGTTCGCAGTTGTTGTGTCATCCGTATTGAGATTTGTGCCATCTTCAGTCGCTTGTACGCTGGTTTCAGTGGTTGTGTCCGCGGTGTTCTCCACTTGCTCGACTGCTGCTTCCAAGCTGACTTCGGCGGGTCCGTCTTCACGCAGAAACCACCAGGCCAGTGCTACTGCTATGGGTATCAGAATTATTGCTACAGCAATTAAAGATATTTTGATGCGTTTAGATAACTTTTTCATATATCTGGACTAGTTGCTCGTATATCCAATCTAATTGCTTAAGCTCGTGTTTCCACTTTTTGTCTTCACAGATGCAGTTCCACCCTCTTGGCCTTATTACTTCAATGTTTTCTGCCTTCGTATTCATCGAGGGGGCTAAAGCCCTACCCCGCCGCGGCGAGCACTCGGACTCTGACACCAACATCAGAACCCACTGACAAGGTAAGGGGGGGGGGGCATGAGGTTTGCAAGTAGATTTTATCTGTGAATATGAGCCAATGTTTTGCGATGTGCCCGGTGGGCGACATCCCACCAGCCGTGGTCACCTGTTGTGAGGTGAGCATGGGATCGATGGTTTACGATTGCCGGGTAATTTCCAATGCAGCAATGGATGCAGCTGTTACAGTGGCTGCGATTTCAGAAGTGGTGTGGGCAAGTGAAGGAAACAGTATCTCATAAGGACCAGGTGCTAACGCCACGCCACGGCTGAGCATACCATGGAAAAACCGAGGATACATGCCGTTGTCTGCTGCTTCGCGTACCTCGTTGAAGTCAGTGGGTGTAGAATTGGTGAAGAAAATCCCTAACAAGGGCCCCACTCGTGGAACCATCGCTGTTATTCCTGCTGCTGAGAAAGCTTGCTCCAAGCCTTGTTGAAGGCTTAGAGCCGTATGTTCAAGTTGTTGATAGGCGTACTGGTCCAGCATGTTCAAAGTGGCTAGTCCGGCAGCGGTAGCCAACGGGTTACCTGATAAAGTGCCTGCTTGATACACTCCACCCAATGGTGCCAGTTGCGTCATGATGTCTTTCGAAGCTCCAAAAGCACCTACGGGTAACCCACCGCCGACCACTTTGCCAAAACACCAGATAT
Source organism: Acidimicrobiaceae bacterium (assembly GCA_028820455.1). GTDB lineage: Bacteria > Actinomycetota > Acidimicrobiia > Acidimicrobiales > Aldehydirespiratoraceae > JAAXHB01. Next base: position 66,584 of record JAPPJC010000052.1, read on the forward strand.
CGGGTTGGACTTTATACCATTGCGCCGCGCCACCTTTGCAGAGGCGAAAGCCAGTGATGACTTCATCGAATAGAAGTAGTGCCCCAACCTTGTTGCAGGCAGCTCTGAGGCCTTCTAAGAAGCCAGGCAGTGGAGCAACCAGTCCCATATTGGCGGCTACGGGTTCAACGCATACCACTGCCACCCGTTCGTCAAGTTCAGGGATGGTGTTGTATGGGACAACTATAGTATCTGCTACTGCGCCGTCTGGTACTCCCTCTGAACCCGCCAGACCTTGTTGCGCTATTCCTGATCCGCCTGAAACAAGCAGAGAGTCACTGTGTCCATGATAGCAGCCAGCAAATTTCACTATTGTTGAACGTCCGGTTACCCCTCGAGCTAGCCGAACAGCAGACATGACAGCCTCAGTACCACTGTTGGTCAGGCGTACCATTTCCACGCCCTGTACACGTGCACATATTTCTTCTGCCAACAGGACTTCATTGAGTGTAGGCGCACCGTAACTAGTTCCTCGTTTTGTTGCCTGAAACACGGCCTCCACGATTTTAGGATGAGCATGACCGCAGATGCCTGCTCCGTAGCTTTGCACGTAGTCGATGTAACGGTTTCCTTCCACATCGAACACGAAAGGCCCTGAGGCTTCAGTTACAAAGTAAGGCGCACCTCCCACAGATTTGAAAGCCCTTACAGGAGAGTTAACACCTCCAGGGATTGTTTGTTGTGCTCGCTTGAAAAGGGTGCTATTGGTTGATTTCTCAACAGGGTGCATGGTCGAGACGGGGTTCAGCTGCTATTGTTGAGGTGTTCGCGGTTCCGCGATATGCGGTGTTGGCGCACTGCGCTGGACTTGTGAATGTTTCGCTGGTCATTGTGATGACATGATTGTGGCGAGACGACGTGCAAAATATGTGATTATCATGTCTGCGCCAGCACGACGGACTGCTGATATGTGTTCGTAGGCGACTGAGTCCAGGTCAAGCCAGCCTCGTTCTGCTGCAGCACAAACCATGGAATATTCACCGGAAACATGATACGCGGCTAGTGGGGCATCAAAAGTTCGTCTGGCCTTGGAAATAACATCCAGGTAGGGAAGTGCGGGTTTCACCATCACCATATCGGCGCCTTCATCAAGGTCAAAACGGATTTCTTCCATGGCTTCCCTGGCATTGGATGTGTCTTGCTGGTAGGCTCGCCGGTTTCCTCCGCCTGCTATGGCCACCTCTACCGCATCACGGAACGGCCCATACAGAGAGGTTGCATACTTGGCAGAGTAAGCGAGAATGGCTGTCTGATAAAAGCCCGAAGTGTCAAGAGTTGAGCGTATAGCATCAACCTGTCCGTCCATCATGCCGGATGGTGCTACCACATCAGCACCAGCTGCGGCTTGCGCTTCGGCTATGCGAGCGTAATTCTTCAAAGTCTCGTCATTGTCCACGTTGCCATGGGTGTCAAGCACACCACAGTGTCCATGGTCGGTGTATTCATCCATACACAGGTCAGCAATCAAAACTATTTCGTCACCCAAGTCGGTTTTTAAATCGGCGAGAGCGGTTTGTAGTATGCCTTTGGGGTTCCAGGCTTGTGAACCTGAGACATCTTTGTGTTCGGGGATGCCGAACAGAATGACGTTTGCAATACCCAGTTGATGTAATTCAGCTACTTCTTGTCGTAGAGATTGTCGCGTGTGCTGAAACTGTCCTGGCATTGACGAGATAGGCCTTGGTTCATCCATGCCTTCTCTCACAAATAGTGGAGCGATAAGATCGCTGGGGTGGAGGCGGCTTTCTGCTACCAGGTTACGCAATGCTGCTGTTCTGCGAAGTCGTCTTAATCGTCGTCTTGGGAAGTTCATTTTCTTTAGCGGCTGTTGAAGCAGTATAGGTTGGTATTGTCGTGATTAGAAGCCTCTATCAGGGAGGAGGGATAAGGGGTAGTATATATTGGTGGACTTGCAGCTTGTCTGTCATGCTATCATTAAGCCATAGCTTCTGATTTATTATTGGGTTCAGTATAGTTAGGTCAGGCGGTCGTATTGTTTTCTCATATTTTTGTGAGCCAGTACTTGTTATGTTTATGAGTATGAGCTAGTGTGTCAGCAAGTGTCATCATCTGAGTTAAATTGTGTGTAACAATTCTTGACAGGTAATTTTGAAAAGCAGTTCTTAGAGGTTTTTATAGTGGACACGTTGAGGTTTGTTGAGGAATTACTGCTTTTGCTGTTACGTGACGATGGGTATTTTCTAACGGTGCGTAGTTGGTCGCTGCGGCGTGCGTTAGCGGGTGCCGTGTTGATGGATTTGGCTTTGGAAGATCGGATTGACACTGATCTTGAGAATTTGATTCTTGTAGATGCTACACCTCTTGGTGATGGTTTGCTCGATCCTACGTTGGCTCAGATTGCAGCAACAAACGAACAGCGTGGTGCCCATTATTGGGTGGGACATGTAGCCGGAGGTGCTAATGAGATTCGTGATCAGGTTCTCGCAAGGCTAATCGAAAAAGGTATTCTGGGGAAGCGTGATAACAGTTTTCTGTGGGGATTTGAGACGACGAACTATCAGGTGATCGACAGCAGAGCTGTGAGCGAAACTCAAGCACGTATAACCAATGTGCTTTTCAGTGATGAGATACCCGATCCGCGGGATGTGGTTATCATCGCTTTAGCGGGTGCTTGTGGTATATTTGAAGAAATGTTGTCAGAACGGGAGTTTGCGCAAGTATCTGACCGCATTACCCAAGTGAGCAATTATGATTTGATAGCCCAGGCGATGTCGGAAGCTATAAGAGATATAGACGCTTGGGCTGAGCAAAAGTGAGCCAGCTAGGGATAATGGCCTAGGAGCTAGGGGTAATAGTCTAGGAATGACACGTTATAGTTTAGAAGCTGTATTCTAGAGTTTTCAATCGGTTTTTAGGAGGTACCAGTCTTAATGTTGAGGTTTGCTGAGGAACTAATGCTCTTGATACTGCGTGATGACGGTAGGTTCGTTTCGGTGCGTAGTTGGTCGCTGCGGCGTGCGTTAGCGGGTGCCGTGTTGATGGATTTGGCTTTGGAAGATCGGATTGACACTGATCTTGAGAATTTGATTCTTGTAGATGCTACACCTCTTGGTGATGGTTTGCTCGATCCTACGTTGGCTCAGATTGCAGCAACAAACGAACAGCGTGGTGCCCATTATTGGGTGGAACACATAGCCAGTGGATCAGATGAGATTCGTAGTAGAGCTCTTGAAAGGCTTGTTGACAAGGGTATCGTAGAGAAGCATGACGACAAATTTCTGTGGGTACTTCGGTCCAGACGTTACCCAACGATTGATGGCAAAGCGGTGCGCGAAGTGAAGCTGCGCATTATGAGCGTGCTGTTCAGTGACGAGATACCAGACTCACGTGATGTGGCTATCATTGCTTTGGCTGATGCTTGCGAAATATTCCGAGAGTTGTTGTCGCGTCAGGAGTTGGAACAAGCTTCCACCCGAATTCAACAAGTACGGAATTTCGATCTGATAGGCCAAGCCATGAATCAGGCCATAGCTGATGTCACTATGTGGCTGGCAAAGGCTCAGAACACTATTATTTGATTTGTGGTATTCGGGCTGCGGGTTGGGTCTTATCTGACAACACGTCTCAGTTCGGATAACGTGTTTTGGTGAATACGTGTTTTAGCAACGTATTCCATATAAGAACTTACAGTGCTTGTAGTGCTGCGCATGGTACCCTTGACGGTGTTTTAGAAGAAACCACCAGGCTTGTGGAACAGTCTGGGGGTGAGGTTGTCTATATTGATCATACTGAGAGGGATGAACGTTCAGTTTTGGGTAGTGTCCCAGCGGTATGAAGATCAGGGTGTCACAGTCACATACGAGAAGATTCCACTCATCGTTTCACTGTTTTATCTTGGAACCCAGGATATGGTAGAGCGTTGAAGTCGGAAAATCGACTGCGAATGGCCAGAAAATCCGCAGCCATATTCGATTTAGACCGAAATATACCGGGTTCCGAAACTTGAGCGTTCCGCCTTGAAGCAGCTTGCACAGACGAAGTGGATGCTGGTGAAGGCAGTGTTGAGCTTTGGAGAAGCGAAGAAAGCAGTCATGCCCCGCTTACGATCATACTTTTGGGGGATTATGTGGTTGGGTTGCAAGATTTGGTTGGCTGGGCGGGGTGCGTCTTTGAGTTGCTTATACCCCGATACCATATTAATTAGTGGGATTCCCAGTGTCGGGGTAATTGACGTAAGGCCACTTTCTCGCTGATGGAGTAGGTGGCGGCATTGGATCACGGCTGACTCTCCTATTGTCGGCGCATTCCACCCCTGAGGCGCGGGGCGCGGGATCACGTCACCGACTGCTCGTATGTGAGCCGTTTACCGACGCCGCCCCGTAGTAGGCTGGCCATCTGGTCTACCGTGTCGAATGGCCGCGGGTTGCGGCGGCCAGCGAATTCGTCGGTGTAGGCTCGTCGGTGCTCACAGCTCATCCGATGATACACGCCGTAATACCCGCGTTGCACTCAGTGCGCCCGCGCGCACGCCGTAATACCCGTGGCAGTCCCTGTACCTGTACGGCATCGTCTTGTGTGTGGCCTCACCCGTTCTACCACTACCACATCTAGGGCAGGCCCTACAATCCACCCACGGTTGACCTCGAACCACGTTCCAACAGCATTCTCACCAGAGAACAACCTACTGAACCCCAAGAAACCGACACCCGCCCTACGCGCCTACACCGTGTACTGACACCCCTACCATCAACCACACCACCCAGCATGGCATTTGCAACCCGACTGTATAATCCCCTCTTCACCGCGTTACCGAAATTCTTGACAAGGGTGAACAACACGATCACTATACCCGTGAGCGACAGTATCTTCTTGACATGCCCGCCTATCGTACTCTTGAAGAAGTTGTCTATAGCCTTCTCCACACTCTTCTCATCGAGATCATCAGTACCGATACTATCCAAACTACCCGCGGCTTCTGCCTGCTGGGCGGTCAAAGCGACACCCAGCAGTGAGGCGCACGACACCGCCGCGGCCAACACGAAACCGACAACCATGGACTTCACTGATCCAACCATTTCCAATATCTCCTTTTGCTTAAAGGGGGGTTTTCATTGCCTACGAAACCAGCCGCAACACCCGAAGAGCACTCCAACCAGCATCGAAAGAACCCCGTGGCCCCACCAACACCCACAGGAAAACACAAAAAACAAAAACCAGACCACCCAGCCTCATACACCAACACCCACAAACCATCGACCAGACCACCCACCCAGCTCACCATCGGTCCGATATGCACCGGTCGGGTGTGCTCGGTTGCATTGTCGGTTCACCGGTTG